>NZ_JBLYYB010000059.1:0-32657 GCF_048549895.1 Hydrogenophaga sp.
GAAGCCGGACCCCATGAAAGGCGACAAGAAAGTCATCGAGTTTCTCAACACGGTGCTCAGGAACGAGCTCACCGCGATCAACCAGTATTTCGTTCACTACCGCATGCTCAAGCACTGGGGTCTGGACAAGCTGGCGGCCAAGGAATACGAGGAGTCCATCGGCGAGATGAAACACGCCGACAAGCTCATGGACCGCATCTTCACGCTGGACGGCCTGCCCAACCTGCAGGACCTGGGCAAGCTGAACATTGGCGAAGACGTGCCCGAGCTGCTGGCGAGCGACCTGGCGCTGGAAACCGGCGCACAGAAGACGATCAAGGACGGCATCGCCCATTGCGAGTCGGTGCGTGACTATGTCTCGCGCGACCTGCTGCAGGGCATCCTGGACGACACCGAAGAGCACATCGATTTTCTGGAAACCCAGATCGAGCTGATCGACAAGGTGGGTTTGCAGAACTACCTGCAGAGCCAGATGGGTTCGGTCAGCTGAGGGTTTTCATCCGCTGAGCGGTATTGCGAGTATGAATGCGATTCATTATCATTCGTTCAGATTCACAGAGCCCGCCCAGCACCATGATTGTTTGCATCTGCCGCCGCATCAGCGACAAGACCATTGCCCAGTGCGCCCGCTCGGGCATGGGCTTTGACGACATCCAGCTGGAGTTGGGCGTGGCCACCCAGTGCGGTCAGTGCGAAGGCTGTGCCCGCAAGTTGTGGTCGGAGTGTTCGCCCCAGCAGACGGTGGCACACATCTCGCGCGAGGTGGTGGCGCATCAGGCCCTGGCTGCCTGAAACAAGCCTCTGCAGACAAGAAAAAACCGGCCTCGGCCGGTTTTTTCTTGTCTGCGCCGAAAGGCTTCAGCTTTTCTTGGCGCCGAAGCGGTGTTCGATTTCACCCACGATGCCGCGGCGGAACACGAGCACGCAGAACACAAACGTCACGCCCATGATGATGGACACCAGCGAGCCCAGGCCCGAGAGGTAGTTCTGCATGGTCACGATGATGGCCGCACCCACGGTGGGGCCCAGGATGGTGCCCATGCCGCCGAGCAGCGTCATCAGCACCACCTCACCCGACATCTGCCAGCCCACGTCGGTGAGCGTGGCGATACCGAAGGCGATCGACTTGGTGGCGCCCGCGAGACCGGCGATGGTGCCCGAGAGCACGAAGGCCATCAGCTTGTAGCGGTCGACGTTGTAGCCCAGCGAGAGCGCACGCGGTTCGTTCTCACGCACCGACTTGAGCACCTGCCCGAACGGCGAGTGGATGATTCGGTAAATGAGCGCAAACGCTGCGGCGAAAATCACCGCCACCAGGTAGTACATCACCCGGTCGTCGGTCAGGTCGATCAGGCCGAACAGCTTGCCGCGCGGGATGCTCTGGATGCCGTCTTCGGCGTAGGTGAACGGCGCCTGCACGCAGATGAAATAAATCATCTGCGCCAGCGCCAGCGTGACCATGGAGAAGTAGATGCCCTGGCGGCGCACCGCCAGCCAGCCGGTGACGAGACCAATGAAGGCCGCGCTCACCGTGCCCGCCAGGATCGCCAGCTCGGGCGTGAGCCCCCACACCTTGGCGGCGTGGCCGGCCACGTAGGCCGCAAAGCCGAAGAACATGGCGTGACCGAACGAGAGCAGGCCGGTGAAGCCGATCAGCAGGTTGAACGCGGAGGCGAACAGTGCGAAGCACAGCACCTTCATGAGGAAGATGGGGTAGCCCACGAAAGGGGCGACCAGCAGTGCCAGGAACAGCACCACAAAAACGTTGCGGGTGGCTTTGGACATTATTTCTCCCGGCCGAACAGACCTGCCGGACGGATCATCAAGACGATGACCATGATGATGAAGACCACGGTCGATGAGAGCTCTGCGTAGAACACCTTGGTCAGACCTTCAATGAGGCCCAGCGCCAGGCCGGTGAGGATGGAGCCCAGGATGGAGCCCATGCCGCCGATCACGACCACGGCGAACACCACGATGATGATGTTGGAGCCCATCAGAGGGCTCACCTGGTAGATGGGTGCGGCCATCACACCGGCCAGACCGGCCAGACCCACACCAAAGGCGTAGGTGAGGGTGACCATCAGCGGCACGTTGATGCCGAAGGCGCGAACCATGTTGGGGTTCTCGGTGCCGGCGCGCAAATAAGCGCCCAGCTTGGTCTTCTCGATCACGTACCAGGTGAACAGGCACAGGAAGATGGAGACAAACACCACCCACGCGCGGTACTTGGGCAGGAACATGAAGCCCAAGTCGAACACGCCACGGAAGATCTCGGGAAGTTCGTAAGGCAAACCGGACGAGCCGTAAAACTCGCGGAACACGCCTTCGAAGATGAGCGCCAGACCGAAGGTGAGGAGCAGACCATAGAGGTGGTCCAGCTGCTGCAGGCGGCGCAGCATGGTCATCTCGATCAGGGCTCCGATGGCGCCCACCACCAGGGGTGCAAGCAGCAGTGCGAACCAGTAGTTCACGCCCAGGTAGTTGAGCATCATCCACGCCACGAAGGCGCCCACCATGTAGAGGGCACCGTGCGCGAAGTTGACGATGTTGAGCATGCCGAAGATGACGGCCAGCCCCAGCGACAGGATTGCGTAGAAAGAGCCGTTGACCAGCCCCAGCATGAGTTGCCCCATGAAGGCCACAGTCGGCACACCAAATATTTCAGTCATTGCATTCAGGTGAAATGGGGCGGGCCGTGAATCACGGCCCGCCCGGTCGGCTCAGTTCAAGTCAATTCAAATCAGCCCAGGCTCACTTCTTCACGCCGGGGCACTGGCTCAGCGCCAGCGACTGGAAAGCCTCGTCGCCTTTGATGGTGCCTTTGAGGTTGTAGTAATCCCAGGCGCCCTTGGACTCCGAAGGCTTCTTCACCTGGAACAGGTACATGTCGTGCACCATGCGGCCGTCTTCGCGGACCTTGCCGCCCTTGGCGAACATGTCGTTGATCGGCATTTCCTTCATCTTGGCCATCACCGCGGCGGTGTCGTCGGTGCCGGCGGCCTTGATGGCGTTGAGGTAATGCAGCGTCGACGAATAAACCGAGGCGTGGTTGGAGTTGGGCTTGCGGCCGTTCATGACCTTGCTGTACTTGTCGGCCCAGGCGCGTGTTTCGGCGTTCAGGTCCCAGTACCAGGCTTCGGTGAGGTACAGGCCTTGTGCCGTGGGCAGGCCGATGGCGTGCACGTCGGTCAACAGCATCAGCAACGCAGCCAGGTTCTGTTTCTTGGTCAGACCGAACTCGGCCGCGGCTTTCACGCTGCTCACCGTGTCGCCACCGGCGTTGGCCAGACCAACCACCTTGGCGCCGGAGGTTTGAGCCTGCAGCAGGAAGGACGAGAAGTCGCCGGTGGACAGCGGGTGGCGCACGGCGCCCAGCACCTTGCCGCCAGCGGCTTTCACCACATCACCGGTGTCTTTTTCCAGCGAGTGGCCGAAGGCGTAGTCGGCGGTCAGGAAGTACCAGCTGTCGCCGCCGTCTTTCACAATGGCCTTGCCCACCACGTTGGACAACGCAATGGTGTCCATCAGGTAGTGAATGCCGGTGGTGGGTGCGCAGTCGGCGTTGGTCAGGCGGGCCGAGGCGGCACCGGTGGTGATGGTGATCTTGTTCTTTTCCTTGCCGAGTGCCTGCACGGCCAGGGCCACGGCGGAGTTCAGGTTTTCCACCGAGATGTCCACGCCGTCGCGGTCGAACCAGCCCTGGGCCACGTTCTTGGCGATGTCGGGCTTGTTCTGGTGGTCGGCGCTGACCACTTCGATCGGCTTGCCGAACATGGTGCCGCCGAAGTCGGCCACAGCCATCTTGGCGGCAGCCACGGCACCAGGACCACCGTAGTCGGCGTACACACCCGACATGTCGGTGAGCACGCCGATCTTCACGGCGTCACCGGTGAGCTTGCCCTGCTGGGCCACGGCGAAAGATGCGCCGCCGGCCAGCACGGTGGCAATGGCGGCGGTCACGGCGGTTGAAATCAAACTGCGCTTCATGGAAGTCTCCTCTTGGTGGAAGGGCGTCAGACGCCCAGATACTCATTGAGCATGTCGGATTTGCTCTCGAGCTCGTTCTTGTTGACCGTGGCCACGATCTGGCCGTGTTCGATCACGTAGTGGCGGTCGGCCAGGGGCGCGGCAAACCGGAAATTCTGTTCGACCAGGATGATGGTCAGGCCCTTGGCCTTGAGCGCGCGGATCACACGGCCCAGCGTCTGCACGATCACCGGGGCCAGGCCTTCGGTGATTTCGTCGAGCAACAAGATGCGGGCGCCCGAGCGCAGGATGCGCGCCATCGCCAGCATCTGCTGTTCACCGCCCGAGAGGCGCGTGCCCTGGCTGTGGCGGCGCTCCTTGAGGTTGGGGAACATCTCGTAGATTTCTTCCACGCTCATGCCGCCCTCGCCCACCTTGGGCGGCAGCATCAGGTTTTCCTCGCAACTCAGCGACGAAAAAATGCCGCGCTCTTCGGGGCAGTAGCCCAGGCCGAGGCGGGCGATCTTGTTGGTCGGCATCTGGATGGTTTCCACGCCGTCGATCTGGATCGAGCCGGTGCGTTTGCCCACCAGACCCAGGATGGACTTGACGGTGGTGGTGCGGCCCGCGCCGTTGCGCCCCAGCAGCGTGACCAGCTCGCCTTCGCGGATCTCGAAGTTGATGCCGTGCAGCACATGCGATTCGCCGTACCAGGTGTGGAGGTCGGCGACCTTCAGGAGAACCTTGCTCATACTTCTTCCACCGTGCCCACATAGGCCTCAAGCACACGCGGGTCTTTGGACACGGTTTCGTACGGCCCTTCGGCCAGCACCGAGCCACGCGCCAGCACCGTGATGGTGTCCGACAGGTTGGCGATCACGTTCATGTTGTGCTCCACCATCAGCACGGTGCGGTTGGCCGCCACCTTGCGGATCAGCTCCACCACACGGCCCACGTCTTCGTGGCCCATGCCCTGCGTGGGTTCGTCCAGCAGCATCAGCTCGGGGTCCAGCGCCAGCGTGGTGGCGATCTCCAGCGCGCGCTTGCGGCCGTAGGGCAACTCCACCGTCTGGGTCTGCGCGAAGCTGCCCAGGTCCACCTGCTCCAAGAGGGCCATGGCTTCGTCGTTGAGGGCGTACAGGCTGGACTCGGGCTTCCAGAAATGGAAGCTGGTGCCCAGCTTTCGCTGCAGGCCGATGCGCACGTTCTCCAGCACGGTGAGGTGGGGAAACACCGCCGAGATCTGGAACGAACGCACCATGCCGGTGCGAGCCACCTCGGCCGCCTTGTGGCTGGTGATGTCTTCGCCCTTGTAGAAGATCTTGCCCGAGGTCACGGGCAGGAACTTCGTCAGCAGGTTGAACATGGTGGTCTTGCCGGCGCCGTTGGGGCCGATCAGCGCGTGGATCGAGCCGCGCTTGACCTTGAGGTTGACCTTGTCAACCGCGACGAACCCTTTGAATTCGCGGGTGAGTTCCTGCGTTTCGAGAATGTATTCGGTGCTCATGAATGTCGATCACCATCAAGAACCCCGTTGGCCGGTGGGCCAGCGGGGCTGTTGGAAATCCGTTCTCCTGTGTCTTGCTGTGTCGGTGCTGTGAAAGGCCGACAAGCTGATGTCTGCGATGGAGCGATTGTTAGTGAACTTACGAACTTCTCAACCTAGGGAATTCACCCCTGTTCAGTCACACGCAAGACAACGCACTCGTGCGAAAGCGTGGGTGCGTATTGCTTTAGCGCTATGCGTTCAGCGGACGCAGCCGCGCCAGGCTTCGTGCCCGACCTGTTGCGCCACCGAAAAGCCGTGGGCTGACAAGGTTTTGCAACTTGGGTCCAATCGGGGTCATGAAATACCTGCACACCATGGTCCGCGTGACCGACCTTGAAGCCTCCCTGAAGTTCTACCGCGACGCCCTCGGCCTGGAAGTCGTGCGCATCCGCGAAGTGCCGCAAGGCCGCTTCACACTCGCCTTCCTCGCCGCCCCCGGCGACCACAGCGCGCAGATCGAACTCACCCACAACTGGGACCCCGAGACCTACACCGGCGGGCGCAACTTCGGCCACCTGGCCTACCTGGTGGACGACATCTACGCCACCTGCGAGCGCCTGCAGTCGCACGGCGTGGCCATCCTGCGCCCACCGCGTGACGGCCACATGGCCTTTGTGCGTTCGCCCGACAACATCTCCATCGAGCTGCTGCAAAAGGGCGACGCCCTGCCCCCGAGCCAGCCCTGGGTGGACATGGCCAACAGCGGGAGCTGGTGATGGGTGCGCGCCTGCCCACCGACACCACCACCTGGCCGGCGCTGCGGGTGGTGGCCCGCCTGCACGGCTCGCTGCCCATGGGCGGCGTGGTGCCGCACACGCCCATCCACGCATTCGAGACCACGCCCGAAGCGCTCACGCTCACCGATGAGCTGCCCGCGGCCACCCGCCACGACATCGACCTCGGCGGCTTGCTGGCCTTCTCCATCAGCCACGTGGTCAGCGCCGATGAAGCCGACCGCATCACCGCCGCCACCGAGCGCATGGGCTACCGAGACGAGGCCCCCGGCATCGCCACACCGCCGGGCATGCGCATGAACAAGTCGGTGCACTGGGTGGCCGACGAAGCCTTGCTCGGCACGGTGATGGCGCGCATCGGCCACCTGCTGCCGCCCGACATGCTCGGCGCGCCACTGCATCCGCGCCTGAGCCACCGCCTCAACATGTACCGCTACGACGCGCAGGACGTCTTCAACCGCCACACCGACGGTGACTGGCCAGGCTACGGCCTGAGCGACGACCGCAGCGAGATGCTGGAGTGGCCCGGCCTGCGCTCTGGCCTCACCATGCTGCTCTACCTCAACGGCCCCGAGGACGGCGTGGTGGGCGGCAACACCCGCCTGTACCGGCGAGACGGCAGCTGGGTGGACGTGGTGCCGAAGAAGGGCGATGCCCTGTTCTTCCGCCACGGCTTCGGCCCCACCTCGGTCGTGCACGAAGGCCGCCGCGTGGACAGCGAGGTGCCGAAGTACGTGGCACGCATCAACGTGATGTTCGGCCAGGCACCGGGTCAACCCCTTTGACCCGCCCGCGAGGCGAACCCATACTGGCCTCGTTCGGTTGTCGAACCCAAGGAGTTGCCATGAGATCTGTTTTCCGCCTCAAACCCTTGCTCGGCCTCGTCGCCGCTGCCACGCTCACCACGCTGATGGGTTGCGCCACCGTCGACAAGATGACCGGCTCCGTGGCCAGCGCCGTGCGCGGCGATGAAAAACTCAGCGGCGCGCAAGAAGTGCCGCCCGTGACCACCAGCGCCAGCGGCACCGCCAACATCCAGGTGACGGCCGACGGCGCGGTGAGCGGCAGCGTCACCACCGCCGGTGTGGCGAGCACCATGGCACACATCCACATTGCCCCCGCCGGTCAGAACGGCCCGGTGGTCGTGACGCTCACCAAAACCGGCGACAACACCTACGTGGTGCCGGCCGGCGCCAAGCTCACGCTCGCCCAGCTGGCGGCCTACAACATGGGCTCGCTGTACGTGAACGTGCACTCCAACGCGCACAAGGGCGGGGAGATCCGCGCGCAGCTCAAGCCCTGAACCCACGCCGAGCGCTCAGCCCGGCGAGCGCCGCTGCCACCGGAATGAAGGCAGGTTGATGCGCCGATTCGTCGAACCGTTCCAGTCGACCTCAAGACCTTCCTGTCTCAGGGCTTCGCAGATCGCCTGGGCCACAGCGATGTGCTGTGCATCCTCGGCTTCGCTGCGGTCAACGTGTCCGTGGGCCAACAGCAGCCCTTCGTTGTCAAGCGCCCGATCAAGGTCCTGGCTGTCATAAAAACAATAGCCGTGGTACTTGTCCTCGGGCGTGTCGTCGTCTGTGAGCACGTCCGCCACCGCTTCAATGCCCTGCTCCTGGGTGTCGCCCGGGCAATGGAGGGCGCAAATGCCCTGCTCGTGCAGGCGGACGAAGGCGCGATCCAGCTTGTCGAAGTCGGTGATTGCGGGCCATTGCGCCTCGGCAGCGCGCTTTTTGGCGAATTCCCTGTCGACGGTCGCCCGGACCTTGTCCACATCGAACTCCAGGCCTTGTTCGATTTGCTCGTCGATCAGGGCCTGAACGGCCTGCGGGGCATCAAACCCGTACCAGATGGCGCGGATCGCTTCGCTCTGCAAGTCATCGGTGTCGGGATCGGTGTCGTCGTCGCTGAGGGCTTCATCGAGCGCATCAAAAATGGGGCTCAGGGGTTTGGGTTGTTGCGGGTTTGTCATGGTGCATGAGCGTCGAGGTGGATGAGGGGTCCTTGAAGCCCACTTCGATGGCGGCTCGATCAGGACCGCTGGCGATCCTAGCCACGCCCCTCCCCTGACGCCAATGGCCGTTGCCACGCACCAACGGCTACTGCGCCTGCGGTATTGCACCTCGCGCCAAGGTGCCCCAACCAGCGCGCTGCGCCCTCAGTGCTCGCGCAATTTCGACCGCAGCCGCGCGATCGACTGGCTGTGCAGCTGGCAGATGCGCGATTCGGTCACGCCCAGCACGGCCGCGATTTCCTTCAGGTTCATGTCGTGCTCGTAGTACATGCTCATGATCTGCTGTTCGCGCTCGGGCAGCACGTTGATGGCGGCCACCAGCGCGGTGCGCATGCGGTGGTCCTGCAGTTTGGCTGAGGGGTCGGCTTCGCTGTCGCCCATGTGGCGGTCGAGGAAACCGTCTTCGTCGTCGCTGTTGCCGCTGATGTCTTCCAGGTACACCAGCTGCGTGCCGCGCACCTTGGCCAGCAGGTGCTGGTAGTCGGCGAGTTCCATGCCCAGCTCGGCGGCGATCTCGGATTCCTTGGGCACGCGCTGCAGTTTTTGCTGCAGGCGGCTCACCGCTTGTTCAATGTCTTTCTGGCTCTTGCGCGAACCGCGCGACATCCAGTCGCCTTCGCGCAGCTCGTCGATCATGGCGCCGCGGATGCGCTGGCTGGCGAAGGTCTCGAACTGCACGCCCTGCGTGGGCTCGAAGCGCGCAATGGCTTCGGTCAGGCCGATCATGCCGACCTGGATCAGGTCGTCGAGCTCCACGCTGGGGGGCAGCTTGGCGATCATGTGGTGGGCCAGACGCCGCACCAGCGGGCTGTATTTGCGCAGCTGCTCGTCGCGGTTGAGCGTGCCTTTGGCGGTGTACATCTTCAGCTCCAGAGGGGGGTCGTCGGGGCAACGCGGGCCAGACCGTGGTAGCCGTGCAGGCCGGTCTCGGCCGTTGAAGACATGGCACTGGCCTGGGCGCGGTGGCCCCAGGTGTGGGCGGGCCAGCTCTCCAGCTTCAGGCCCAGGTGTTTGGCCGCGCAGTCGGTGACCGAGGTCACCAGCGGCTGCAGCGCTTGCGCACCGCCCGAGGCCAGTGGCGCCAGCACGGGCAACAGGCCGGCGGTGTGCAGCAGCTTCACAGCGCCGTACGCGTCGATGCTGGCTTGCGGCTGGTCGATCACCGGCACCATGGCGCGGGCGTTCAGGCCGGGCAGCAGGTTGGCCAACGCGAAGGCGGGCGCAAACAGCAGCACGACCACACCCGGTGCAAACGGCGCCAGCAGGCGCGAGAGCGCCACCGGTGCGCCAGCGGCCCGGGCGGTTTCCTGCAAGGCTTGCAGACCGCGCGCGCCGGGCATCACCAGCCAGTCGGCAAGGTCGTTGGGGTGCTCAAGGTGGCCGATGGACGGGTCTTGCAGCGCGCGCAACAGGCCCAGATGGCTGCCGGCTTCGCGCTGGAAACTGGCGGACTCACTGGCGGTGCCGTCCACGATGACCACCGAGCGCCCCTGGTTGGCCAGGCAACCGGCCAGCATGTAGAGCCATTCGTGGCCGCGCGCGGGTTGCGCCGGGCTGGCCACCGGGAGCAGTGCGGCGCCACCGCTGCGGCTCTCGCCGCGCAGGCCGGCGGCCTGGTCGAAGCCGTGTTCAAACATGCGAGGCCCCCAGGTTCACGCCGCGTGCGTTGGTGGGGGCAAAGTAGAAGCCCATGTCGGTGGCCACCGGGTCGTAGGCCGACTTGCCGGCCGTGCCCATGGACATGCGCACCAGGGTCGAGGCATCGGGGTTCTGCCAGTCTTCGGGCACGCGCTGGCCGTTGGCCACGCCGCGCAGCGTCACCTGGTGGCGGATGAGTGCGTCCAGCGCCGGGCCGAGTTTCACGGCTTCGTCCACCTTGGAGAGCACCACACCGTGCAGCGAGCTGGCCTTGAACGAGGTCAGGGTTTCGTCGAGCGTGTCGCCGTGCGAGCCGGCGTTGAGCACCAGGGTCTTCTTGACCTTGGGCATGTCCAGCACGTCGAGCATGTCCTGGATGCGCTGGTCGCGCTGGCCGAGACCGGCGGTGTCGATGATCACCAGGCGTTTGCCCGAGAGCAGGTTGAGCAGGTCTTTCAGCGCGGCGCGGTCGTGGGCCAGGTGGGCCACCACACCGAGCATGCGGCCGTAGGCGCGCAGCTGCTCATAGCCCGAGACGCGGTAGGTGTCCAGCGTGATCATGCCCACGCTGGCCGCGCCGTATTGTTTGACGCACTGGGCGGCGAGCTTGGCGGCGGTGGTGGTCTTGCCCACACCGGTGGCGCCGATCAGCGAGACCACGCCACCTTCGTCGCACAGGCCGGCGGTGGAAGCGCTGACCTTGAGGTTGCGGGTGAGCACATCCATGAGCCAGCGGAAGGCCTCAGCAGCACCGGCGTCCACCGGCACACGCTCCAGCACGGCGCGGGCCATGGCGGGCGAGTACCCGGCGCGGATCATCTTGAGCATCAGGTTGGACTGGATCGGGTTCTGCTTGGACGAACCGAGCCAGGCCAGCGTGTTGAAGCGCTCCTCGATCATCTCTTTCAGCGCGGAGAGCTCCACCGCCATGCGGGTGTCTTCGTTGCTGGCGAAGCGCACCGAGGGCTGCGAGTCTTCCCAGGCGGGTTCTTCTTCGCGGGTGCGGATCGGCTGCTGGCCCAGGCGGCTGCCGAAGCTGGCGCGCTCGGGCTCGTTGAAGCGCTGCACCGGCACCACGATGGGATCGGCGGCGGGCATGGGCAGGGGCTGCGCGGGGGCGGCCTGCTCGGCGGGGGCGCTGTCCTGCAGCGTCTCGCGGCGCTTGCGCAGCATGCGTTCGCGCACGTATTCCTGGAACGACAGCGTGCTCATGGCCAGGGCTTCGGTGTCACCTTCCACCGACTCGGGCTGGGCCTGGGTGGCCGTGGGGGTGGTCGTGGCTTTGGCGCGGGCAGCAAACGTGCTGGTCGCGGCGGCCGGGCGGGTGGTGATCGGCGCAGGGCTGGCGCTGTTGCCCAGCGGGGCGAGGCTCTCCTCGGCCGCGGCCATCACCTCGAAACCCTCTGCGGTGGAGCGGGTGGAGAGGATGACGGCGCTGTCGCCGAAGGCATTGCGGGCCTTGGCCATGGCTTCGCGGGAGGTGGGAGCGGTGAAGCGCTGGATGTTCATGCAAGTTCTCCAAGAATCGGGCCGATGCGGATCAGGTGGGTTTCAGGAATTTCGCTGTGCGCCAGCACTTGCAGGCGGGGCGCGGCACGGCGCAGCAGGCGCGCCATGGCGTTGCGGATGGCGTCGGGCACCAGCAGGCAGGCGGGCACGCCTTTTTCTTCCTGCTTGTTGGCGATGTCGGTGGCCGACTTGCTCAGCATCTCGGCCACGCCGGGGTCCAGTGCTCCGTTGGACGCGCCGCTCAAGGCCTGCATCAGCAGGCGCTCAAGGCCGGGCTCGATGGCGATCACTTCGAGCTCTTTCACCGGGCCGTAGATCTGCTGCACGATGGCCGGCGAGAGCGCGGTGCGCACGCGGCGGGCCAGCTCCTGCGGGTCGGTGGTGGCGGTGGCGTGTTCGGCGATCGCTTCGATGATGGTGCGGATGTCGCGCACGTGCACCGACTCTTCCAGCAGCAGCTGCAGCACTTTCTGGAAGGTGGCAACGGAGATCATCTTGGGCACGACTTCTTCGATCAGTTTGGGGGCCAGTTTGGTGACGTGTTCAACCAGGTCCTGGGTCTCCGTCCGGCTCAGCAACTTGGCTGCCTGGACTTGCATCAAGTGTGAAAGATGCGTGGCCAGCACAGTCTCGGAATCAACCACGGTAAAACCGGCCATCTGCGCGTTTTCACGCTGCTTTTCTTCGATCCAGTGCGCGGGCAGACCAAACGCCGGGTCGGTGGTGGGGGTGCCAATCAGCGGGGTGCCCAGGCCACCCGGATCGATGGCCAGAAACATGCCGGGGAACACCTCGCCCTCGCCCACCACCACGCCGCGCAGCGTGATGCGGTAGGCGCTGGGGCGCAGCTCCAGGTTGTCGCGCACGTGCACGGCCGGCGGCAGGAAACCCACCTCTTGGGCGAACTTCTTGCGCACGCCCTTGATGCGGGTCAGCAGGTCGCCCTGGCGGGTTTTGTCCACCATGGCGATCAGGCGGTAACCCAGCTCCAGGCCGAGCAGGTCCACCGGCTGCAGGTCGTCCCAGGTGGCCTCGCCATCGCTCTGCAAGGCAGGTGCCTCGGGCTCGGCCACCGGCTTGCCTTCTTCCCGCAGGCGCCACCAGCACAGCGCGCCGAAGATGGCGGCAAACGCGAGGAACACCAGGTGCGGCATGCCCGGGATCACGCCCAACAGGAACATGACCGCCGCCACGATGCCCATGACCTTGGAGGAGAGGAACATCTGGTCCATCACCTGCGCGCCCAGGTCTTCGTCCTTGCCCACGCGCGAGACCACCATGGCCGCGGCCACCGAGATCAGCAGCGAGGGAATCTGCGCCACCAGCGCATCGCCCACCGCCAGCAGGATGTAGGTGCTGGCCGCTTCACCGGCCGAGAGGCCGTGCTGCATCACGCCCACCGCGAAGCCACCGATGATGTTGATGACCAGGATCAGGATGCCGGCGATGGCGTCGCCACGCACGAACTTGGAGGCACCGTCCATGGAGCCGAAGAACTCGGCCTCGTCGCCCACTTCCTGGCGCCGCTTCTTGGCCTGCTTCTCGTCGATCAGGCCGGCGTTCAGATCCGCATCGATCGCCATCTGTTTGCCGGGCATGGCGTCCAGCGTGAAGCGGGCCGACACCTCGGCGATGCGCTCCGAGCCCTTGGTGATCACGATGAAGTTGATCACCACCAGAATCACGAACACCACAAAGCCGACCGCGAAGTTGCCACCGATCAGGAAGTGGCCGAAGGCCTCGATCACCGCGCCGGCCGCGCCCGGGCCGGTGTGACCTTCAAGCAGCACCACACGGGTGGAGGCCACGTTGAGCGAGAGGCGCAGCAGCGTGGTGAGCAGCAGCACGGTGGGGAACACCGAGAAGTCCAGCGGGCGCTTCATGTAGGCCGCCACCATCATCACCACCAGAGCCAGCGCGATGTTGAGCGTGAAGAAGGTGTCCAGCAGCCAGGGCGGCAGCGGCAGCACCATCATCGACAGGATCGTGATCACCAGCATGGGGGCGGCCAGACCACCGGCCCAGCCGGCGTTGCGCGCAAACCATTGCTGCAAGGGTTGCAAGGCGTTCATTCAGTGTCCTTGGAAGCGGATTTCTTGTAGTGCGGGTCCAGCTCGGGCGGCACTTGCGGGGTGGGCATCTCGCCGGGCATGGCGCCCTGGCCCTTGAGGGCGGCCTTGAGCTGGTACACATAGGCCAGCACCTGGGCCACGGCGGTGTAGAGCGCCGAAGGCACTTCGCCGTCGAGCTCGGCGTGGGCGTAGAGCGCACGCGCCAGCATGGGCGACTGCAGCACCGGCACGTTGTGGGCCTTGGCCACGTCGCGAATCTTCATGGCGATGAGGTCGGCGCCCTTGGCCACCACGCGCGGTGCGTTCATGGAGGCGTCGTCGTAGCGGATGGCCACGGCGTAGTGGGTCGGGTTCATGACCACCAGATCGGCCTTGGGCACGGCGCCCACGCTGTTGCGCTGGGCCATCTCGCGCTGGCGCGCACGGCGCTGTGCCTTCACATGCGGGTCGCCCTCCGCTTCCTTGTGCTCCTGCTTCACCTCCTGGTGAGACATCTTGAGCTGCTGGCCGTGCAGGAACTTCTGCATCGGCACGTCGATGAGCGCAAAGAAGCCCACCACCAGCAGCAGCAGGCTCACGCCGGTGACGATCCAGCTGCCCAGTTGCCCGATGCCGGACTCCAGCGGCTGCATGACCAGCGTGGCAAACAGCTCTGCATGGGCGCCGATGAACTGCCAGGCGACCACGAAGACGATGGCGGTCACACCGAAGAGCTTGAAGGTGTCGACCAGTTGCTGTTTGGAGAACAGCCGGCCAAAGCCCTTGAGCGGGTTCAGGCGGCTGAGGTCGGGCACGAGGGGTTTGGTGCTGAGCGCGTAGCTGCCGGCGGCCACCGAGGCGCCAATGGCCACCGCGAGCACCAGCAGGCCCAGTGGCAGGTACAGCATGAGGCCTTGCGCGAATCCGTCCACGAGGCGTTGCAGCATCTGGCCAGGTTGTTGCAACGATGCGTTGTCAAAACGCAGCTGGCTCTGCAGTGTGGTGCGCAGCTTGTCGAAACCGGTGGGTGCGAGCGCCAGCAAGATCAGCGATCCGCCGCCCAGCACCATGAGGTTGGACAGGTCCTTGGAACGCGGCACCTGACCGTCCGTGCGGGCCTTTTTCAGGCGCTGCGCGGTGGCGGGCAGGTTCTTGTCTTGACTGGAGGATTCCATGTTGCGGGTTCACGTGATCGGTGAATCCGATTCTGGAATCCGCTGGGGAAAACTAAAGGGGAATAAGACGCTGTGTAGGGGTGCTTTTCTCGGATGCACCTCTTCGGGATCGGGGCGCTTGGGCGCGCAGCGCCGCGGGGGTTAGAAACCGAGTGATGCGAGCAGGTCGTCGACCTGTTGCTGGTCGTTGACCACATCGGTGCGGCCCGTGCCTTCCACCACGGGGCCCGCCAGTTCGTAGGCGTGGTCCTGGCCGGGCTGGCCCGAGGGGGCCGACTGCAGCAGCAGGCCGAGCAGTTGCTCTTCGATCGTGCCGGCGAGTTGCACCACGCGGGCGATCACCTGGCCGGTGAGGTCGTGGAAGTCCTGCGCCATCATGATGTCGGTCAGGCGCGCGTCGGTCTGTTCGCTGGTGACGATGATGTCGTTCGTCCACTCCATCAGCTCGGGCATGGCCTTGGCCAGCGCGGGCACACGGGAGATGGTGTCGGCCAGCTGGCGGCCACGCTCGGCGATCAGGCCTTGCTCGGTCTTGCCGAGTTCAACGTGGTTGAGCACCTTGTCGGCGGCTTCGCCGGTGAGGCGGGCGATGTAGGACAGGCGGCTTTGCGCGTCGGGCAACTGGTCGACCGTGCCCTTGAGCTTGTCGGTGTAGCCCAGCTCTTTCAATGCATCGTGCAACTGGCGCGTGATGGAGCCCAGTTTCTGGAACATCTGCGGAGCACCCGGATTCGCTGCGTCATCGTGGTTCATGGCAGCGGTCCTTAAATGCCGAGCTTCTTGAAGATGTTGGCCAGCTTGTCTTCCAGCGTCGCCTTGGTGAAGGGCTTGACGATGTAACCGGCCGCGCCACTTTGCGCTGCCAGCACGATGTCTTCCTTGCGCGCTTCGGCCGTGACCATCAGCACCGGCAGGTGCTTGAGCTTCTCATCCTTCTTGATCTCGGCGAGCAGCTCGAAGCCGTTCATGTTGGGCATGTTGATGTCGGAGACCACGAAGTTGAACACGCCGTTGCGCAGCTTGTTCAACGCGATGGCGCCGTCTTCGGCTTCGTCCGCGTCGGTGTGACCGATCTCTTTGAGCAGGTTGCGCACGATGCGGCGCATGGTGGAGAAGTCGTCAACGATCAGGAATTTCATCGGGGTGGTCATGCAGGCCTCCGAGGGCGGGTGGGTCGGTGGGTTGGAGATGGCAGCCGTTCAGCCACCACTCCCTGGAGATGATTTCGTCACTTCGGCCGGAATCTGAAGCGCAGGCGCCATCGATGTTTCGACCGTCGCGGCGGGCAGCGGTGCAGGCGCGGCCGCAGGCAGCGAGGTCGGCGCCATGCGGTCTTCGGCCGCCTGCGTCATCACCACGATGCTGATGCGCCGGTTGATCGGATCGGTCGGGGTCTCGGGGCGCAGCAGCCGGCTCGACGCCAGACCTTCCACGCGGCGCAGCTTGTTGTCGGGCAGGCCGCCGGAGACCAGCTCGCGGCGCGAGGCGTTGGCCCGGTCGGCCGAGAGTTCCCAGTTGCTGTAGCCACGCTCGCCACTACCATAAGGTGTGGCGTCGGTGTGGCCTGCCAGCGCGATGCGGTTCTCCACATCGCCCAGCGCCATGCCGATCTCGCGCAGGATGTCGCGCATGTAGGGTTTCACCAGCGAGCTGCCGGCATCGAACATCGGGCGGTTCTGCTGGTCCACGATCTGAATGTGCAGGCCATCGGTGGTCTTCTCCAGCTGGATCTGCGAGCCGAACTCGGCCAGCTTGGGATTGCTCTCGATCAGCACCTCGATTTTTTTCTCCAGCGCGTCCAGGCGTGCGGCTTCTTGCCGTGCCTTGACTTCCTGCGCCATCTGCGCACCCATCACCTTGGCGGCACGCTCGGCCTCGCCGCTGTCCATCTGGCCAAACGACTTGCTCAGATCGCGCCCGCCACCGGGCAGGATGCTGCTGCTGTTGCCCGTGCCCGCCCCGCCCATGAGCGAGACCTTCACCGGCGACTGGAAATAGCTGGCGATGCCATCGAGCTCACCCTTGGCGGTGGAGCCCAGCAGCCACATGAGCAGAAAGAACGCCATCATGGCCGTCACAAAGTCGGCGTAGGCGATCTTCCACGCACCGCCGTGAGCGGCATGACCGCTCTTCTTGATGCGCTTGATGATGATCGGTTGCAGCTTCTTGCCATCAGCCATGGTGTTCTTTCCGCTGGATCACTTCTTGCCCTTCACGTGGGCTTCGAGTTCGTTGAAAGTCGGGCGCACATCAGACAGCAGCACCTTGCGACCGAACTCGATGGCCGTGGCGGGCGCATAGCCCTGCATGCTGGCCAGCAGCGTGGTCTTGATGCACTGGAATTCCTTGCTGCTCTCTTCCACCTTCTGGTCCATCAGGCCACCGAGCGGCTCGAACACACCGTAGGCCAGCAAGATGCCGAGAAACGTGCCGACCAGGGCGGAGGCGATCATGCCGCCGAGCACCGCGGGCGGCTGGCCCACCGAGCCCATGGTGTTCACCACGCCCAGCACGGCGGCCACGATGCCGAAGGCCGGCAGACCACCGGCCAGGCGGCCGATGGCGGCCACCGGTGCGTGCGCTTCCTGGTGGTGGGTTTCGATCTCGCTGTCCATGAGCGACTCGATCTCGTGTGCGTTCAGGTTGCCCGAGACCATCATGCGCAGGTAGTCGGTGATGAACTCGACCACGTGGTGGTCGGCGGCGATGGTGGGGTACTTCTTGAACACCGCCGAGTCGTGCGGGTTCTCCACGTCCTGCTCGATCGCCATCAGGCCTTCCTTGCGCGCCTTCTGCAAGATGTCGAACTGCAGCGCCATGAGCTCCATGTAACGCGCCTTGGTGTAGCGGCTGCCCTTGAAGCAACCGGCCAGGCCCTTGACCGAGGCCTTGATCACCTTCATCTGGTTGTTGATGAGGAAAGCGCCGATCGCCGCGCCCAGGATGGTCGTCATCTCGAACGGCAAGGCTTTGAGCACCACCGCGATGTTGCCACCGTGAAAGATGTAGACGCCGAAGATGCAAAGCATCGAGACGATGAAACCGATGATGACGAACATGTGTTTGGGCCTGAAAGAGGACGCGGCACACAGGTGACGCGTGACTTTGGGGGGATGCCATTTCTATCGACCAACTCTAGGTGCGATTGATGGGACCCATAAACGCGAAATGGACCCGCATCGGGGTCCATTTCATGTTTTGGGAAAGGCAGTGATCAGTGCAAGCGGAGTCCGCCGGATGCAGCGCCTTTGCCTGCCCTGGCCGGTGGCTGGCACAGGCCGCACACGAAGTGGCGGTTTTCATAGGGCTCGGTGACGAAGTGGCCGCCGCAGCAGGTGCACTTGGTCAGGGTCAGCATGCCGTTGTCCACGAACTTCACCAGGCGCCAGGCGCGGGTGACCGAGAGGATGGGCTCGATCGAGCTGGCCGTCATCTGGTCGTTGTAGAGGCGGAAGGCCTTGATCACCGTGTCGATCTCTTCGAGTTCGCTGGTCTTGCTCAGGTACTCGTGGATGTTGAGGAACAGCGAGGCGTGAATGTTGGGCTGCCACGTGAGGAACCAGTCGGTGGAGAAAGGCAACTGGCCTTTCGAAGGGCTCTTGCCCGCCACTTCCTTGTACAAGCGCAACAGGCGCTCGTACGACAGCGACGTTTCGTACTCCAGCACCTGCAGGCGCGCACCGAGCTGGATCAGGGCCACCGCGCGTTCGATGTCGCGGGACTCGTTGAGGATGCTTTTGCCGACGGCCATGGTGTGTTCCTGGAGCGTGAGGGAAGGGAAACTTGTAACCGCGCAGCTCAGTGTGCGGCCATGGACTCGGCGAACTTGCCGGCCATGAGGATGCTGGCGTGCAGCTGCGTGGTGGTGGCGTTGTCCACCTTCTTCACGTTGTGGCTGGTCAGCAGGTTCCACACCAGGTCGTCGTCCACACGGAAGCGGCACAGCAGCATGTTGGAAGACGCGATCTTCAGCAACTGCGCGGTGGACAGCATGCCCAGCAGATCTGCAGCTTCTTCGGTCAGGCCGAGGCGGAACAGCGCTTCGGCGCGGTCCTTGCGGATCAGGTTCTGAGCCAGCATCAGATAGGTCAGGTTGGCTTCGCGGATTTCTGCCAGGAGTTGTTCGCTGTCCATGATGTTTCCTTCGGTGGTGGGGGCAGTGCTGTTGGCGACTTGCTTACAACTCCTGACCCGATGTGTGTAATTGTGTCGAGGGGTAAAAAATCTTGAATCGGTAAACGGCTGTACCGCGTGTCAGGTGTGCAGCACCTGCGTGTCATCCCAATGCCTACGTCTTTGGTTCTCAAAACGGTCGTGCCTGTTCGGGCCCTGAACCGCCCTTGAGCAGCACCCGTGCAGCACCTGCGCTGCGCAGCTCAAACATCTAAGCGCCGAACTGGACCGCACAGCACCTGCTTATTTGCGAAACGAATTTCAAGCAGGGCTAAAGAATCCGTGCAGGTCTCCGAAATTGAACTCAACGGACTTCTAGAAAGGTTCGTCGTCCGGCAAGTGAAGCGGCGAGTTGGAAGAGACCTGGGGTCCATCCGGCGCGTGCAGCCAGCTCCGGTCATGGCGGCCAGCCTTCTGGCTGGCGTTGAGATTGGCAGCAATGCCGGATTACTTTTTATCCATCCTTTAGGAGTTAGTTATGACCACCATCAACACAAACGTGATGTCGATGACCGCCCAGCGCAACCTGACCCAGTCAGCCGGTTCGCTGGCCACTTCCATGCAGCGCCTGTCTTCGGGTCTGCGTGTCAACAGTGCCAAGGACGACGCCGCCGGCCTCGCCATCTCCGAGCGCATGAACGCCCAGGTGCGCGGCCTGAACGTGGCTGCCCGCAACGCCAACGACGGCATCTCGCTGGCGCAGACCGCTGAAGGCGCGCTGGGCAAAGTGGGCGACATGCTGCAGCGCATGCGTGAACTGGCCGTGCAGTCGTCCAACGCCACCAACAACCAAACCGACCGCAACGCACTCGACGCTGAAGTGACCGCGCTCAAGGACGAGATCGGCCGCGTCGCTGGCTCGACCAAGTTCAACGGCACCAGCCTGCTCGACGGCAGCTTCGCATCGCAGTCCTTCCAGGTCGGCGCCAACGCCGGCGAGACCATCACCGTCTCCACCATTGCCGACGTGACCCTCGCCAACCTGGGCGGCACCACCAACATCGCCACAACTTCGGTGGCCGCCAGCGCCCTGACGGGTTTCGCCACGGCCATCCCCGCCGGTGGCGTGACGATCAACGGTGTCGACATCGGCGCCGTGACCGCAGCCGGAAGCGCCGGCGAGCGCGCCAACCAGATGGTCTCGGCCATCAACAAGGTCTCCGCCCAGACCAACGTGGGTGCGTCCTACGACGCCGCCACCGGCCAGATCAGCCTGCGCAGCACCTCCGGCAGCATCGTTGTGGCCGGCGCTTCGGCCACGGTGCCGATCGCTGGATTTGCCGCTGGCACGACCGCCGCAGTCGCCACCACCGGCATCGCCGGCCTGAACGTGCAGAGCTTCGACAACTCGCAGACCGCCCTGGTGCAGATCGACAAGGCACTGGAGGCCGTGAACACCTCGCGCGCCAACCTCGGCGCCCTGCAGAGCCGCTTCGAGAACGCTGTGAGCAGCATCCAGATCACTGCGGAAAACACCGCTGCCGCCCGCGGCCGTATCGTGGATGCCGACTTCGCCAAGGAGACGTCCAACCTGTCGCGCTCGCAGATCCTGCAGCAGGCCGGTACGGCCATGGTGGCCCAGGCCAACCAGGCACCTCAGGGCGTGCTGGCCCTGCTGCGTTGATTTCGCAGCAACCGGGATCACCGCGCCTCAATGTGCGGTGATCGCAGCGGCGGAGGCGGTTTTCCGTCCCGCCGCTTTGTCACTTGCGGCATCAACCGAGTGCATGCCTGCTGCGTGCACTGCGTTCATTCCGAAAAGGAAAGCTCATGTCAGCCATCTCTTCACCTGGTCTCGCCAGCGGCATCGACATCAAAAGCATCGTGTCGCAGCTGGTCGCTCTGGAGCGTGCACCGCTGCAGCCGCTGCAGCGACAGGCCACCACTTTCCAGTCGAAAATCTCCATCCTCAGCACGATCAAGTCCAGCATCGACAACCTGGGCACCCTGGCCGCCAAGCTGGGCGATCCTGCGAGCTGGAGCGGCTTCAACGCCACATCCGGCAATGCTGCCGAGGTCGCCGTTTCTGCCACATCCACCGCCACGGCGGGTCGGTTCTCGCTGTCGGTGGCGTCTCTGGCGTCATCGCAGTCCGCAGCCAGCGGCGTGCTCAACACGGCCAGCGGACTCGGTACAGGCACGCTGAGCTTCAGCGTGGCGGGCGGAGCGGTCAAGGACATCGAGATCCTCGCGGGGGAGGACAGCCCTGCGGCCATTGCGGCCAAGATCAACAGCAGCGACGTCGGCGTGACCGCCACCGTGCTCAAAGACGCGTCCGGCGAACGCATCATCATGCGCGGCAAGGAAACCGGCGCGGCAAACACCTTCACCGTGGCGGTCACGGGCGGCAATGCCGACGGTCTGCAAAAGCTGGCGTTCGGCGGCGGGGCCGTGGGCGGCATGACCCAGGCCCAGCCCGCTGCCAACGCACAGTTCTCGATCGATGGCGTGGACCTGGAGAGCGCCACCAACCAGCTCTCGGACACCGTGCCCGGGTTGACGCTCACACTCAAGAAGCCCACAACGGCCGCGGTGGACATCAACATCAGCGCCGACACCGAAGGCATGAAAAAGAACATCCAGGCTTTCGTGGATGCCTACAACAGCATCAGCACACTGCTGACGACAGCCACCGCCTACAACGAAACCACCAAGACGGCGGGCTCCCTGCAGGGCGACAGCACCGCTGTGGGCTTGCAGAACGCACTGCGCGGCATGATGCGCTCCGTCACCGGCAACGGCTCTTTCACCCGGCTGGCCGATATCGGCATCGTCGCTGCCCAGAACGGAACCCTGGAGGTCAAGGCCGACAAGCTCACGGCAGCCATGGAGAATCTTTCGGCCGTTCGCAACCTGTTCACATCCGAAGATGGCGATGCAACGACCATTGGTTTTGGTCTGAAGGTCAAGGCGTTCGCAGACGGCATTGCTGGCACGGCCGGTGCGCTGAGCGCAAGAACCGACTCGTTGAAGCAGGCGGTGACCCGCAATGGCAAGGAGCAGGAGCGCGTCAACGATCGCGCCGCCCGGGCCGAAGTCCGCTACCTGGCGCAATACAACGCGATGGACGCCGCCGTGGGGCGCTTGAGCAGCCTGGGCGCCTTCGTGAACCAGCAGGTGGCGATGTGGAACAAAAGCACGGGATAGAACCCGATCAAACCATCGCCAACCCGACCCTGCGCAGCGCCCTGCCCGGTCGGGTTTTTCACGCGCTGCGTGATGCCGCTGACAGAAACGCACACGCATGGAATCTGCATCCACTTTCACCCCCCATTTCCCTGCCACAGCGCCTACAGTCCCCGCAGTGCATGCCGATACAGAAAGGTATCAGCCACAAGGAACCGAAGCCATGTTTACCTCTGTGAACTCCCGATCCGCCGCCGCCTACAAACGCGTATCCGCCGACACCGGCGTGAGCACCGCCGACCCGCACCAGCTGGTGGGCATGCTGTTTGACGGCCTCATGCAGTCGCTCAACGCGGCGCGTGGTGCCATGGAGCGTGGGGAGGTCGAAGCCAAGGGCATGGCCGTCGGCAAGGCCGTGCGCATCCTCGAAGAAGGCCTCAAGGGTGGTTTGAACATGGCGCAGGGTGGCGATCTGGCAAAAAATCTGAATGGCCTGTATGGCTACGCCGTGCAGCGCCTGACCCTGGCCAACCTGCGCAACGACCGCTCGCTGGTGACCGAGGTGATCGACCTGATCGAGCCGCTGGCCGATTCGTGGAAGCAGATCCGCGGCGCTGCCGCAACGCCCGCACCGGGCCAAGGGGCCTGACATGGAGCACAGCTTGCTGGACTACTACAAAGCCATCGAGCGCACGAGCAGCCAGATGCTCGAAGCGGCGAAGACGGAAAACTGGGACCAGGTCGTGCGCCTGGAAGGTGCTTGCGCGGTGTTGATCGCGCAGTTGCGCTTCAAGTCCAAGACCGACGCGCTGGCGCCGGAAGACCGCAAGGAAAAGACCAAGATCATGCAGCGCATCCTGCGCACGGACGCCGAGATACGCAACCTGGCCGAGCCGTGGTTGAACGATCTGGCCCAGTTGATCGATCGCAATCAACCCCAACCCATGCATTGACCACGAGGGGGGAAACGAGGGGGCGAAAAAACGGGTCCGGCGCGAAATGCCTGAACCCAGAGATGCCGCGGAACTGGCTCCGCCAGGCCGCAGGCATCGTCCCCCCACCGGGGGGAAGCCGCGTGAGCGGCGCAGGGGGGCTTCTAAACCCCCATGTTCATGATGTCTGTGTAGGCCTGGACCATCCGGGTGCGCACATGCAGCGTGGCCTGAAACCCCACTTGCGACTTCTGCATCGCGAGCATGGTTTCTTCCAGGCTCACCTTGGGGTTGCCCAGTTGCACCTGGGTTTGCAGGCGCGAGGCTTCTTCTTGCGAAGCGCTCACGCTCTTGAGTGCGTCCTTGAGGTTGGCGGCAAAGCCACCTTCGACGCCTCCGGCGCCGCCCACACCGCCGGGGCGCTTGAGCTGGGTTTGACCAATGCCGGTCAACGCCTGGCTGGTCATGGGGGAGATGCGCATGTCCATGGCAGATTCCTCTCACAAAGTGAATGCGTTGATGCTAGGCGGCGAGGGCCGCTCACGCAGCGGGAATAAGGGCACAAAGCAGGGCCTTATCGTGGGTATGGCGCAGGGGGTGGGGCCGAATAATCGGTCGCAACGGGATGTTCTTCGTCCCGAAACAGACCCTCTACCCGAGCCCCGCACATGAGCACCACCCTGGCACCGATAGAACTCCAGCCCGCAAGCCGAAGCGCTCTCAGTGAAGGCCTTTCGCGCATGGACCAGGCCCAGAAGATCAAGCTGGGTCTGGGCGCACTCGCCTTGCTGGCGATCGCCCTGGCTTTCTTCTTCATGGGCCGCCAGCCCGAGTACCGTGTGCTCTACGCCAACCTGGGCGACAAGGACGGCGGCGCGGTGGTGGCGCAGCTCTCGCAGATGAACGTGCCTTACAAACACGCCGAAGGCGGCCAGGCCATTCTGGTGCCGGCCGACAAGGTGCACGACACGCGCCTGCGCCTGGCCTCGCAAGGTTTGCCCAAGGGCTCTGTCTCGGGCTTCGAGCAGATGGAGTCCAACCGCTTCGGCATGACCCAGTTCCAGGAGCGGCTCACGTTCCAGCGCGGCCTCGAAGGCGAACTCACCCGCTCGATCCAATCGCTCTCCTCGGTGCAGAGCGCGCGCATCCACCTGGCCCTGCCCAACCAGAACGGTTTCTTTCGCGAACAGCAAAAACCCAGCGCCTCGGTGCTGCTCACCCTGCACCCCGGCCGCACGCTCGACCGTGCGCAGGTGGCCGGCATCGTGCACCTGGTGGCCAGCAGCGTGCCCGAGATGAACCCCAAGGCGGTGAGCGTGGTGGACGACGCGGGCAGCCTGCTCTCGGCCCCCACCGACGCACAGGCCCAGGGCGCCGACACGCAGAAGCTGCAGTACACCCAGCAGATCGAACAGCTCTACACGCGCCGCATCATGGAGATGCTGGAGCCGCTGGTGGGCCGCAACAACGTGAAGGCCCAGGTGAGCGCCGACGTGGACTTCTCCATGGTCGAGTCCACCAGCGAACAGCACAAACCCAACCAGAGCCCCGACACCAGCGTGGTGCGCAGCCAGCAGACGGTGGAAGACGGCGCTGCCGCCAGCGCAACGCCCTCGGGTGTGCCCGGCGCGGTGAGCAACCAGCCCCCGGTGACCGGCACCGCGCCTGTGAACGGCGCCGCCGCCCCGGTGGGTGTGACGCCCCAGGGTGGCACCGACAAGCCGGGCACGATGCGCCGCGAGTCGGTGGTGAACTACGAGGTGGACAAGACGGTGAAGGTGGTTCGCGAGTCCAGCGGTCAGATCAAACGTCTGAGCGCTGCGGTGGTGATCAACCACCGCACCACGGTGGACAAGGCGGGCAAGGAAACCACCGTGGCCATTCCTCCCGCGCAGCTGGAGCAGATGACCGCGCTGGTGCGCGAGACCATCGGCTTCAACAAGGACCGGGGCGACTCGGTGAACCTGGTCAACGCACCTTTCAATGTGGAGAAGACCGCGGAAGTGGCCACACCAGCCTGGTGGCAGCAGGCCGACAACCAGGATTTCCTGCGCAGTCTGGCCTGGCCCATCGGCATGGTGGGCCTGGGCCTGCTGGTGCTCATGGGCATGGTGCGCCCCGGCCTCAAGCTGATCAAGACGCCGGTGCGCCGCGACCAGACCGAACTGCAACCCCTGAGCGCCATGCTCAACGAAACCCCCGAGCGCCCCGGCCTGCCAATGCCGAGCAACGAGCCCACGGCCGAGAGCCAGCGCCTCGTCGACGCCAAGCGCCTCGCGCTGGAAAACCCGATGGCCGTGGCGAACATCGTCAAAGGCTGGGTCAATGGCGAATCCCCCGCCTGACCCCGCACGCACCACCACACACCCCACAGAGACACGCACATGGAAGACCAGGGAATCCAGGACGCCGCGATCTTTCTCATGTCGATTGGCGAGGAAGAAGCGGCCGAGGTGTTCAAGCACCTCAGCCCGAAAGAAGTGCAGAAGCTCGGCGAAACGATTGCCAAGACGAAATCGGTCTCGCACGAACGTGTGGACCAGGTGATGCAGAAGTTCACCGGCGCGGCCTCCTCGCAGAGCCTGCTGGTGTCCGACACCGACAACTACGTGCGCGCTGTGCTCAAACGCGCGCTGGGCGACGACAAGGCCTCGCTGCTGATCGACCGCATCTTGCAGGGCGGTGATGTATCGGGCATCGAGAGCCTGAAGTGGATGGACCCGGCGTCCATCGCCGAGCTGCTGCGCAACGAACACCCGCAGATCGTGGCCGCCATCCTGGTGCACCTCGAATCCGACCAGACCGCCGGTGTGCTCAAGAACTTCACCGAACGCACCCGCAACGAGGTGATGCTGCGCATTGCCACGCTCGAAGGCATCCAGCCCACCGCGCTGAAAGACCTCAACGAGGTGCTGTTCAAGGTGCTCGCCGGTGGCGACAAGATCCGCAAGACCTCCATGGGCGGCGTGAAGACCGCCGCCGAGATCATCAACATGATGGGCACGCAGATCGAGACCTCGGTGATCGATTCGATCCGCGAGTTCGACGCCGAGCTCGCACAAAAGATCATGGACAAGATGTTCGTGTTCGAAGACCTGCTCAAGCTCGACGGCAAGTCGGTGCAGCTGGTGCTCAAGGAAGTCTCCACCGATTCGCTGGTGGTCTCACTCAAGGGTGCCACCAACGAACTGCGCGAACTGGTGCTGGCCAACATGTCCACCCGCGCCGCCGAAGCGCTGCGCGAAGACCTCGAATCGCGCGGCCCGATGCGCCTGTCGGAGGTGGAGACGCAGCAGAAGGAAATCCTGAAGATCGTGCGCCGCCTCTCCGATGAAGGTCAGATCATGATCGGCGGCGGCGGGGAAGACGAGGCTTTTGTATGACCGTGACCGGACACTGACCATGGCCTCCAAACCCAACCCCCATTCCCGTTTCATCCCGCGCGAAGAGATCGAAGGCGTGGCCGCCTGGCATTTCTCTGCGGTGGACGGCAGCGACGAGCATCGGCACGCGCCAACCACCGACAAGGGCGAAAGCGTGACCAGCGAAGCCCTGCAGGAAGCGCGGCAACAGGCCTACGCCGAAGGCTTTGAACGTGGGCACGAAGCTGGCAGCCAGGAGGTGCGCGATGCGCTCGAAGCCTCGGTGCGCAAGACGTCTGAAGAAACCGCTGTGCGCATGGCGCAGCTGCTGCACAACACCAAAGACCACCTGAAGAAAAGCGAAGAAAAGATCTCGCACCGCATTCTGGAGCTGGCCTGCGACCTGGCCCGCCAGGTGGTTCGCCAGGCCATCGCCAGCGATCCGCAGCACCTCAAGCCGGTGATCGCAGAAGCCCTGTCGCAACTGATCGAAGACGGTCTGCCCGCCACCGTGCGCATGAACCCGGGCGATCTCGCGCTCATGAAGGGTGTGCTGCAGGAAACGCTCAACAGTCCGCTGCCCGAGTTCGTGGCCGACGCACAGATCAGCCCCGGTGGCTGCCTGATCGAATCCAGCGCCTCGGCGGTGGACGCGACGATTGAAAAACGCTGGTCGCGCGCCGTGGGCAACCTCGGCATGAACGTGGCCTGGAACCCAGGGAACGCGGATGTCTGACAGCACCTTTGGTACCGAGAGCCGCTGGGGCAACTTCATGGACGACGTGCGGGTGAACGCCAGCGTGGAAACCCCGCTGGAGGTGCGCGGCACGCTCACCCGGCTGGCCGGTCTGGTGCTGGAGGCCGTGGGCCTGAAGGTGCCGGTGGGTTCGCAATGCCTCATCGGCAACGGCAGCAAGGCGCCGGTGCTGGCCGAGGTGGTGGGCTTCTCCAACGACCGCGCTTTCCTCATGCCGGCCGGGGACACGCACGGTCTCTCCAGTGGCGCCAGCGTGACGCCGCTGGCGCCCTACCGCACCGTGCCCCGCGTGGGCCACACCAACAAACCGCCCTCGCCCGACGACCGTGGCACGCTGCGCCTGCCGCTGGGCAAGGGCCTGCTGGGCCGCGTGGTCGATTCGCACGGCAACCCCATGGACCACCAGGGCCCGATCACCAACGTGGACATCGAGCCGATGGACCGCGCCCCGCTCAACGCGATGGACCGCGATCCGGTGCGCACCCCGCTGGACACCGGCGTGCGCGCGATCAACGCGCTGCTCACCGTGGGCCGTGGCCAGCGCATCGGCCTGTTTGCCGGCTCCGGCGTGGGCAAGAGCGTGCTGCTGGGCATGATGGCGCGCTACACCAAGGCCGACGTGATCGTGGTCGGGCTGATCGGCGAGCGCGGTCGCGAGGTGAAGGAATTCATTGAAGACATCCTGGGTGCCGAAGGCCGCAAGCGCTCGGTGGTGGTGGCGGCTCCGGCCGACGCGCCACCGCTGGTGCGCATGCAGGGCGCCGCCTACGCCACCGCCATTGCAGAGCGCTTCCGCGACGACGGCCTGGACGTGCTGCTGCTCATGGACTCGCTCACCCGCTACGCCATGGCCCAGCGCGAGATCGCACTCGCCATCGGCGAGCCGCCCGCCACCAAGGGATACCCACCTTCGTGTTTTGCCAAGCTGCCGCAGCTGGTGGAGCGCAGCGGCAACGGCTTGAACGGCGTGGGCTCGATCACCGCCTTCTACACCGTGCTCTCAGAGGGCGACGATCAGCAAGACCCGATTGCCGACGCGGCGCGCGCCATCCTGGACGGCCACATCGTGCTGTCTCGCTCGCTCGCCGAGTCGGGCCACTTCCCGGCCATCGACGTGGAGGCCTCGGCCTCGCGCGTGATGCACAACGTGGCCGGCGCCGTGCACCTGGAGCTGGCGCGCAAATTCCGTGGCGCCTACTCGCGCTACATCAAGAGCCGCGACCTGATCCAGCTCGGCGCGTATGTGCCCGGCAGCGACCCGGAGACCGACCGCGCCATCGTGTTGTACCCGGCGTTGCAGCGTTTCCTGATGCAGGACATGAACGAAGCCGCCACCCTGCCCGAGAGCCTGCAGCAGCTGCAGAGTGCCTTGCAGGAAGACAAGGGCGGCAACGCCCAACGCCAGTCCCGCCCTCACCACAACCCTTATGAAGGCAAGCAGGCATGACCACGATCCAGACGCTCAACAAGGTCGTTGAAATCGCCGAGAAACGCCGCGACGAAGCGCTGGGCGCGCTCGGCCAGATGCAGCGCGAGCTGCGGGTGGCCCAGGACCAGATGGACCAGCTGCAGGCTTACGCCCAGGAAGCCGAGCAGCGCTGGGCCACGCGCAGCAGCGTGGGCGTCGACGTGGCGCTGCTGATGCACCACCGCCAGTTCATGGCCAAGATCGACCACGCGCTGGAGTTTCAGCGCGGTGTGCTGAGCGAGCGGGCAGCGTTCATCGAGCGGGCCCAGGACCAGGTGCATGTGTGCGAACGCGACGTGGCCGGCCTGCGCAAATTCACCGAACGCAAGCAGCTCGCGGTACAGCACCGCCTGCAGCGCCAGGACCAGAAAAACACCGACGAGATGGCCCTGGCCATCCACCTGCGCCAGAGCCTGGCACGGGCACAACAGGAAGGCATCCGCACATGAGCAGCACCACCGCAACCGCCAGCGCACCCAAGCCGGTGGAGGCCAGTGCCAAACCGGCGCAGGCCGGCGCGCGGGCGCAAGACCGCAAGGCCGAAGGCGGCGACATCTTTGCCAACCTGCTCAGCCTGCTGGCCAGCACCCAGGTGCTGCCCGAGGCGATCACCCCCAGCACAACCCCCAGCGCCACGCTGACCGACAACCCCACCAGCGACCAGGACGCGCCCGAGGCCAGCGACAACCCGTTGACCGCACTCATGGGCTGGAGCCTGCCGGGTGCATCCAACGCGGCTGCGGGCACAACGGGCGGCGCCGCAAGCGCTGACAACAACATCGGGCTGCCCGGCGCGGCCTGGTCGGCCCAGCGCGCGGCCACCGCAACGAACACCGAGCCCACCGCCACGACCGAGGGCCAACTCGACATCTCCGGCATGACGCCGGTGGAGCCCACGCCACTGGAGACCGCGCCCAAAGGTGCGGTGGCCCTGCCGGCCAACGCCGCGCGCCCGGCCAGCACCTATGTGCCCACCGCCCGGGTGCTCGATGCAAGCACCAGCGGCACAGCCGGCGCTCCCTGGCGCCACGCCTCGCTGGCCAGCACCGAAACCCTGGCGCTTCAACAGGCGGCCAACCCATCACACGTGCGCAGCACCGTGGCGCTCAACGAGCGCTTCGGTGTGGCGCCGGGCGTGCCCCTGGCCGCCACCGAGCTGCGCGACACCGGCGCCGACGCCTTCAACCCACCCACCTCGGGTGCGGTCAGCCGCACCGCCGACGCCACCACGGCCTTGCCAGGCGCTCACGCAGACAACAGTGCCACCGGCTCGGACAACACCGGCTCCGACGCCCGGGCGTCTGACCAGACCGGGGGCCAGGCCGACAACCCCTTTGCCGACGCCAACGCCGCTGAAGAACCCACCGTGACCCACTGGGGCACCCAGCACCTGCGCCACGCCAGCCTGCGCGTGGGCGGCGAGGCGGGCGAACAAGCCATCGACATCCAGCTCTCCATGCAGGGGAAAGAAGTGCAGGTGGAGTTCAAGACCGACAGCGCCGAAGCACGCGCCTCGCTGCGCGAGCACGCGGGCGAGTCGCTGGGCGATCTGCTGAACAAGAGCGGCATCCAGCTGGGTGGCGTGTCGGTGGGCTCGCACGGTCAGCCGGGGTCGCGCAGCGGCGATGGCGCGGCGCGACAGAACGGTGTGCGGGGCGGGGCGCCCACCAGCCAAACGCCCGCATCACCTGCACAAAGACCCACTACCGCAGCCCCCCGCCCAGACGGCAGCCAGCCGCTGGACGTGTTTGCCTGAATGGGGATTACCCCGAGATTTTTTGCGGTCTTTTGATCTACATTCCTGCCCAGAGCAAATCAGCGCTCGCACACAGGGAGGAAGATCAAATGACCAGGAAATCATTTCCGGGCATGAAGCGCAGCGCCTTGCTTCAGGCGTTCATGGTTCTGTGGATGTGGTTTGCGGTGGTCGCTCATGCGCATGCCGACGCCGGCACCGTGTGCGCCCAATCAGGCAACTGGTGCGAGCCCGCAGCAGTGGCTTACAGCAATGGCTGGTATTCGAACAGTCCGCGCTACCCAACTGCCGACGAAGTCTGCAGGTCATACAACATGCAAGGCTGCAGGGCTGGCGTTGACCCGGTTTACGGGCGCGGCTGCTACTGCACGGTGGAAGGCCGAGAGTACATGTACCAAAACTGGTACGTGGCCCACAGACCTTCGCAAGCCTGCCCAACGCGTCTGCCGAACTACACGGATGACGGATGGTCTGTGGAGGTGGTCAATCCCGTGTGCTACGGCCCCACAACCATCTCAACCGAAGAGCAGTCCTGCAGCGTAGGCAACCCCACCCTGCCCGGTACGGGCACCAAGCTGCACAGTGAGACCGACTACGTACCCAGCTTCAGTCATCCCATTCCGTTCGAGCGGCACTACCGCTCCAAACACTCAATCAGCGCCATTCAAACCGCCAACGGTTGGCTGCACTCCTACAGTGCACGCCTGTACCAACCAGCGCTGTCTACCTCGGTGTATGCGCTGCGGCCAAGCGGTGAAATCGTGCGCTTCACCAAGAACGCCGCCACATCAACCTGGCAGTCCGAGAACGGAGAGCTGCTGCTCAGTGAACAAAGCGATGCAGCTGGCGTTCCGACCGGATGGCGACTCACCCAGCGGTCGGACAACACCAGCGACATCTTCGACAAGACGGGGCGTTTGACACACATCGAAGTCAGAAACGGCTGGAAACTCACACTGGGCTACAACGTCAATGGTCAGCTTGAAGGGGTGACCAACCATTTCGGGCGCCGCCTCACCCTGGCCTATGACAGCGCTGGGCGGCTGACCTCCATGACCACTCCGGGTGGCGATACCACCCGCTACAGCCACGACGCCCAAGGCAACCTGCTCAGCGTCACCTGGCCCGACGGCAACATCAAGCGCTACCACTACGAGGACGGCCGCTTTCCCCGCGCCCTCACCGGCATCACCGACGAAACCGGCCAGCGCATCGGCAGCTACACCTACGACGCCCAAGGCCGCGTGAGCGAGACCCAGCGCGCCAGCGGTGTGGACCGCCTGCAGTTCAGCTACGGCCAGGACGCCGCTGGCGCACCGCAAACCACCATCACCGACTTCAGCTCGGGCACGCCCACCACCCGCACCTACAACTTCGTCCAGCAAGGCCGCGTGCTGCGCCCCTCTGGCGTCTCGTCCCCCTGCCCGCTGTGCGGCTCCACCGCCCGCTCCACCCAGTACGACGCAGCAGGCCGCAAGATCCGGGAGGTCTCGCACGACGGCAGCGTGATCTTCTACACGTACAACGCCGCAGGCCAGGAAGCCGAGCGCGCAACTTTCCCCGCCAGCTTCTCCAGTGCCGCCACCCGTCCCGCATTGAGCAACGCCACCTCGGTGGTCTCCACCATGTGGCATGGCACCTGGAACTTGCCCGTGCGCATCGCCGAACCCGGGCGCAGCACCACTTACAGCTACAGCAACCAAGCCCTTGCTGCCACGAGCACATACGCCACCACCGACACCACCGGCGCGCTCAAGTTCAACGGCACAGCCACCGGCCCGAGCGCCTCCACGCAGTACGGCTACAACGCCAACAACCTCAACACCAGCATCACCGAACTCACCAACGGCGTGCAGACGCAACGCTGGAACCTGACCTACAACGCCGCAGGTGATCTGATCTCGATCACCGATGTCACGGGAGGCAACGCGGTGGCGCAGGTCACGCAAGTGGATGGCAATGGACGGGTGCTAGCAGCCAAAACCATCCAAGGCAATGAGATTCGGGTCACGTACTCTTTGCGCGGATTTGTGACGTCCTTGTCTCAGGGTGGCCAGTTGACGCGCTACGTCCAAAGTCCCAATGGGCAAACCTCTCTGGCAACCATGCCCAACGGCAAGCGGTTGATCTACGAGTACGACAGTTCGCAGCGGCTGGTAGACATCAAGCTCGAAGGCATCAGCTTGAGTAGCCCCACTGCGCTGCGTGTGCCGTCCCACCGCCACCACGCCCGGTGCCTCGAATTGAGCAAGCCCCCCGCTGGCCCCAATGGGAAGAAGCCCCCGAAGAAGAAATAGCCCGCTTCGCCCAAGCCGGCGAAACGTTCTTGCAGACCAAGGGCTTGAGTGGGCTTCCCCCAGTTTCCCGGACGGTTTGCTTAGCCCATTAAGCCTTGCTCAAAGTCGACTGGGCTGAGGAAGTCTAGCTTTGAGTGTTTGCGC
>NZ_JBLYYB010000060.1:0-13302 GCF_048549895.1 Hydrogenophaga sp.
CGGTTGGGCCAATGAGCGAAGTTGGGGAAGGCCACCACGCCGATGCGGCCCACGCGCGCGGTCTCGCGCAACATGGTCTCGGCGTTGCGCAGGTGTTGCAGCGTGTCGATCTGCAGCACCACGTCGAACGCGTTGTCGCCGAAGGTGCTGAGACCGTCTTCCAGGTTGAGCTGCAACACGTTCACACCGCGGCGCACGCAGGCCAGCACCTTGGCATCATCGATCTCCACACCGTAGCCGCTGCAGGCTCGCGTGGCCTGCAGGTGGGCCAGCATGGCGCCGTCGCCGCAGCCCAGGTCGAGCACGCGCGAGCCGGGTGGCACGAGGCGGGCAATGGATTCCATCAGGCGGGTATCGCTCATCACAGGCCTCCCGCGATGGTCTGGTCAAAGTAGGCACGCACCGCGTTGAGGTAACGCGGGTCGTCGAGCAAAAAGGCGTCGTGCCCGTGGGGTGCGTCAATCTCGGCGTAGCTCACGTCGCGCCGGTTCTCCAGCAGCGCCTTGACGATCTCGCGGCTGCGCTTGGGCGAGAAGCGCCAGTCGGTGGTGAAGCTCACCAGCAGGAATTTGGCGCGGGCCTTGGCGAGCGCCGAGCTCAGGTTGCCGCCGTGCTCGCGCGCGGGGTCGAAGTAGTCGAGCGCGCGGGTGATGAGCAGGTAGGTGTTGGCATCGAAGTACTCGCTGAACTTGTCGCCCTGGTAGCGCAGGTAACTCTCGATCTGGAATTCAACGTCTTGCGTGGTGTAACGGTAGGCCAGCTCGGCCGCCGCTGCCGGATCGGCGTCGTTGCTCGACCTCAAACTCCGTCCAAACTTCTCGTTCATCACATCGTCGCTGAGGTAGGTGATGTGGCCGATCATGCGGGCGATGCGCAGGCCGCGCCGGGGCAGCGTGCCCTCGCGCAGGTAATGGCCGCTGTGGAAATCGGGGTCGGTCACGATGGCGCGACGCGCCACCTCGTTGAAGGCGATGTTCTCGGCCGTGAGGTTGGGCGCACTGGCCACCACCACCGCGTGGCGCACACGGTCCGGGTACTGCAGCGTCCAGCTCAGGGTCTGCATGCCGCCCAGGCTGCCACCCATCACGGCGGCCAGGGTCTGGATGCCCATGGCGTCCAGCAGCCGCGCCTGCGCGTCCACCCAGTCCTCCACCGTGACCACCGGAAAGTCCGCGCCCCAGGGCGCTCCGGTGGCCGGGTTGGTGTGGGTGGGGCCGGTGGAGCCGAAACACGAGCCCAGGTTGTTCACGCCGATCACAAAGAACCGGTCGGTGTCCACCGGCTTGCCCGGGCCGATCATGTTGTCCCACCAGCCCTCGCTGCGCGGGACCGGCTTGCCGTGTTCGTCGGCGTGGCGGCCCGCCACGTGGTGAGACGCGTTGAGCGCGTGGCAGATGAGCACCGCGTTGGACCGCTCGGCGTTGAGGGTGCCGTAGGTCTCCACCACCAGCTCGTACGCGGGCAGGCTGGCGCCGCTGCGCAGCGGCAGCGGTTCGGTGAATCGGAACGTTTGGGGCGTGACGATCAATCTGGTGTCCTGTGGGCGGCGCGCGCCCGAAAAAAATCCCGGTGCCGCCAAGAGCGAGACCGGGATGCTGGACCAGGAGTCTCTTCTTTAGCGGCATTTTTAAAGCGCCCGCAATTCTGAACAAATCGGCGCTGAGGAGCCGCAGTATAAATTGAAGCACCTGACAGCGCCGCCCCAACCCCTGCACCACCCATGTCGGAACTCTTCGGACTTGACGCCTACGCACCTCGCGAGGTGGCGCAGCGCGTGGCAAGTGTGGGCGTGGCCAAGGCCCGCATGGCGACCCTGCCTTTGTGCCTGCTGGGCGTGCTGGCGGGTGCCTTCGTCGGGTTGGGCTCGCTGTTTTTCGTCATCGTCAAGGCCGATCCGGCTCTGGGTTTTGCCACCAGCCAGGTGCTCGGCGGCCTGGTGTTCTCGCTCGGCTTGATCCTCGTGGTGGTGGCCGGCGCCGAACTTTTCACCGGCAACAACCTGCTGGCCATGGCCTGGGCCGACCGGCAGATCAGCACCCGCGAGCTGCTGCGCAACTGGGTGCTGGTCTGCCTCGCCAATTTCGTGGGCGCCGTCGGGCTGGCGCTTCTGGTGCATGCGAGTGGTCACACCGGCTTGAACGGCGGCGCCATTGGGCAAACGGTGGTGCGCATTGCCCTGGCCAAACAGGCGCTTCCCTGGCACGAGGCCTTTTTTCGCGGCGTGCTGTGCAACGTGCTGGTCTGCCTGGCGGTCTGGATGGCCATGGCCGGGCGCAGCGTGGTCGACAAGGCGGTTGCCGTCGTGTTTCCCGTCACAACCTTTGTGGCCGCGGGATTCGAGCACAGCATCGCCAACATGTACTTGTTTGCGCTGGCCATGCTGGTGCAACTGCCCGGGCCCGCCGGCCCTGTGGCCGTCACCTGGGCGGGTCTGGCAGGCAACCTCCTGCCGGTGATCGCCGGCAACCTGCTGGGTGGCAGCGTTCTGGTGGGCCTGACCTACCATCTCATTTACCGCCACCGCCCACCGCCTTGAATGCAGGAGGTGGTGTTGTGCGGCCGCGTCGAGGTCAAACGGGGCCGGGGCGTCCTGAAAAATAGCTACTGTTTGCGCAGCATTGCGCGCATAATCCCTCGGCGGGCGCCCCAGGCGCTCGTTTTGACAAGTGATTGGTCGGTTTCGCGTGCTACAGGTTTTTGTGTGCTAACGGGGCTCCATCGCTATTTTTCTCAGTGTTATTAGGAGTCCCGACCATGGGCAACAAACTGTACGTTGGCAACCTGCCATACACCGTTCGCGACGAAGACCTGCAGCAAGCATTCAGCGCTTACGGCTCGGTCAACAGCGCCAAAGTCATGATGGAACGCGATACCGGCCGCTCCAAAGGTTTCGGCTTTGTCGAAATGGGCAACGATGCCGAAGCGCAAGCCGCTGTTGAAGGCATGAACGGCCAGTCCCTGGGCGGTCGCAGCCTGGTGGTGAACGAAGCCCGTCCGATGGAAGCCCGTCCCCCCCGCTCCGGTGGCGGCGGCTTCGGCGGTGGCCGCAGCGGTGGCGGCGGCTACGGTGGTGGCGGCGGTGGCGGCAGCGACGGTGGTTTCCGCAGCCCCTACGGTGGTGGCGGCGGTGGCGGTGGCCGTCGCGAAGGTGGTGGCGGCGGCGGTGGCCGTGGCGGCTACTGATCGACTTCCCCGATCAGCCTGATTCAGCGAAGCCCCGGTTTCGCTGAATCAGCCAAGAAAAAACCCCTGCGGCCCGAGCCTCAGGGGTTTTTTCATGGGCGCTCCTAAAGCGCTCTGGTCAAGCGCCGCTCTTGCCCCCGCCTTGCCGGTGCTTGCGGGCGCGGCCCGACAACGCCCGGTCAAACCAGGGATTGGGCAGCAAGCGCAGCAACTTGGCGACCACGCCCATCTGCCATGGAATCACGCGGTAGCTCACGCCGGCCACGATGGCGTTGAAGGCCCGGTCGGCAAAGGTGTCGGGACTCAGCAAAAACGGCATGGAGTAGCGGTTCTCGCGGGTCAGTGGGGTGTCCACATAACCGGGCAACAGGGTCACGACCGACACCCCGCTGCCGCGCAGTTCACCACGCAGGCTCTCACAGTACGCGACCACGGCGGCTTTGCTGGCGCAGTAGGCGCCGTGCCCCGGCAGGCCCCGGATGGCCGCCACGCTGGCGATGCCCACCAGCGCACCGCTGCCACGCGCAGCCATGGCTGCCACGAACGGGTGGAAGGTGGCGGCCACACCGGTGTTGTTGAGTGCGAAGGTGCGCGCCATCACGTTCAGGTCGTCGCGCTCGGTGGTGTCCATGCCGATGCTCACACCGGCATTGGCGACGACGACATCGGGCACACCCTGGGCGCCCAGGCAGGCAAGCCCTGCAGCCACGATGCTGTCGATGTCGGACACGTCGGCACCGTACACGCGGCAGCGCTGCGCATCCCAGCCGTTCGCATCGGCAAAAGCCTGCATGTCGGCGGTGCGCCGCGCCACCAGCGCCAGGCGGTAGCCGCTGCGGGCGAAACGGGCCGCCAGGGCCTGCCCGATGCCGCTGGAGGCTCCGGTGATGAAGACCAGTGGCGCTGTGGAGGTGTCGTTCGGCATGGTGATCAGCGTGGCACCAGCTGGACTTTGACGCGGCCTTTGAAGTCGGCCACGCCGATATCGCCGCGGTAGTCGAGCGTGTCGGCCACCAGCCGGTCGCTGCCGCGCAGCAAGACCACCGGCTGGTCAGAGATGACACGCTCCGGATCGACAAAGACCTTCAGGTACTGACCGCGGAACTCCAGACGGGGCAACGCCCCGCCATCGGAGCCGACCGCGGCTTCACGCACGACAACAGCGTCGCCCTCCAGGATGAACTGGCTGTTGTCGGCGTTGGTGGTCACCAGCTTCGCGCTGGCCACCGTGGGCCGGCCTTCGGGGCCGATGTTGCGGATGCGTGCGTTGTCGATCTCGATGCGGTCGTCGTCGGGGTGGTGGCGCGCCTCGTCGCCCAGCACTTCCGATTTGAGCGAACCGTCGGCGTCAAAGGCCTTGACCGAAAAACCGCGCATGAAGTAGTCGGGCTCGCTGCTCACCGGGCGGGCGACCTGGGGCGCCTCGGGCGGGGGGGTGGCGCGCAGCAACCAGTACGAAGCCAGTGCCAGCAATCCCATGAGCATCACGGGCAGGTAGATGGCCATGCGATCCCAGAGCTTGGGCTTGCGCCTGGGGGCGCGCGCGGCGGGCTCGGTGAGGTCGACGGTGTCCAGGAAATCCAGCGGATCGGACGTGCTCATTGCGCGGCCACCTCCAGCTCGCGGGCATAGGCCCCACGGGCCACGAGCAACAGGTCGCACAGGTCGCGCACCGCACCGGCGCCCGGCAGCCGCGTGGTGACGTGGTGCGCCACGGCCAGCACCTCGGCGTGCGCGGTGGAGGGCGCGCAGGCGAACGCGGCACGGCGCAGCATGGGCAGGTCGGGCCAGTCGTCACCCATGGCCGCAGCGGCGCTCCAGTTCAGGCCGAGCTCGCTCAAGATTTCCTCGGCCGCCGGGCGCTTGTCTTCGGTGCCGAAACGCGTGTGCACCACGCCCAGGGCCTTCAGGCGCATGCGCAGAGCCGCCGAGTCGCGGCCGGTGACCACCGCCGGGGTGATGCCGGCGCGCTGCAACAGCTTGATGCCGTGGCCGTCCAGCGTGTGAAAGCGCTTGAGCGCCTCGCCCGACTCGCTGAAGTACAGACCGCCGTCGGTGAGCACGCCGTCCACATCGAAGAACACCACGCGGATGTCCTGCGCCATCAGCAGCAATTCGGGTGCGAAGTTCAGGGCCGGGCGCAGGGCGGGCAGGGCGTTCATTCAGATGACTTTCGAGCGCATCAGGTCGTTGGTGTTGAGCGCCCCGATGAGCTGGCCGTCGGCGTCCACCACCAGTACGCTGGTGATGCGGCTGGCCTCCATCACGCCGGCGGCTTCCACCGCCAGCGCATCGGCAGCCACGGTGCGTGGGTTGGGGTGCATCACGTCGCTGGCGCGCAGGGTCCGCAGGTCGGCGCTGCTGCCGGTCTTTTCGATCAACCGGCGCAGGTCGCCGTCGGTGAAGATGCCGAGCACGCGGTCCTCGGCATCCACCACCGCGCTCATGCCCAGGCCCTTGGCGCTGACCACACCCATGAGCTCCATCAGGCTGGCGTGGGGCGCAACGCGGGGCACATCGGCGCCGCTGCGCATCACATCGCGCACATGGGTGAGCAGCTTGCGCCCGAGCGCGCCACCGGGGTGCGATCGGGCGAAGTCGTCGGGCTTGAATCCGCGCGCATCGAGCAGGGCCACTGCGAGTGCGTCGCCCATGGCGAGCTGGGCGGTGGTGCTGGCGGTGGGAGCGAGGTTGTGCGGGCAGGCCTCTTTGTCGACCGAGCTGTCCAGCACGGCGAGTGCATGGCGCGCCAGCGTGGACCCGGGCCGCCCAGTGAGGGCAATCAGGGGCACGCCCATGCGCTTGATGAGCGGCAGGATGGCGTTGAGCTCTTCGCTCTCGCCGCTGTTGCTGATGCCCAGCACCACGTCGGCGGCGGTGATCATGCCCAGGTCGCCGTGGCTGGCTTCGGCCGGGTGCACGAACATGGCCGGCGTGCCGGTGGAGGCCAGCGTGGCCGCAATCTTGCGGCCGATGTGGCCGCTCTTGCCCATGCCCATGACGACCACACGCCCCCGACAAGCCAGCACACTGGCCACCGCCCTGGAGAAGGAGTCGCCCAGGCGCTGGGCCATGGCGGTGACGGCCTGTGCCTCAATGCTCAGCGTTTCCTGGGCCATCGTCAGGGCACGGGCGGCATCGAAGTTGGTCGGCGAAGTCATGAGGTTCATTATCGCCGTGGGCCTGGCGGACACAGCCACCTGTGGATACACCGCTGGCCGTTAACATGCCCGCATGACCTCTCTCGACATAGCCCTGCTGTACCTGCTGGCTTCCGTCATGGGGGTGGTCGGTTGCAGGCTGCTGCGCTTGCCGCCGATGCTGGGCTACCTGGTGGTGGGGGTACTGATCGGACCCAACGCGCTGGCGCTGGCGCAAGACTCCAGCGGCATCCGCTACCTGGCGGAGTTCGGTGTGGTGTTCCTCATGTTTGTGATCGGGCTGGAGTTCAGCCTGCCCAAACTGCGCGCCATGAAACGCCTGGTGTTCGGTCTGGGTCTGTCCCAGGTGGTGCTGACGTTGCTGATCACCACCGTGGCTTCGATGGCCCTCACGCTGCTCTTGCCTGTCTGGTGGAACATCAGCTGGCAGACCGCCCTGGCGCTGGGTGGTGTGATGGCCATGAGCAGCACGGCCATCGTGATCAAGCTGACGGCCGAGCGGCTGGAGCTGGAGTCCGAACACGGCAAGCGGGTGCTGGGCATCCTGCTGTTCCAGGATCTGGCCGTGGTGCCGCTGCTGGTGATCATTCCCGCGCTGGCGGCCGAACCGGAAGACCTGCTGATCGCGCTCGGGTGGGCCAGTGTGAAAGCGGTGCTGCTGCTGGGGCTGCTGCTCACCGGCGGGCAAAAGGTGATGCGCTGGTGGCTCACGTTGGTGGCGCGGCGCAAGAGCGACGAGCTCTTCATGCTCAACCTGCTGCTGATCACGCTGGGCCTGGCCTGGCTGACCGAACACGCCGGCCTGTCGCTGGCACTGGGCGCCTTCGTGGCGGGCATGCTGATCTCGGAGACCGAGTTCAAGCACCAGGTGGAGACCGACATCCGCCCGTTTCACGACGTGCTGCTGGGCCTGTTCTTCATCACCATCGGCATGATGCTCGACTGGCGCATCGTGCTCGACAGCTGGCTGATGGTGCTCCTGCTGCTCACCTTGTCGGTGGGTTTCAAGCTGGCGCTCATCACCGGACTCACGCGGGCGTTTGGAGCGCCCATGGGTGTGGCCTTGCGCACCGGGCTGTACCTGGCGCAGGCGGGTGAATTCGGTCTGGTGCTGCTCACGCTGGCCGGCAACAACAACCTGATTCCGCCCGCCCTGTTCAACCCGATCCTGGCCTCCATGGTGCTGTCGATGCTGGCCACGCCGTTCGTGATCATGTACGCCAACACCATCGTGACGCGACTGGTGGGCAGTGACTGGCTGATGCAGTCGGTGCAGATGACGAGCATCGCGCGCAAGGCGATCAACGCCGACAAGCACGTGATCATTTGCGGCTACGGCCGCTGCGGGCAAAACCTGGCCCGCCTGCTCGAAGCCGAAGGCATTCCCTACATGGCGCTTGACCTCGACCCCGACCGCGTGCGGCAGGCCGCCGCCGCCGGCCACTCGGTGGTGTTTGGCGACGCCGCGCGCCTGCAGGCGCTCATGGCCGCCGGCCTGCACCGCGCCAGCGCCGTGGTGGTGACGTACCTCGACACGGCCAGCGCGCTCAAGGTGCTGCGCCACACCCATGTGCAGGCGTCGAACGTGCCGGTGGTGGTGCGCACGGTGGACGACGTGGACCTGGACAAGCTGCGCGCAGCCGGTGCCACCGAGGTGGTGCCCGAGGCCATCGAAGCCAGCCTCATGCTGGCCAGCCACGCGCTGGCACTGGTGGGCGTGCCCATGCGCCGCGTGATCCGGGTCGTGCAAGACCAGCGCGATGCGCGCTACAACCTGCTGAAGGGCTACTTTCACGGTGCCGACGACGACGGTGCCGACGAGATCGACCACGAGCGGCTCAACACCGTGACCCTGCCCCCCGCCGGACGCACCGTGGGCAAGACGCTGGAGAGCCTGGCACTGCATGCGGTGGGGGTGCGGGTGGTGAGCCTGCGCCACGCCAGCGGCATACCCGCCCCATTGAACGATGACACCGTGCTGCAAGGCGGTGACACGCTGGTGCTCAGCGGCAAGGCACCGGCGCTGGCGCTGGCCGAGGACAAGCTCTTGTCGGGTTGAGGCACGTCAGCGGCCTGCGCACGCGGAAACCCCGAACCTCGAGTGGGCATTCAGACCTTGGGGTATGGCGCGCGACTGAGCGGTATGTATGCTCGCGGTTTTCCTTTTCTGGAGACTTCTTCATGATGGACCGCCGCTTGTTTCTGGGTGCTGGCGTGGCCGGCGCCTCAGCGCTGACCTTCTCGTCGGTGTTTTCGCAAAATACCCCCAACCTCGGCGCACCCACCCTGCCGGAGCCGGGTTTTCGCAAGATGAAGCTGGGCGCCATGGAGATCATTGCGATCAATGACGGCGCCCTGCGACGCCCGCTGGGTGAAGAATTCGTGCGCAATGCGCCGCTGGAGCAGGTCAAGGCCATGCTCGCCTCGCAAAACCTGCCCACCGACCACGTGGACATCCCGTTCACGCCCTACCTCATCGTCAGCGGCAACACCAAGTTCCTGATCGACACCGGCTTCGCCGACAACGGCCCGCCCACCACCGGTCGCCTGGCGGCCAACATGGCTGCGGCGGGGTACAAGCCGGAAGACATCGACCACGTGATCATCAGCCACTTCCACGGCGATCACATCAACGGTTTGATCAAGAAGGACGGCACGCTGACCTTCCCCAAGGCCAAGGTGCATGTGCCCGCTCCGGAAATGGCCCACTGGATGGACGACGCCAAGATGGCCGCCGCACCGCCCGCCGCGCAGGGTGGTTTCCAGAACGCCCGCAAGGTGTTGGGTGCCATCCCGGCCGACCGCCTGGTGCGTTTCGAGCCCGGCGCCGAACTCGCCCCGGGCATCCAGTCGTCGGCCGCCTTCGGCCACACGCCGGGCATGGCGGTGTTCACCGTGCGTTCTGAAGGACAGTCGTTCATGTACACCGCCGACGTGACCAACGTGCCTTCGCTGTTCGCGCGCAGCCCCGACTGGGCGGTGGCGTTCGACATGGACGCCGAGATGGCCCGCCAGACGCGTCGCCGCATCTTCGACGCGCTGGTGAAGGACAAGATGGCCATGGGCGGTTTCCATTTCCCGTTCCCCGCACTCGGCACGCTGGAAGCATCCGGCAACGGTTACCAGTTCAAACCCATGGCCTGACAGGGTCGCCATGGTCTCCTGCCCCGGCCTGCGCGCCGGGGTTTTTTTTGCGCGGCCGATAATCGACCACTCCCCCACGACCCCACGCCCATGGACACCTCTGCTTTCCTCAAAGCCCACATCCGAACGGTGCCCGACTGGCCGGCACCCGGCGTGCAGTTCCGCGACATCACGCCGCTGCTGCAAGACCCGCATGTGTTTCGTGTGCTGATCGACGCCTTCGTGCACCGCTACATGGACCCGGCCCTCAAGCCCACCGTGGTGGCGGGGCTGGACGCTCGGGGTTTCATCATCGGCTCGGTGCTGGCCTACGAGCTGGGCGTGGGGTTCGTGCCGATCCGCAAGAAGGGCAAGCTGCCCTTCACCACGGTGGAAGAAACCTACGAGCTGGAGTACGGCAGCGCCACGGTGGAGCTGCACACCGACGCGGTGAAAGCGGGTGACCGGGTGGTGTTGATCGACGACCTGATCGCCACCGGCGGCACCATGATGGCTGGGCGGCGCTTGCTGGAAAAGCTGGGTGCTGTGGTGATGGAGGGCGCGGCCATCGTCGATCTGCCCGAACTGGGCGGCTCACAGAAGCTGAAGGATTCCGGTCTGGCGCTCTTCACCCTGGTTGACTTCGCGGGCCACTGAGCACCGGGCCCGGCCAGCTCAGAGCTTGCCGTGTTGCGTTTCGCTGAGCGCTGCGAAATCGCTGTGGGATTCGGGAATCGGCAGGGCCGCTTCTTCGGTGGAAGCAAACGGTGGCTGGGCCGCGTTTTGCAGCACCGCCCTGAACGCATCCACTTCGTCCGTGCCCAGGGCCTGCATCGGGGCGTGGGAAGAGCGGATGTTGGGCTTGGGAATCGCCGTGGGGTTGAACAGCTCGGTGTCCCGCCGCGTCTGCGCAGACACCGCCGCACGCAACGCCACGCCCACCTGATCGTGCACCGCGCGGCGGCGCCAGTACACCGAACGCACCTGCATGCCGTGGCGGGCTTTGGCGCTTTGCTGAATCCAGCTCTCGATCTCCAGCAGATATTCGTCGGGCATGCCTTCGGCGGGCAAGGCCAGATCCACCAGCACCAGGAAGCAGTCGCCGTTGGCGTCCAGCGTGAGCACCTTGAACTCGTAGCTGGTGGACAGCACACCCGCGCGGATCAGCGACTCGCGCACCACGCCGAACAGCTGTTCGCGCCGCAGGATGCGCCGACCCTTGCGCGGCGAAATCAGCGGCAGCGTGGTGTTGCCAAACGACTTGCGCGCACGCGCCAGCCGGCCCTTGCCCGATGTGTTGGTTTTCTTGGCTTGCAGCCAGCTCATGAATGACATGGTCACAGTGTGCACGAGGCGTTGTGCTGAAGTGGTCTGAATAAGGGTGCGAACACGGCCCTGCTCTTGCGCGAGGTCCGCCACCAGGCGAGCCGCGGTCATCAGGTGACCGCCACCCGCTTGGGCTTGTTGTACATGCGCCGGGCCAGCACAGCCGACATGGACACCGTCAATTCCAGGGCAATTTCGGGGTGTCGGATGGAGAGTTCGCGAAAGCGCAACGGCGTCATGCACCAGAGGCGGCAATCGCTGCCGGCGTGCACCGTGGCGCTGCGGGGCAGGTGGCTGAAGAAGGCGCCTTCACCCAGCAACGAGCCCGAGCCCACCACGGCGATGCGCACACGTTCCTTGTCGTCTTCGTAGTGCACGGTGAGCGTGCCGCTCTCCACGAAGTACACCGTGCGGTCTTTCACCCCTTGCTCGATGAGCACCTGCCCCTGCTGCAACGCCACGGGTTGCAGGTAGTTGGCCAGCAAGGGCCACTGGTTGTCGGCGAGGTTCAGGGGCACCGCGTCCAGCGCGCTGCTGTGCCGCATGGACTGGGCCAGGCCATTGATGTCGAAGCGCAAGGATGTCGGTGGTGTGACATGCATCACGCCAAGATACCCGCGCCCCACATGCCCGCGCAAGCTGTAATTACCTGTGTTTACATCTGCACCGCCCAGCGGCATTCGCAGCGTTCCGGGCGGCGCCGCTGGCCTACTTTCCGATGCAGAAACGCGAAAAGATCTCGCCCAACAAATCGTCGGCGGTGAACTCACCGGTGATCGCGCCCAAGGCCCGTTGCGCGAGGCGCAGCTCTTCCGCCAGCAGGTCCAGGTGCTCGGCCCGCGCGGCCAGCAAGGCATCGGCCTGCACCAGGTGGTCGTCCACCAGCGCCAGCGCCTGCAGGTGGCGTGCGCGCGCCATGAACAAACCATCACCCGGCTGCTGCCAGCCCGCCAGGGCCAGCAGGCGCTGGCGCAAGGCTTCAAGGCCCTCACCCCGCTTGGCCGAGATCGCCACACCGTCCCGGAGGTCGATGTGCAACGCGGGGTTCTGATCGAGCTTGTTCCACACGTGCACCACCGGCACACCGGCCGGCACGGCCTGCGCCAGGCTGGCCGCAATGGCGGCGTCGGCATGTTGGTAGATGGCCGTGTCGGTGCGGGTCAGGTCGTGCAGGAACAGCACCACGTCGGCTTCACGAATGCGGCCCCAGGCGCGCTCGATGCCGATCTTCTCCACCTCGTCCACATCGGGGCTGTCGCGCAGGCCGGCGGTGTCGACCACATGCAGCGGCACACCTTCGATCTGGATGGTCTGTTGCACCACGTCACGCGTGGTGCCCGCCACCGGTGTGACGATGGCCAGCTCAGCACCGGCCAATGCGTTGAGCAACGAGCTCTTGCCGGCGTTGGGCTGGCCGGCAATCACCACCTGCAATCCGTCGCGCAGCAGCGCGCCCTGCCGGGCCTGCGCCTGCACCGCAGCCAGCGCCTCGCGCAAGCGCCGCAGTTGCCCGGTGGCGTCGGCCTTCTGCAAGAAGTCGATGTCCTCTTCGGGGAAATCCAGCGTCGCTTCCACCAGCATGCGCAGGTTCACCAACGCATCGCGCAGGCCATGAATGCGGCCGGAGAAGACCCCGGCCAGCGAGCGCGATGCACTGCGCGCGGCCGCTTCTGTGCTGGCGTCGATCAGGTCGGCCACAGCCTCGGCCTGCGCCAGATCGAGCTTGTCGTTGAGGAACGCGCGCTCGGTGAATTCACCCGCGCGGGCCACGCGCAAAGCGGGCAACACATCGCGCCCCACCTCCAGGCAACGCGCCACCAACAGCTGCAACACCACCGGCCCGCCATGACCCTGCAGCTCCAGCACGTCTTCCCCGGTGTAGGACTGCGGACCCGCAAACCACAAGGCCAGACCATGGTCGATGGGCTGCCCCGCCGCATCGGCAAACGGCAAATAGGTCGCCTCGCGCGGCGTCAACACACGCCCCAACAACGCCAGCACAAACGCCCCCAACCCCCGCCCCGACACCCGAACAATGCCCACCCCACCCCGACCGGGCGCGGTGGCAATGGCAACGATGGGATCACGCGAGGCAGCGAGCATGGGGAGTGAGCATAAAGGGCCAAGCCCAGAAACAACGAGGGCCTGCAAAGCAGGCCCGGCGGGTAGAGAGAAGCTGCCTTCACCCCAGGGGCGTCAAGGGTCCGGCTCCGCCGGCCCAAGACGCCGTCCCCCCTTGAGGGGGGAAGCCGCGTCAGCGGCGCAGGGGGGTCACTTGAAACTGGGCATGCTGAACTTCAACGGCACGCCCATGCCCTTGTTGATGTAAGCCTGCTGGAAGATGGTCAGCACGTTGTTCGTGATCCAGTACAGCACCAGGCCGGACGGGAAGAAGAAGAACATGACCGAGAACATCAGCGGCATCAGCCACATCAGCTTGGCCTGCAGCGGATCGGGCGGCAGCGGGTTGAGCGCGGTCTGGATCATGGTGGTCACGGCCATCACCAGC
>NZ_JBLYYB010000061.1:0-6856 GCF_048549895.1 Hydrogenophaga sp.
ACGCCCAGCGCATCCAGGCTTTCGCCGGACCGGCTGTAGTAATGGCCCTTCCAGGCGATGGGCATGCCCCTCGGCGCAGCCGGAATTTCGAACAACAGCACGCGCCCGTTGGCGTGGTGCAGCTCGTGGATATTGCGCAAGGTGACGCTTGGCTGCGTGCCGTCGCTGATCTGGTGCTTGAGGCTCTGCAAGCGGTCGGCCTCGGGCCGGTAATCCGTGCCCACGACGGCCCGCTGCTTGTTGTCGATGCCAAAGACCAGCCAGGCGCAAGACAGCCCCCGCAGATTGGCCTCGTTGGCCAGGGCCGAGAAGTACTGGCCGATCTTGTCGGTGGAGTAGTCATGCCCAGCGCGCTTGAACTCCACGACCTCGCCCTCCCATCGAGCAATGAGGTCATTCAGCAGCGCTAGCAGTTGCGGTTCTGTCATCACATGCCGACGCCCGCGTGGCGAGCCCATTCGCTACAGAGCTTGCGGAAAGAACGGCAAGCGTCGAACGCCTGCTGAAGGTCGAATAGCGCGGTAAAGGCGGGTTGATCGGTTGTCTCACGGTAGCGTCCTCCCGGCATGTGCTGCGAAACCCAGCCTTTGGCGTCGCGCGGGCGTTCAGGGTCGGCAACGTGATCTGTGCCGCGCAGAAACCCGCGCTGCCCATCCAGAGAAGCGGCTGCAGCGATAAACCAAGCCTCGTACTCCCGGTTCGCCACGACGACCGATACGCGCGGATGCGTGGTGACGGCACGCACGCGAACCAGTACGTCGGCCCCGAGCGTTGCAGGACAATCGTCGTCGGCATCGAGAAGAATCAGCACCCAACCCTCTGCGCCACACTTCGCGGCCGCAAGCAGCACGTACTTCCGGAATTCGTCATCCCTATTCAAGAATCGGTCGCGCCGAACCTTGATTGGCGCCAGCGGCTGCACATAAGTGTCGCCGGGCTTCCATTGATTCATGCGCCGAAGTAGAACCGGCACTGCCTGCACCTCGCCATCACCTTCCACGATGGATGCTACCGACCTCATTCCACAGCTCCACCAAACAAATCCGGCTGGACCGCAGCCTGCTGAGCGAGCACTGTGGGGTCAGGCGCAAGCTGGTTCAACCTCAGCAACTCTCCGGCCGAAAACAGATGATCACGCATCGCCTTTCTCGCGCCTTCATCCAGCGGCGCGATTTGCGTGTTGCTGCCTTGCGAAACCACCGCCAGTAGCGACTGCTCTGAAATCGAAGGGTCATCCAGCAAGTCCGGGCTATGACTGGTGACGATGATCTGGGTTTTCTCGGAAGCCCGAGCCAGCGCCTCCCGCAGCGCCGCACTGGCCGCAGGGTGCAACGCCGTTTCCGGCTCCTCGATGCCTACCACGGTCGGCGCATAGTCACGATTGCCCTGGAACAGTGCCGTCAAGACACCTAACGCCCGCAGCGTGCCATCCGACATGTTCTGAGCCAGAAAGCGCCACGGCGATTTGGACCCGGCAACATCCTGGCGAAATTCCAGCGTCTCCATCGGGCCGATGGCCTTACGTTCCAGTCCATGCACCATCGGGACCACCGTTTGCAGATACTCCCGAATGATCTCGACCTGCTCTGGTGCCACGCGCTCCAGATGCGCAATCACGCTGGCGACGTTTTCCCCGGCGTGTTTGAGCAAGCGGCCGTCCTGCGGCTTCTGCAACTCCCGCATAACCTTAGGATTCAAGTTGTAGAAGCCCATGCCGACCAGGGCATCGAACACCGGCCTGAACGCGGTGACGCCGGAAACTGCCACCAGCGCCAAACGGTCGGCGGTAATGGCTGGGAATACGGGCTCACTGCTGTCTTTGAGCTTGCCGTGATTGATTCGGAAGAACGGCGCTTTGGCCACGCCACCGCCAAGCAGGCATTCCTCTGTCTGCACCTCGTAGCCGCCGCCCTTCTGAGAACCGATGTTGAAAGCGTAGTGGCCAGACTGCCCGTTGCGTAGAACGAATTCGATGCGGATGCCAAAGTGCGTGGGGTGCCCGCTGGATCGGCGCCTTACCTCGCTCAGACCGCCGCGCTCATTGATGGCGTTGTCGAGGGAACCGGCCAGGGCATCGCGCACAAAGTGGAGCGCATCCAGGAAATTGCTCTTGCCCGAGCCGTTTGGACCCACAAGATAAGTGAGGGCCTGCAACCGCACCTCGCAACTCCCAATACTCTTGTAGTTGCGCAGCACGACGCGACTGAGAAACAAGGAACTGCTCATAGCGTCTTAACCTCGGTGGCGGGCGACAGCAGCTTGAACAGCTGCTCCACGTTGATCTTCACGCTGTCGCTGGCAAACCCTGAGTCGCGGAACACCACACGCAGCGGCTGGTAGCCCGCCAGCGTCTTGACGAAGGCCTCGTCCACGCCGAGGTCGAAGCAGGCGGCGAGCGCGGTGTCATCGACGAAGAACACCGTCTTGCCGGCGATGCTCTCCTGACGGATTGGCAGCGATAGATCGACGCCCCAGTCCAGCAGCACCTGGAACAGCAGATCCTCAGATGTGCGGCCGTAGCGGATGTTGTCGACTTGTTCGGCGAGGAGATCCTGCTTCACGGCGTCGGGGGAGTAGTACACGTCGGCCATGTTCGATGAATCAATCTTCAAGACCCTGAATCCAGTATCCACGGTTCTGGCGCCCGCGCCTGCCTCGCGTCGAGAGTCTTGAATCTCCCTTCCCACATTGCGAACACGGGTAAGTCCCATCTCAAAGATCGTGCCCATGCCACCTTCGGGCTTGGGAAGTGGTTCTTGGACCTGTACCGCGATAAATCTCCGGCGTCCGCCGTCTTCTTCGTTCTGCTTCAGAACCGCATGTGCTGTCGTCGCACTCCCACTGAAGAAATCAAGCACGATGTCTTCATCATCCGGTTTGCTCGATAGCTGGAGGATTCGCTGAATCAACTCAACTGGCTTGACTGAGTTCAGTACGTTCTCCGTGTACTCGAACGGCACATATTTCAGAAGCGTCTTCTTGGCGTCTTGGGTATGGCCCACATCCTTGTAGAACCAGAGCGTTTGCGGCGTCCGCCCCTGCTGTACTTCTGACAAGAATCGTTTGAGTCGGGGCATATTATTTCCGTCCTCACCCCACCAGATTCGACGATCCTGGTCCAACCTTTTGAAATTGGCCTCGCTGACGCCCCAGTATCGACCCTTCGGTGGGCCGTCAATTACGCGGCCCGATGGGCACGTAACCGGGTAAAGGCCCGCGTCATAGCGGTTCCTCGCAGCGAGATCACTTGAGGTCCACGCACCACGTTCATCGGAATCGAGATTCTTATAGCGCGCGACCATTTCCTCAGTTTGAGGAAGCAAGATCGGGGTCCACCGCTCCCTGGACTTAGCGTAGACCAGCACATAATCGTGGTCTTCAGAGAACCAACGCGCGGAGTTTTTCGGAGAAAAAACTTTCTGCCAGATCACCTGTGCGACGAAATTTTCATCGCCGAATATCTCCGAGCAAACCTTCCGCAGGTTGTCCACCTCGTGATCGTCAATCGAGATGAATAGAACACCATCATCTCGTAAAAGGTTGCGAGCAAGACGAAGTCGCGGATAAATCATACTGAGCCAATCCGAATGAAATCGGCCATTGGCATCAGTGTTCGCCACCAGCCGCGCACCGGAAGAGTCAGCTTGATTGGAACGAGTTAAGTAGCTGTCGGCACCATCACCGTAGTCGTCGTCGTAGATGAAGTCGCGGCCAGTGTTATAGGGCGGATCGATATAAACCAGCTTGACCTGGTTCAAGTAGGTTTCCTGTAGCAACTTGAGCGCCTCCAGGTTGTCCCCCTCTATAAACAGGTTCCTGGTGGCATCGAAGTCCGCGCTCTCTTCACGACATGGACGTAGGGTTTTGGCGATTGGCACATTCGCAGCAAGCAGGCCCTCCCGCTTTCCCGGCCAATCGAGCTGGTAACGCTCCTGCGGTCCATCTACAACGTGGTCGCTCAGTTCTTGGCGCAGCTGGTCGAAGTTCACCGCCAGACGCAGCTTGCCGTTCTTGTCGGCCGCTTCCGTCACGCACCCTGGAAACATCTCACGAATACGCGCGATGTTGTCTTGCGTCAGATCCGGCGAGTGCATCTTCAGCTTGTCCATCGTGTGTCCCGAGTTCATGGCCTTGATCCGCCGTCAGGCAGTCAGGGCCTCGATTTGTTGGTTGACGGTGCGTAGCTGCGCATTGATCGCGACCTTGCGGTTGAACTGCTTTTCCCGCTGGAGCTGGGCATCCAGCTTGGCCCGTTCGCGCTCATGTCGGCGGATCGCTTCAACCCGTTCCAGATGCGCGGCAATGCTCTCGCCCGGTCGCGCCGGCTGCGGCAGCAGGCCACGGACCAATTGCTCGTAAAGGCCCTGGAGATCGAGGGCAATCGGCAGCACCTGTCGATCAGCGGTCTCAGGGTACCAGTCTCCCAGGTAGTGCTCGCCGATGACCCACTTGCTGCCATCCGCCTCGCTCGGCCGCTTGTGGGCGGCGGCCATGCGAACCTGATTCCCATAGCGCAGATGGAACAGGATGGGCTTGGGAATCACCTTGTCGATCGCCAGCAGGATCGGCGCATCCAGACCCTTGCTGCGCTGGTGCAGCTCGATGATCTGGATTTCCTGCACGCCGCCGCGCTCAGGCAGGTTGGTTGTTTCCGGCGCCAGCTTGTAGGCCCAGGTGATGCGGTCCACTTGGGCTTTGATGCGCTCACGCAGGGCCTTGCCGAGGTGGCCGTGCTCGTAGATTCGGTTCTTGGGGATGACCCGTCCGAACGCGGCCTTGGCCGGGTAACTGTACGGCGCGCCGATCATGCGGACACGGCGCTGCACGTCTTGTCGTCATTCCCGCGCAGGCGGGAATCCAGCCCCTCCGACTGAGTAGCGACAGCACGGCGCGCTGCGCGCGCCGCCTGGATTCCCGCTTTCGCGGGAATGACGGAGGAGAGGAGTTTGTTCTGCGCGCCGATCATGCGACGGCTTGCACCACGATGAAGGTGATCAGCTCGAAGTCATCCAGACCGGAGATGGTGCCGGTCAGGGCCGTGGTCTTGCCGGGGGTGAACAGGCTGTCCAGGTCCTTTTCCTCTTTCACGTCGATCATGGTCTTGATCGCATGGTCGAGCAGGTCGGAGTAGGCCTTCATCTGCTTGCCGTCTTGCGTCGCCTCGTTGAACGCCAGATAGGCCGCACGCACCGGCTCGTGGCAACCACGACAAGCAGTGCGCGCCAGATCCAGCAGGCGCTTGGCTTGGGTGTGGTCTGTGACGATGCTACCGTCGATGCCGATGTAGACCAGGTAGAACGGGTGCAGCCGGTTGTGCAGGTTGACGTTGACGGCCGGATTGCGGTTGCACAGCGTGAAGATCACGCCCGGATGCAGGCCCACTTCCGGACGGGCGGGAACCACCGCATGCAATCCGTTCGGGATGTTGCTCAGATCACCGTGCGTCTTGATGTAATTGAGCAGATCCATCCGGAAGTCGTTGAGGCCAAGGTCGGTGATCGACACGCCGGTCCTCAGCTCTTCCATCTCGATGACTTCTTCCTGCAGGCGGCGTAGCTGTTCCTTGCGGTAGGCCACGTCGTTTGCCTGGGCGTTGAGCACGTTGTCATCGCCGGTCGCGGTGACGTCCGCAATCATCATGCGGTTCTCGACCCGCTCCTTGAGGTTGATGTACTCATCCAGGCTGATGTCCGGCCAGTAGTTGACCAGCTGGATGCTGGCGTTCTGCGAGCCGATACGGTCGATGCGGCCGAAGCGCTGAATGATGCGGACCGGGTTCCAGTGGATGTCGTAGTTGATGAGGTAGTCGCAGTCCTGCAGGTTCTGGCCTTCCGAGATGCAGTCGGTGCCGATCAGGATGTCCAGCTCACGCGGCTCGTTGGGGTAGACCAGCGCTTTTTCCTTGGAGCGCGGCGAGAACAGCGTGAGCAGGCCCTGGAAGTCATAGGTCTGCCGACTGCCGGGCATGGTGCCGAGCGTGGACTTGGGCGCGTCCGAGCCCGTGACCTTGCCGGTGTGGACCTTGTGCGCCTTGAGCAGGGACTCCGCCAGGTTGTTGTAGAGGTAGTTGGCGGTGTCGGCAAAGGCCGTGAAGACCAGCAGCTTGCGGTTGCCGGGGTTGATCGGCGAGGTGAGCTTGCTGGTGATCTGCGTCTTGAGGTGCTGGAGCTTGGCGTCGTCGGCCGGCGTGACCTTTTCCATCTCGCGCAGCAGCTCGCTGATAAAGACCAGGTCGGCCTGCAGATCCTGCTCCCAGCTCGGCACGTCCATGTCGTCCAGGCTGATCTGGATCTTCTTGCCGATGGTGGCGTCGCCGGGCAGCGGCAGCTCGTCGTCATCCTCGGACACGTCCTCGAATGCGTTGGAGGTGTCGGCAAACGTGCTTGGCACGCCGCGTTCGCGCCAGTCCGCGATCTTGTCCAGGGCGCTGGTGTGGCTCTGCCGGAGACTCTTGAGCGTGAGCCGGAAGGCTTCGACCGAGCTTTCCAGGCGCTTGAGCAGGTTGGTGGTCATGAGCGCCTGCAGGCTCTTCTCACGGTCGGCCTGCTTGAGCTTGCCGCCGCCGCTTTCGACCTCGGTGTCGTACAGCTCCTCGTATTTCTTCAGCCGGCTTGGGAGGATGTAGCTGATGGGCGCGTAGACCGCGAGCTTGAGCAACGAAAGCTGATTGAAGATCTCGTTGAAGCCGATGACGTCATCGCGCGTGGTCAGCGGGCAATGGAAGGACAGCGGCTTGCGGCGCTCCGGGAAGTGACCGATCTCAGACGTGTCGTAGAAGGTCTGGATGTGCTTGCGCGAGCGCGCGATGGTGACGCTGTCCAACAGCTCGAAGAAGTCGAAGTCCAGCGCGGACAGG
>NZ_JBLYYB010000062.1:0-30208 GCF_048549895.1 Hydrogenophaga sp.
AATGCAAACGCCCGATGCAGTGCATCGGGCGTCGTTGGCCGGGTAAGCCCTGGCTTGGATCTACCGTCCGGGTGTCAACTCAATTCAGGACGGGTCATGGGCTTCGAGTCGGGCCATCAAGTTTCCTGCGTTGGTTTTGCCAAGCGGGCTTGCAGCCTTTTGCGACGCGTCCAGCGGGTTTTCAGTATCCAGATGATGCTGACCAGGCAGTACATCGCCAGCCCACTGGCGGTCGCGACGACAGCCAGTCCCACCATGAGGGGCTTGCCGACAGTGGTCAATTGCTCGAGCCCTTGCCTCCATCTGTTTGCTGTGCCCTGGTTACTTGCCGGGAGCTCCTGCAGATTGGCCAATTCGGCTGCGGCTTGTTCGTCGGCAGGCTTCGGCTCTCCCAGGATCGCCCTCCCCAGGCGGTAGGCGCCGTAGTACACCGGCCCGAATGTGATGGGGTTGGTGACCAGCGTGCTTGCTACCGCCATGGGGACATTGGCCCGCAGGATCACGGCCACGGTTGCTGCAAATGGAATCTGGGCGACCGGGATCAAGAGCCCGAAAAAGATACCAAGAGCCAAGCCGAGTGCAATGCCTTTGCGGCTGAGGTGCCAGAGCCTGGGGTGATTGAGCACAGGTCCCATCCATCGCAACCAGCGGTTGTTTTGCACGGTCTCAGCTTTGGGCAGCCATGCTTTGAGTTTGTTTTTCATCGAATGCAGCTCATGCGCAGGGGGATGCAGTGGATCTTCATTGCTGGAGTCGATGTTGGACATGGACGGAGCAGCGACAATTCCCGCACCATGATGCAATTGCAGGACATTCTTTTTTCACAAGGTTTTGGAACGCGTCGAATCTGCTGTGGACTCATCCAGCAAGGTTTGGTGAAGGTGGAGGACGGCTCAGGAGTGCGGGTCTGTAGCGAACCTGCGGAAACTTTTGTTCCGGAAGGCTTGATGTTTCACGTTCAGGGAGAACGCTGGGCGTATCACGAGCGTGCTTACCTGATGGTCCACAAACCCGCCGGTTTCGAGTGCTCGCAAAAGCCCAGCACCTATCCCAGCGTGTACACCTTGCTGCCAGGTCCGTTGCGCGCGCGCGGTGGTGGTGCTGCGGCGGGTGTGCAGGCTGTGGGTCGTCTTGATCAGGACACCACGGGTCTTTTGCTGATGTCGGACGATGGAAAGTTCATTCATCGGCTGACGTCGCCACGCCACCATGTCCCCAAGGTGTACGAGGTGCGTGTCAAGCATCCGCTGGATGAGAAGCAGGTCAATCGCCTGCTGGCTGGTGTGGTGCTGGACGATGACCCGAAGCCCGTGAGAGCGCAGGCGTGCTCCGCCGAGGGTGAGTTTCACCTGAGACTGACATTGACCGAGGGCAAGTACCACCAGGTCAAGCGGATGGTCGCAGCGGTTGGCAACAGGGTTGAAGCCCTGCATCGGTCGTCGGTCGGGGTGCTTTCGCTGACCGAAGGGCTGGTGCCCGGTCAATGGCGCTGGCTCACTCGGCAGGAGGTTGCGTCGCTCACCGAAAAAGCCTCGGTCTAGGCTCAGCCGCCAAGGCCCGACGTGCCCGTCAGAGCAGATCGCCTTTGCGGCTGTCCAGCGGCATGAGGAACGAATTCTCCTGCCATTGCGAGTTGAAATCGCTTCGCGGCTCGCCGGTGGTGCTGTTGGGCCAGGTGGACAGGGGTGAGAAATCGCTGGCACGGGTGCTGCGCTGGCGGGTCAACACGGTGCGCAGGTTGGCTTGCGCTGCGATGATGGCGCGCTCTTCCAATTCGCGCTCGCGCATGGACTGACTCAATGCCGATTCGCCCAGAAACTCCGCACGGATTTCGGCCACGGTTGGAAGGCTGTTGGAGCGAACGACCCAGTAGGGCAAGCCGCACTGGGTCAGCAATGAGTGCTTCAGTGCCCGAGTGCTGCGCGGCAAACCGGCGCTGCCGGGGACATCCAGGCACCCGAGAACCCGGCCGTCAGAGCGGCACACGGTGAAGGTGCAATACACACTGCCCAGCAGCTTGTACCACTCCATGCCTTGCTCCCGGTCTCGGGGCAGGGTGAAGCGCGTCACCGGGAGTTTGATCATGACGTGATGATCGTAGAAGGCCCTCGCCAACCAATGCCAGACCCGGGCTTCCTCGCTGTTGGCCAACGCCCGCGTGCTCAGGGGCCAATGTTTTGGAATGCGCCTGCGCTCCCGGGCCTGCCGCTCGGCCCACATGCGATGCAGCAGCGCACCGAGTGCCAGCAAAGCGGGCACCAGCACTGCAAGCAGCCATGGGTTGGTCCAGTCGGTCATGTGTCGCGGAGGGGTGTCGTCAATCTGTATCAAAGTGTATGCAGTTGCCACGATTTGTGGGGGATATGCAATCTCGATACACGAAGAAGGTGTGAATTTCTTGGGGTTTGCGCATCTGTGGTGCGCCATTTGTTCCACATCACACCGGTGCCTGATTGTGCCCACCCGCTGGACGTTCGTACATCCCACAGACTGGGTATCTTCGACCAAGGGGTCAGATGATGTGAGTCAGGAACCGCTGAACGGCGTCGATCAGCCGATCCGGTTGATCCCGATGAGGGCTGTGTCCGCACTGCATCAGTGCAAGTCTGGTGACATCGGCGGTCGCGGTTTCGATGGAATTGAGCTGCTCCATCGAGCCGTATTCGTCGTCAGCGCCTTGCACGAGCAGCAACGGCGCATTGATTGATCGCATCTCTGCGCGGATGTCGAAGTTGCGAAATGCATCGCTGAGCCAGACATCGTTCCATTGCCAGAAGGCGTTGTCGACATCTCGGTGATGGCGGGCCAGGCGTTGCCGCAAGCCACCTGTTGCGTCGGGGTCGGTCTGATACAGGTGCCTGGCCTGCTCAATCGCGCGCAGTGAGATGTCTTCCACAAACACATGGGGCGCCATGGCCACACAGGCCGCTACCTCATGGTGGGCGGCGTGCAGCAGGGCGATGGTTGCGCCGTCGGAATGTCCCACCAGAACCGGGCGCGAGATGCCCAGTTGTTCCAGCACTTGTGGCAGCACGTGATTGGCTTCGAGATGCATGTAATCGGGTTCGTGGCGCCCGATGTGCCATGGTCCGTTGTGTCGGGGTTCGCCCCTCACGTCCTCCACCGGATCGGACTGCCCGTATCCGCGCCTCGAGTACATCCAGCCAGCACGACCGCTCGCTGCGCAAACTTCCGCCGGCCAGAGCCGGCCCCGCTGCTGCCACAGGGAGACGCTTCCCAGACCTTCATGCAGAAACACAAGTGGAGCCCGGTTGGTTGGGCCCGGAATGTGAGCGACTTCGAGCGCCACGCCAGAGACAACGATGCGATTCATCGATCGGATGCTAGCCCCGGTGATGCCTTTGCGCTGTCTTGCAAGTGATCGACCCGGCCGCTGTGGTGCACCTGTCGTTGATTTGTTTGGTTGTATTCTCAAGAGATGACTTTGTTGCTCGATTCTTTCTGGCGTGCCGTTGCGTATTGCGTCCATCCCCGGGTGATCGCGTTGTCCTTTTTGCCGCTGATCCTGATGGTCGTTCTGTCGTTCGGTCTGGGCTACTTTTTCTGGGAGGGTGCGGTGGCTTCGGTCGCCGCCTGGTTGGCTTCGTTCGAGCTGGTCGAGACCTTGCTGGCCTGGATGGACCAGATCGGTCTGGGTGCTCTGCGGGGTGTGTTCGCACCGCTCTTGGTCCTCGTGCTGGCCACACCCGTGATCGTGTTGTTGTGCCTGTTGCTGGTGGCGATGTTCATGACGCCGGCCATGGTGGATCTGGTGGGCCAGCGCCGCTTTGCCGCTCTGGAGCGCAAGCGCGGTGGTTCGCTGTTGGTCAGCGTGCTCTGGTCGTTCGGGTCCACCTTGCTGGCCATCGTTGCACTCGTCATCTCCATGCCGCTGTGGCTGGTGCCTCCGCTGGTGCTCATCCTTCCGCCCTTGATCTGGGGCTGGCTGACCTACCGCGTGTTTGCGTTTGATGCGCTGGCCACGCACGCCAGCAGCGACGAGCGCAAAGCCATCCTGAAGGAGCATCGAGGCAGCTTGTTGTTGATGGGGGTCCTCAGCGGTTATCTCGGTGCCGCCCCGAGCTTGTTGTGGGCATCGGGCGCCATGTTCATCGCCATGGCGCCCCTGTTGGTTCCGCTGGCCATCTGGATCTACACGCTGGTGTTTGCCTTCGCCTCACTCTGGTTCGCTCACTACGCCCTCGCAGCGTTGCAACGCATGCGCGCGGTGGCGCCTGTGGAAGTGCTGCAAGCCGAGCGAGCGGTCGTTCGCCCAGCCGATGCGATCGAGGACGCCAAATCATTGAACGGACCGGAGGTCAGCCCATGACGCACAGCATCGGCCTGATCATCATCGGTGACGAAATCCTGTCGGGCAAACGCCAGGACAAACACCTGTCCAAGGTCATCGAGTTGCTCGGCGCCCGAGGCATGTCGTTGTCCTGGGCGCGTTTTGTGGGTGACGACCGCCAGAGCATCACGGCGAATTTGCGCGACGCCTTTGCTCAGCCCGGCATTGTCTTTTCATGCGGTGGCATCGGCGCTACGCCCGATGACCACACCCGTCAGTGCGCTGCAGCTGCGCTCGGAGTGGAGCTGGCCCTGCACCCCGAGGCCAAGCTGTTGATCGAATCCCGCATGCGCGATGTGGCGGCCGAGCAAGGCCAGACCTTCGACCCTCAGCGACCCGACAACGTGCACCGCTACAACATGGGCGTGTTCCCGGTGGGCTCGACGATCATCGAGAACCCGTACAACAAGATCCCTGGATTCAGTTGCACAGGCGCAGTTGGCGGGCAGGTCCACTTTGTGCCCGGCTTCCCCGTCATGGCGTGGCCGATGATCGAATGGGTGCTGGACCATCGCTGTGCACACCTGCATCAGCGCGGTGCTTCGCTGGAGCGTTCGGTGATCGTCATGGGTGCCATGGAGGCGGCGCTGACGCCGCTCATGGAAGAAATCGAGCGCCAGCATCCGGTCAAGGTGTTCAGCCTGCCCAGCGTCGACCACCCCACGTACGGGCGACACATCGAACTGGGTGTCAAAGGAAGCTCGGCCGCCGTGGCGGATGCGTTTGCCAGTTTGCTCGCCGGCCTTCACCGGCACGGCGCCGAGTTGGGCCCCGAAATGGTGCGACACTGAGACGCACTTTGTTGGTGCAATCAAAACAGCGGCGCACCGAACTTGGGCGAACGACCCGTCTGTCGGTCCCGGGCGTTCGTTGAAGCCCAAAAACCTCGGGCGTAAGCACCGATGCGACCCTTTGTGGCGCATGGCCTGCGTGATAATCACGGCGCGTTTGAAGGCAGATGCCCCGTTCAGGTGAACCTGGGTGGCGTTTGGCACAAATACTGCTTCAATCCCGAGACGATTTCATTTTTTCACTCACCCAGCTACAGGAGTATTTGATGGCCAAGACCGTCGCAGACGTGATGCAGATGGTGAAGGACAACGACGTCAAGTTCGTTGACTTCCGTTTCACCGACACCCGGGGCAAAGAGCAGCACGTCACCGTGCCTGTGTCCCACTTCGACGAAGACAAGTTCACCTCGGGCCACGCGTTCGACGGCTCGTCGGTGGCCGGCTGGAAAGGCATTGAAGCCTCGGACATGCAGCTCATGCCCGACTCCAACACCGCCAACATCGATCCCTTCTTCGAAGAGACCACGCTGTTCCTGCAGTGCGACGTGATCGAGCCGGGCGACGGCAAGGCCTACGACCGCGATCCACGTTCCATCGCCAAGCGCGCAGAGGCTTATCTCAAGGCCTCCGGCCTGGGCGACACCGCCTACTTCGGGCCAGAGCCCGAATTCTTCATCTTTGACGGCGTGCGCTGGAGCAACGAACCCGGTCGCGTGATGTGCGAGATCGAGGAATACGAAGCCCCGTGGAACAGCGGCGCCAAGCTCGAAGGCGGCAACCGTGGCCACCGTCCCACCGTCAAGGGCGGCTACTTCCCCGTGCCCCCGGTCGACAGCACGCAAGACATGCGCGCCGAGATGTCCTTGATCCTTGAATCCCTGGGCATTCCGGTCGAGGTGTTCCACCACGAAGTGGCGGGCGCTGGCCAGAACGAAATCGGCACCCGGTTCAGCACGCTGGTTGAGCGCGCCGACTGGACGCAGGTTCTCAAGTACGTGGTGTGGAACGTGGCCAATGCCTACGGCAAGACTGCGACCTTCATGCCCAAGCCCTACGCCGGCGACAACGGCTCCGGCATGCACGTTCACCAGTCGATCTGGAAAGACGGCAAGAACCTGTTTGCTGGTGACGGCTACGCCGGTCTGAGCGATTTCGCTCTGTATTACATCGGCGGCATCATCAAACACGCCCGCGCCCTGAACGCCATCACCAACCCCGGTACCAACTCGTACAAGCGCCTGGTGCCTGGCTTTGAAGCGCCGGTGAAGCTGGCCTACTCGGCCCGCAACCGCTCGGCCTCGATCCGCATTCCGTACGTGGCGAACCCCAAGGGCCGCCGCATCGAAGCGCGTTTCCCCGATCCTTCGGCCAACCCTTACCTGTGCTTCTCGGCGCTGATGATGGCCGGCCTGGATGGCGTGGAAAACAAGATCCACCCGGGCGAAGCCGCTACCAAGGATCTGTACCACCTGCCGCCTGAGGAAGACAAGTTGGTGCCGACCGTGTGCCACAGCCTCGACCAGGCGCTGGAGTACCTTGACGGCGACCGCGGCTTCCTGACCAAGGGCGGCGTGTTCACCGACTCCATGCTGGATGCCTACATCGAACTGAAGATGGGTGAAGTCACGCGTTTCCGCATGGCACCACACCCGGTCGAATTCGACATGTACTACAGCCTGTGATGACTTGCCCGGCCTGGCCGGGTGTCATGCAGACGAGGGACGGCGCGAGCCGTCCCTTTTTTGTTCTGGAGCGACATCTGGCCCTGTGAACGGGGCCGGCGGCGGCACTTTTCAAAAGGTTTTCCGTCATACTGATTCGCGATGAACGGCGCAGTCTTGCCGTGTCGACCCAACGGAGACCTCGTGCCCATGCCCCCCCTGCGTTTCTCCCCCCTGAATTTCTCATCCGTCCCAGGCCTCGTCGCAGGTGCCGTGCTCTTGTGCAGCTTGCCCGCGCAGGCACAGGAGCGCATTTACCGCTGCGGCAACGAATACACCAACAACGCGCAAGTGGCCAAGAGCCGCAACTGCACACCGATGGAGGGTGGAAACATCACCATCGTCGAGGGCATCAAGCCGGCGCCCGCCGCCCGCACCGCGCCTGCAAACACCACCAGCACACCGCGAAGCGGCAACGACCGTGTGGACCCCAATGCCCAGCGTGCGCGTGACAGCGATGCCAAAGCCATTCTGGAAACAGAGTTGCGCAAGGCCGAAGGGCGACTGGCCGAGGCGCGCAAGGCGTACGCCAATGGTGAGCCCGAGAAGCAGGGCATCGAGTCGCGCAACTACCAGCGTTACCTGGACCGCGTGGCCGAACTCAAGGCGGCGGTGACGCGCGCCGAGAGCGATGTGGCTGGCCTGCAGCGGGAGTTGGGTCGACTGCCTGCTGCGGCGGGCAATGCCGCAAGATGAGCGGCCTGAAAAAGACGCCATCGCCCTTGTCGGGACGTTTTCAATCGTTGGACCTGCTGGCCACGCTGGTGGCGGTGGTGGATGCCGAAGGGCATGTGCTGTATGCCAACGCGGCACTGGAAGACGCGCTGGGCACTTCCCGGCGCAGCATCGCCAACACCTTGTTTCAAGACTGTTTCACAGAGCCCGCCTTGCTCGACAGCGCCCTCAGCGGCGCGCGCGGCAACGAGTTTGCCGCGCTGCGCTACGACGCCTGGCTCAAGCGCGTGAACCACGAAGCCCTGCCGGTGCACGTGGTGGTGGCGCAAACCGAGAGCAAGGGCGAGGTGGTGGTGGAGCTGCTGCCGCTGGAGCAGCAAGCCCGCCAGGAGCGCGAAGAGCGCCTGATCGACCAGGCGCAGGCCAACAAGGAACTCATCCGCAACCTCGCGCACGAGATCAAGAACCCGCTGGGGGGCATCCGCGGTGCGGCGCAGCTGCTGCAGATGGAGCTCGACTCGCGTGAGCTCATCGAGTACACCCAGGTCATCATCCACGAGGCCGACCGGCTGCAGTCGCTGGTGGACCGCTTGCTCGCGCCGCACCGCCGCCCGCACGTGGTGGGCGATGTGAACATCCACGAGGTGTGTGAACGTGTGCGTTCGCTGATCCTGGCCGAGTTTCCCAAGGGGTTGCGCGTGGTGCGCGACTACGACGCCTCCATCCCCGAGTTCCGTGGCGACCGCGAACAGCTGATTCAGGCGGTGCTCAACATCGCGCACAACGCAGCGCAGGCGCTGGCCGAGCGCATTGCAGCGGGCGACGCGCAGATCGTTTTCAAGACCCGCGTGGGACGGCAGGTGACCTTCGGCAAGCAGCGCTACCGCCTGGCACTGGAATTGCATGTCATCGACAACGGGCCTGGCGTTCCAGACTCGATCAAGGACCGCATCTTTTTCCCGCTCGTGTCGGGACGCGATGGCGGTTCGGGCCTGGGGCTCACGCTGGCGCAAACCTTCGTGCAGCAGCACCACGGATTGATCGAGTGTGAGAGCGTGCCGGGATGCACGGACTTCAAGATCCTGATCCCCTTGCCCTAGAGCCGAGAAACCATTGCCGAGCGCTGAGCCACAAGAAGGGACGACACCAACATGAAGCCGATCTGGATAGTGGACGACGATCAATCGATCCGCTTCGTGCTCGAAAAAGCGCTCTTGCGCGAGAACCTGCCCACGCGCAGTTTCACCAACCCGCAGGACGTGCTCAAGGCCCTGACTGACACGCCCGAGAGCGAAGGGCCGCAGATCCTGGTGAGCGACATCCGCATGCCCGGTGGCTCAGGCCTGGAGCTGCTGGAAAAGGTCAAGGCCATGCTGCCCGGTTTGCCGGTCATCATCATGACCGCCTTCTCCGACCTCGACAGCGCGGTGTCGGCCTTCCAGGGCGGTGCCTTCGAGTATTTGCCCAAGCCGTTCGATCTGCCCAAGGCGGTGGAGCTGATCCGCCGCGCGGTGGAAGAGAGCCAGCGCGAAGAGGTGGCCGAAGAACGCATGAGTGCCGCGCCCGAGATGCTCGGGCAGGCGCCGGCCATGCAGGACGTGTTTCGCGCCATTGGGCGCCTGAGTCAGAGCCAGGTCACGGTGCTCATCACCGGCGAATCGGGTTCGGGCAAGGAGCTGGTGGCGCGGGCGCTGCACAAACATTCCCCGCGCGCCGCAGGCCCGTTCGTGGCCATCAACACGGCGGCCATTCCCAAAGACCTGCTGGAGTCCGAACTGTTCGGCCACGAGCGAGGCGCGTTCACCGGCGCGCAGACCATGCGCCGAGGCCGCTTCGAACAGGCTGATGGCGGCACGCTGTTCCTCGACGAAATCGGCGACATGCCGTTCGACCTGCAGACGCGCCTGCTGCGCGTGTTGTCCGACGGGCATTTCTACCGCGTGGGTGGCCACAGCGCGGTACGCGCCAACGTGCGCGTGATCGCCGCCACCCACCAGAACCTGGAGCAGCGCGTCAAGGAAGGTGTGTTCCGCGAGGATCTGTTTCACCGCCTCAACGTGATCCGCCTGCGCCTGCCGGCGCTGCGTGAGCGCCGCGAAGACGTGCCCATGCTCACGCGGTTTTTCCTTCAGCAGAGTGCCAAGCAACTGGGGGTGGAACCCAAGCGCATTTCCGAGGCCGCCATTCGCCTGCTCGGCACGTTTGACTTTCCTGGCAACGTGCGCCAGCTGGAGAACGTGTGCCACTGGCTCACGGTGATGGCGCCGGCCCAGGTGATCGAACTCAAAGACCTGCCGCCCGAAGTGCTGGCCATGGCGGGTGCGTCGGTGGCTGCGATGGCGGTGTTGCCCGACTCCCTGCCCATGCAGGCGCCTGCAGCCCCGTTGGCGGTGGCTGCGCCGGTGCCGGCTGCGCTTTCGGAAGTCTTGCACCTCGGTGCTGCCGCACCGGCGCTGGCCGAGCATGCACCTGCACTGGACGCTGCACACATGTCTTCGGCGCCCGCCTGGGAGTCCGGGCTTCAGGCCGAGGCCATGGCCCTGCTCGAAGAGGGCCGCACCGATGTCTGGGACGTGCTCACCCGCCGCTTCGAGACCAAGCTGATCCAGACCGCGCTGGTCAACACGCGTGGCCGGCGCATCGAGGCGGCGCACAAGCTGGGTATTGGCCGCAACACGATCACCCGGAAAATTCAAGAACTCAACCTAGAGTGACCACCACCGGCGCGTGGTCGCTGGGTTGTTGGTTCTTGCGGGGCGCGCGGTCGATGGTGCAGGCCTTCACGCTGCTCTGCAGCGCCTCGCTCACCAGAATGTGGTCGATGCGCAGGCCGCGGTTTTTCTGGAAGCCCAGCATGCGGTAGTCCCACCACGAGTAGCTCTTGTCGGGCTGCTCGAACATCCGGTAAGCGTCGGTCAGGCCCAACTGCAGCAGCGCCTGGAAGTGGGCGCGCTCCTCCACGGTGTGGTGGATGGTGTCCTTGAGACCCACCGGGTCGAACGAATCGCGGTCTTCGGGGGCCACGTTGAAGTCGCCCACCAGCACCAGACGCGGATGCGCCTGCATTTCTTCAGCGATCCAGCGGTGCAGCGCAGCCAGCCATTGCAGCTTGTAGGCGAACTTCTCGCTGCCCGGCTCCTGCCCGTTGACGAAGTAGCAGTTCACCAGGCGCAGCGGGCCGTCGGGCGTGTCCAGAGTCGCCGCGATCACGCGGGCCTGTTCGTCGGTGTGGCCGGGGATGTTGCGCACCACGTCGCGCAACGGCGTGCGGCTGAGGATGGCCACGCCGTTGTACGTTTTCTGGCCGAAGGCCGCAGCGTGGTAGCCGATCTCTTTCAAGGCATCGAAGGGGAATTTTTCGTCGACCAGCTTGAGCTCTTGCAGGCCCAGCGCGTCCACAGGATTCGCGGCCAGCCAGTCCAGCACCTGAGGCAGGCGCACGTTGAGCGAGTTGATGTTCCAGGTGGCGATTTGCATGGGGATTCCTTGAGTCCTGGTTACCAGCGCAGCGCGCAGCGGTCACCGCTGGCGCGGCGTTCGATCATGACGGCGCACAGGCCCGGCACCGTGGGTGCGAGGTGGCGGCGGATGTAGCTGCAGAGGTTCTCCAGCGTGGGGATGCCCAGGTCGGCGACCTCGTCGAGGAAATGGTGATCGAGCCGGTCGCGCACCCGCGCGATCTCGGCCCTGAGCAGCGCCAGATCGATCACCATGCCCTGGGCATCGGGTGTGCCGCGCACGGTCACTTCGGCCTCGTAGGTGTGGCCATGCACGCGGCGGCTGCCCTCGGCCTCGACCACGCGGCGCAGCGTGTGGGCGGCCTCGAAGTAAAAGCGCTGGGACAGTTCGTGCACGGCGGTGGTTGGATGGGTCATGGGATGTCGAGGATCTTGTGCGTCTGAAGCGACAGGCGCCAGCGCGGGTGTTGTTGACAAAAATCGATGGCGCTTCGGGTGTTGGCCGCGCGCTGGGGGCCGTCCATGGGTTGCAGCAGCCAGTGATCGAAGCGCAGGTCGGTGTGAGCCTGTACGGTGTGCGGCAGCAGGGTCGGCTGTGGCCAGACCAGCTTGAGTTCGTGGCCGCTTCGCTGCACCCAGTCGGCGCCGGCCTTGGGGCTCACGCAGATCCAGTCGATCCCCGGTGGCGCCGGCAGCGTGCCGTTGGTCTCCAGCGCGATCTCGAAACCTTCGGCGTGCAACGCGTCGATCAACGCCGCATCCACCTGCAGCAGTGGCTCACCGCCGGTGAGCACGATGTAGCGGTATGCCTCGCCGACCGGCCACAACGAGGCCGCCTGTTCGGCCAGTGTGGTCGCCACGGAAAATTTGCCGCCCCGCACCCCGTCGGTGCCCACAAAGTCGGTGTCGCAAAACCGGCAGACGGCGCGTTCGCGGTCTTCCTCGCGACCGCTCCAGAGGTTGCATCCCGCAAAACGGCAGAACACCGCAGGCCGGCCTGCGCGCAGACCTTCGCCTTGCAGCGTGTAGAACATTTCCTTGACGGCGTAGCTCATGACCGGCGTTCCAGGGTGACGAAGGCGTAGCCCAGGCCGCTGGCGGCCACATGCGCTTCGCGGGCTGTCTCCACCCAGGCCGGGCCGAAGGTGGGTGCCCAGGCGTCGCCGTCAAAGGCCTGGTCGATCTCGGTGACCACGGCGCGCCGGGCCAGCGGCTCGGCCGCTGCGTACAACTGCGCTCCACCGATCACCCACGCGTCGGCGTCGGGCGGGCAGAGTGCCATGGCTTCCTGCAGCGAGCCTGCGCGCAGAGCGCCATCGGCCATCCATTGCGCGTTGCGGGTGACAACGATGTTGAGCCGGCCAGGCAGCGGTCTGAACCTCGGTGGCAGTGAGTCCCAGGTCTTGCGACCCATGATCACCGGGCTGCCGAGTGTGGTGCGTTTGAAGTGGGCCATGTCCTCCGGCAGGTGCCAGGGCAGGGTGTTGTCGCGTCCGATCACGCCGTTGGCGGCGCGCGCAAAAATGAGGTGGAGGCGGGGAGGGTGCGGTGCGGTGTCTGCCATCCCGCTATTGTGCCGCCGGCCCTGCGCCACACAGGGGCTACCATTTGCCCATGAACATGCGCTTCGTGGAAACATTCGTCTGGCTGGCCAAGTTGCGCAATTTCCGCCTGACGGCCGAGAAATTGCACACCACCCAGGCGGCTGTTTCGAGCCGTATCGCCACACTGGAGCAGGAGCTCGGTGTGCGCCTGTTTGATCGAGGCGATCGCGAGGTCACGCTCACGCTGGAGGGCGGCAAGGCCCTGGTCTACGCCGATCGGCTGGTGCGCACCATGCATGAAATGTTCGACGGCATGAAGGACCGTGCGCTGGTGGGGGGTGTGGTGCGTATCGGTGTGATCGAGACCATCATTCACGCCTGGTTTCCGGACCTGATGGCGCGCATCCATCGCAGCTACCCACGCCTGGAGGTGGAGCTGGCGGGCGATACAACCATCCGGCTGATCGAGCAGTTCAGCAAGGGACACCTCGATCTCATCCTGCAGACCGACACCGTGCTCGGCGCCGATGTGCAGAACATTCCCCTGTGCGACTTTCCCATGCGCTGGGTGGGTGCAACGTCGCTGAACCTGCATGGCGAGATGCTCACGCTGGCCGACATCGCTGCCTTTCCGGTGCTCAGCTTTTCGCGCAACTCCGGGCCGCACCGTTTTCTCGAAAAACTGTTCGATGATCGCGCCGGACGCTCGGTGCACATCAACTGCATGACCTCGGTGTCGGCCATGGTTCGGCTCGTGAACGATGGCTTCGGGTTGGCGATGATCCCACCGGCCATCATCCAGCGCGAACTCGCCCAGGGGGACGTTCAGTTGCTCAAGGTCGATACCGAGATGCCCGACATGGCGCTGGTCTGCTCTTACCGTGGGGGCGCCGAGTCGCCGTTGATCCAGCAGATCGCGTCGCTTGCCCAGCAGACAGCGCAGGAGTTCGCCAGCTCCCTTCCGACCGAAGTGGCGCGCCAACCTGGTGCCACCGCTGCCTCCGATCCCTGGTCACTGGGCAATCGCAGCGATTGATGCGCCCTGGACGGGGTCATCAATTTTTCTTGATGGCTTGTTGGTGTTTTTTCTTGTTGGACGTGAAGGGGTAGCTGGGCAACACTGCATTTGTTCAAGGCGCTTCACCTTTGCGCCTTCCCCTGTGAAAACGACCGGATCCGACATGACCAGTGAAACCGCGCGGGGCTTGCTCTGCATCTGGACCGACATCGACCCCGCCCACGAGGCGGACTTCAACCGCTGGTACGACCGCGAACACATGCAGGAACGGGTGGCCATCCCCGGTTTCCAGAACGCGCGTCGCTTCGCGGCCAGCCAGCCATGCCCTCGCCCCTACCTGGCGCTGTACTACACCGACTCGCTCGACGTTTTCCGGTCCGAAGCCTATGCGCGTGCATTTGCCAACCAGACGCCGTGGTCGCTCGAGAATTTCAAGCGCATGCGGGGCACCCAGCGACGTGTTGGCAAGCTGAGCGTCGAGACCGGCGCGGGCGAGGGCGGGGCGCTGGCCCTGTTCAACGTGCCGGCGTCCCTGCTGGCACAACCGGGCACCACAGCTCGACTCGCCGAATCGCTGCGCATGTTGACTGAAGCGGATGATGTCGTCTGTGCCACCATGCTGGAGACCGATCCCGCCCTGTCCACGCCCGTCACCGCCGATGCGGTGCCGGCCCCCGCCGATGCCCTGATCATGGTGGAGGCCACGCGTGCAGACGCGGCGCTTCGCCATGCAGCCACCCTGTCCACGTCCCTGGGCTTGCCCGAGGATGCGGTCTACAGTTTCCAGGCGCTTTGGCGCCTGGCGTCCACGGACCTGTTTCGCAAGGAGACTTGAATGACTTTTCACCGCCGCCACCTCCTCAGCCTGTCGGCTGCGCTTGCCGCTGCCCTGGCCCTGCCCACCGCGCACGCGGTCGAACGTTGGAACATGTCCGTCGAACAGCCCGACGGCAACTACATCGCAGGCGTCGCACGCGACTTCGCGGCCGACGTCGCACGCCTGAGCAATGGCGAACTCGAAATCAAGACCCATTCGAACTCGGTGCTGTTCAAACGCCCCGAGCTCAAGCGCGCCGTGCAGACCGGTCAGGTCCAGGTCGGTGACGTGTTGATCTCGGTGCTCGGCAACGAAGATGCGCTGTACGAAGCTGACGCCGTGCCGCTGCTGGCCCGCGATTTCGACAGCGCCTGGAAGCTCTGGCAGGCCAGCCGCGCGGGCATTGAATCGCGCCTGGCCAAACAAGGCATCAAGCTGCTGTACAGCGTGCCATGGCCGCCTCAGGGCATCTACACCAAGACGCCGGTGACCAAAATGGCCGATTTCAAAGGCCTGAAGTTCCGTGCGTACAACGCAGCCACTTCGCGCATGGTGGAGTTGATGGGGGCATCGCCCACGACGGTGAACTCGGGCGACGTGCCGCAGGCCTTCGGCACCGGTTTGATCGAAGCCATGATCACGAGTCCCGCAACCGGCGTTGACTCGCAGGCCTGGGACTTCGTCAAGTACTACTACGACGTTCAGGCCTTCATTCCGAAGAACGTGACGATGGTCAACGCAAGGGCCTTCAACAGCCTGTCGCCCGCTGCCCAGAAGGCGGTGACCGACGCGGCCGCAGCGGCTGAGAAGCGCGGCTGGGATACCGCCCGCGCGCAGACCGCTTCCCTCACCAAGATGCTGGCCGACAAAGGCATGACGGTGGGCAAGACGCCCGCAGCGGTCGAGACCGATCTGGCCAAGGTTGGGGCCACGATGGCCGACGAGTGGCTGAAGAAAGCAGGCGCCGACGGCAAGGCCGTTCTCGACGCTGCGCGCCGCTGATCAGCCCCACACGGACGACGCACCACCGATGCCGTTTCTGCACCACCTGTACCGCCTTTCGGGCTTGTTGTCGGCCGTGTCGCTGACCTTCATCTGTGGCTTGATCCTGGCCCAGGTGGTCGCTCGCAACCTGGGCACCACGGTGCGCGATGCCGAGGAGTTCGCTGCCTGGGCCATGTCTGCGGCGGGCTTCTTCGGTCTGCCCTATGCATTGCACCAAGGGGCTCACATTCGCGTGGCCGTGGTGACGCGATTCGTGCCGAAGGCGCTGCACCACCCGATGGAGCTGCTCAGCAGCGTCATCGGGTTGGCGCTGGCCTGCTACCTTGCCTGGTACTGCAGCAGCTTCGTGCTGGACAGCTGGCGCTTCAAGGAGCTCTCGCAGGGGTTGGTGCCGGTGCCGATGTGGATACCCCAACTGCCCATGGTTTTTGGGTCGGTGTTGCTGGCGGTGGCATTCGCAGAGCGCTTGCTGTGCGTTGTCCAGCGTCGGCCGTTCGAAGTTGGCAGCGGCGACGACGTCTCCAGTCAAGCCGAATAAAAGGATCGCACGATGGAACTCGGTTGGGTGGCTGCGAGCCTGATTCTCACGTTGTTTGCGCTGCTGGCGATGGGCGTGTGGGTGGCGCCCGCGCTGATCGGCGTGGGCATCGCCGGCATGTTGTTTGCCGGTGCGCCGGGTGGCGCGATCCTGGCCACCAGCTCGTGGGCGACCAGTGCGAGCTGGACCATGACGGCCTTGCCGCTGTTCATCTGGATGGGCGAAATCCTTTTTCGAACCCGCCTGTCCGACGACATGTTTGCAGGCCTCGCGCCGTGGGTCGAACGGCTGCCCGGACGGCTGCTGCACGTCAACGTGTTCGGTTGCGGCATCTTTGCCGCCGTCAGTGGCAGTTCTGCCGCCACCGCCGCCACCATTGGCCGCATTTCCTTGCCCGAACTGAAGTCCCGCGGGTATCCCGAGAGTCTGTCGCTGGGTTCGCTGGCCGGGTCTGGCACGCTGGGCCTGTTGATCCCGCCGTCCATCATCATGATCGTCTACGGCGTGGCGGCGCAGGTCTCGGTGGCCCGACTGTTCATTGCCGGCGTGCTGCCCGGTTTGATGCTGGTCACGCTGTTTTCGGGCTACATCGTGGTGTGGTCCTTGCTCAACAAGAACCGCATCCCGGCCGCTGGCGCCTCCATGGGGTTGGGTGCCAGGCTCTGGGCCACGCGCCGGTTGCTGCCGGTGGTGCTGCTGATCGGTGCCGTCATCGGCTCGATCTATGCCGGCTTTGCCACCGCCACCGAAGCGGCAGCCATCGGCGTGCTGGGCTCGCTGGTCATCGCCGCCGCCTCGGGCATGTTGAGCCGGCAGACGCTTGTGGAGAGCCTGCTGGGCGCGGTGCGCACCTCGACCATGATCTTTTTCATCTTGCTGGGCGCGGCCTTCCTGACCTCGGCCATGAGCTTCACCGGCTTGCCGGCGGCCCTGGCCGCGTGGATTGCCGATGCGAACATGCCGGCCTGGGCGCTGATCGCCGCCCTGACCTTGCTGTTCATCGTGCTCGGCTGTTTCCTGGATGGCATCTCCATCGTGCTGCTGACCACGTCGGTGATCCTGCCGGCCGTGCAGGCCGCGGGCATCGACCTGCTCTGGTTCGGCATCTTCATCGTGCTCGTGGTCGAGATGGCTCAAATCACGCCGCCGGTGGGCTTCAACCTGTTCGTGGTGCAGAACCTCACCGGCAAGGACATCTTCACGGTGGCGCGAGCCGCATTCCCGTTCTTCCTGCTGATGGTCGTGGCCGTCGCGCTGGTGACCGTGTTTCCCCAGATCGTGCTCAGCCTGCCGCAGGCCATGACCACCGGTTGAGCCCCTGTTTCCGGAGCTGTTCCTTGACCTTGCCCGCCCACCCCCTCCACCACTGGACCGACGCACTCGCCCGAGGTGTGACCAGCAGCCGTGCGCTCACCGAGCAGGCGCTGGAGGCCGCCAGCGTTTCGTCCCAGGCGGGCGCAACCTTCACCCGGCTGCACGTGGAGCGCGCCCGGGCCAGCGCCGATGCGGCCGACCGGCTGCGAGACGCCGGCTTGCCGATGGCACCGCTGGCAGGACTGCCGATCTCGATCAAGGACCTGTTCGACGAGGCTGGCGAGGTGACAGGCGCCGGGTCCCGCGTGCTCATGGGCTCATCACCTGCGGTGAGCGACAGCGCTGTGGTGCAGCGGTTGCGCGCGGCCGGCGCGGTGATCGTGGGTCGCACCAACATGACCGAGTTCGCCTACTCGGGCCTCGGGCTGAACCCGCACCATGGAACGCCACTCAACCCGTGGGACCGCGCAACCGGGCGCATTCCCGGCGGCTCTTCGTCGGGTGCGGCCGTGTCGGTTTCGGATGGCATGTCAGCGGCGGCGATCGGCACCGACACCGGAGGCTCGGTGCGCATTCCCTCGGCGCTGTGCGGGCTCACCGGTTTCAAGCCGACCGCGCGGCGGGTGCCCACGACAGGCGTGTTGCCGTTGTCGCCGACGCTGGACTCGGTGGGACCGCTGGCGCACAGCGTGGCCTGCTGCGCGCTGCTGGACGCGGTGCTCGCCGGTGAGCAACCTGCGCCGTTGCGTCCTCTGCAGCTCGCCGGGTTGCGGCTGGCCTTGCCGCGCACGCTGGTGTTCGACGGGGCCGATGCCACGGTGTCGGCCGCCTTTGCAGCCGCCTGCACGGCCTTGTCCCAGGCAGGCGTTCAGATCGTCGAGATCGATGTGCCCGCATTCGCCGAACTCGCGCACATCAACCGGGGTGGTGGTTTCATTGCAGCAGAGGCCTGGGCCTGGCATGCCGCACTGCTGGAAAGCAGGGAAGCCGAATACGATCCGCGCGTCTCGGTGCGGATTCGCCGGGGCAGCAGCCTCACGGCTGCGGACTACCTGGAGCTGCTGGCGGTGCGGCAGCGATGGATCTCCAGCGTGGCTCATCGCCTGGCCGAGGCCAACGCTTCGATGATGATCATGCCCACGGTGCCTGTGGTGGCGCCTCTACTCGCACCGCTGCAGGCCAGCGATGAGACCTATGGCAGCACCAACCTGCTGCTCCTGCGCAACCCGACGCTGATCAACTTTCTGGACGGCTGTGCGCTCAGCCTGCCGTGCCACCGCCCTGGCGATGCGCCGGTCGGTCTGATGTTGGCGGCCCCGGGCGGGCGCGATGCCGATGTGCTGTGCGCTGGTGCTGCGCTCGAGGCCGTGTTGCGCAACCGCTTTTGACCTTTTTGATCGAGATCTCCATGACCAAACAAGTGGCCGTGATTCTGGGAGGCACCGGCATGGTCGGCGCCAACATGGCGCAATTGCTCGATCAGGTCGGAGGCTGGGACGTGACCATCGTCTCCCGCCGGGCGCCCGAGTTCGACACCCGAGCTCGCCATGTCGCGTGCGACATGAGCGATCCGGACGACTGCGCGCGGGTGCTCGGCGCGATGGGCGCCACCACCCACATTTTCTGGACCGGCCACGCCACCGGCACGCGCTGGGTCGACAAGGCTGCGCGTGACACCGATCTGTTCCGCAACGCGATGACCGCGATCGAGCCAGCGTCACCGAACCTTGTCCATGTGTGCCTGTTGCAAGGCTCGAAGTACTACGGTCGCCACCTCGGCCCCTTCAAGACCCCGGCCAAAGAGAGTGATGCGCGGCATTTTCCGCCCAACTTCTACTACACACAGGAAGACTTCCTGAAACAACTGGCGCAAGGCAAACGCTGGAGCTGGTCGCTGATGCGGCCGCACATCGTCTGTGGCTATGCGCGCACCGACATCAACCTGCCCAAGCCGATCGCCGTGTACGCCACGCTGTGCAGGAAGCTGGGCCTGCCGCTGAAGTTCCCTGGCCCCGAAGCAGCCTACCGCGCGGTTCACTGCGCCAGTGATGTCGAGTTGCTCAACAAAGGCATGTTGTGGGCCGCTACCACACCGTCGGCGGCGAACGAAGCGTTCAACATGGTCAACGGCGACCATTTCCGCTGGCAGTACCTGTGGCCCCGCATTGCCGAGTATTTCGGCATGGAAGCCGGTGGTGTGCAGCAGATCGACCTTGAACTGATGATGGCGGACAAGGAGCCGCTGTGGGACGAGGTCGTGCGCGAGCATGGTCTTTTGCCCACGCCGTTCTCGGAGGCTGCGAACTGGTCGTTCGCCAACTACGCCTTTGCGCCCACCTGGGACATCATGCTGGACAACACCAAGGCGCGGCGACATGGCTTTCAGGAGTTTGTCGATTCGGAAGACATGTTCATCCGCATCTTTGACAGCTTCCGCCGCCAGCGCTTCATTCCTTGAACCAACGGCCTTCGGGTGAGCGGCACCCGGTACCCGGGAGCGCCGCCCTTGCCAACCTCGGCCCGTTGCAGCAGCTGCGGGCCGGCCGCTTGACGCGTCGGCTGTTGCAGCTCGTCATCGGTCTGCTGATTTATGGCACTTCCATGGCGATGGTGGTCCGCGGTGCGCTGGGCGCCATTCCGTGGGACGTGCTGCACACAGGACTCATCGAGCACATGCCGATCACCTTCGGCCAGATATCGATCCTGCTGGCCATGGTGGTCCTGCTGATGTGGATTCCTTTGCGGCAGATGCCCGGGCTGGGGACGGTAGCCAACGTTTTCCTGGTCGGGATGGCCGCAGACATCGCGTTGGCGATCGTGCCGGTGACCGGTGACATCGGCGTCCGTCTGGCCCTGATGCTGGGGGGCATTGTGCTCAACGCCATGGCCACCGCGATGTACATGGGTTCCCAGCTCGGCCCCGGTCCCCGCGATGGTTTCATGACCGGCCTGGCCCGGGTCACCGGACGCTCGATCCGGTTGGTGCGCACCCTCATCGAGGTTGCCGTCGTCGTTGTGGGCTGGATGCTGGGCGGTGCGGTGGGCGTCGGCACCGTTGTGTACGCGCTGGCCATCGGCCCGCTCGCTCAGTGGATGCTGCCCTGGTTCATTGTCGACCTCAGACCGCCACAGGTGCCTTGATGGCTGCGTGGTGTTCGTAGCCCTGCACCTCGAAGTCGTCGAGCTCGTAGTCGAAGATGCTGGCCGGGCGGCGCTTGATGTGCAGCTTGGGATAGGCCATGGGCTGGCGCGAGAGCTGCAACTCCACTTGTTCGTGGTGGTTGCTGTAGATGTGGCAGTCGCCACCGGTCCAGATGAAGTCGCCCACGTCCAGATCACACTGCTGCGCCAGCATGTGGGTGAGCAGCGCGTAGCTGGCGATGTTGAACGGCACGCCGAGAAAAATGTCGGCGCTGCGCTGGTAAAGCTGGCAGCTGAGCTTGCCGCGCCCACCCGGCTCGGTGGGCGGCGCCACGTAGAACTGGAAGACGGCGTGGCAAGGCATCAGCGCCATCTTGTTCAGGTCGGCCACGTTCCAGGCGCTCACGATGATGCGGCGCGAATCCGGGTTGGTCTTGAGCTGCTTGACCACCTCGGCGATCTGGTCGATGTGGCCGCCATCGGGTGTGGGCCAGCTGCGCCACTGCACGCCGTACACGGGGCCCAGATCGCCGTCGTCGCGCGCCCATTCGTCCCAGATGCTGCAGCCGCGCTCTTGCAGCCACTTCACGTTGCTGTCGCCGCGCAGGAACCACAGCAGTTCCACGATGATGGCTTTGGTGAACACCTTCTTGGTGGTCACCAGCGGGAAACCCTCGTTCAGGTCAAAGCGCATCTGGTGACCAAACACGCTGGTGGTGCCGGTGCCGGTGCGGTCTGTTTTCTGCACGCCCGTGGTGTACACGTGGCGCATGAAGTCTTCGTACTGGGATCGGATGGGTCGGGTCATGGAAGGCGACTGGGCAGGGCCGGCGAAGGGGATGTGATGCGGGCGTCGAACGGGTGGTGTTGCAGCGCAAACACCTGCTGGATGCGTTTGATGTAACCCTGCGTCTCGGGGTAGGGCGGCACGCCCCGGTAGCGGTCCACCGTGCCTTCGCCCGCGTTGTAGGCGGCCAGCACCAGAGGCACATCGCCCCTGAAGTAGGCCAGGAGCCAACGCAGGTACGACAGGCCACCCCGGATGTTCTGCTCGGCATCGAAGGGCTTGCGCACGCTGAAGCGCTCGGCCGTCTCTGGGATGAGCTGCATGAGACCCTGCGCGTTCTTGTCGGACAGGGCGTTCACGTTGAAGTTGGACTCGGCGCGGATCACCGCAAACGCCAGGCCGGGCTGGATGCCGAACTGCGGCGCGAGCTTGTAGACGATCTTCATGATGCGCCGCTCTTCGGGCGTGTCCACCAGGTTCTGGTAGCGCGTGGCCTGCGCCGCGACCTCGGCCGCCTGCTGGGCTTCGTTGGCCTTTTGCAGCTCGCCTCTCTCGGCTTGCTGCACACATTCGGGTTTGTCGGCTGGCGTGGCCAGTCGCTTGAACATGCTTTCGGCGTGCGTATCGCCCAGCAGCGCGGCGCGCGCGAACCAGTGGGCCGCGTAACCATCGTTGCGCTCCACGCCACGGCCATTGGCGTAGAGCCAGCCGAGGTTGTAGGCCGACACCGCATCGCCGGCCAGCGCGGCCTGGCAATACAGGCGGATGGCGGCTTCGGTGTCGCGCTTCACGCCCTCGCCGTGCTCCAGGCCCTGCGCCTGTTCGCGCCAGGCCTGGCGCTGTGCAGCGTCCACCGCGTGCGCCTGCCCCGTGGCGGTAAGCGCCAACGCGAGCAGACAGCGGAGCAAATGACGGGAGATCATGGCGTGAGGACGCGGCCGGGGTTCAGGAGGTTGTGCGGGTCCAGCGCCTGCTTGACGGCCCGCATCAGACCCAGGGCAACCGGGTCTTTGTAGTGGGGCAGGTGGTCGGCCTTGAGGCTGCCCACGCCGTGCTCGGCGCTGATCGAGCCATGGTAGCGCGCCACCGCGTCGAAGACCAGCTTGTTCACGCGCGTTTCCTGCTCGTTCAGGAATTTCCTGGCATCACCGCCTTCGGGCGCCTGCACGTTGTAGTGCAGGTTGCCGTCTCCCAGATGGCCGAAGTTCACCAGCCGCACGCCCGGGATCTCGCGCTGCAGCAAAGCGTCGGTCTCGGCGCAGAAGGCCGGGATGTGCGAAACCGGGATGCTGATGTCGTGTTTGATGTTCAGGCCTTCCTCGGCCTGCGCGAGTGGAATGCTCTCGCGGATGTGCCAGAGCGCATGGGCCTGCGCGAGGCTCTCGGCCACCACCGCGTCGCTCACCAGGCCTTGCTCGAAGGCGGTTTCCAGCAGGCGCTCGAACTGCGCACGCGCGTGTTCCTCGGATTCGCTGTCGCTGTTTTCGAGCAGAACACAGTAAGGCGTGTCCTGCCAGAGCGGCACCCGCAGCTGCGGCATGTGTTTGTCCACCAGGCTCAGCGCGAATTGCCCCATGACCTCGAATCCGGTGAGGCCGGCGCCCAGGTGCTGGTGCGCGAGACCCAGCAGGGCCACGGCGGCGTCCAGCGTGGGCAGCGCGGCCCAGGCGGTGAGTTGCGCGGCGGGCAGCGGGTACAGCTTGAGCGTGGCGGCGGTGATCACGCCCAGCGTGCCTTCGCTGCCGATGAACAGGTCGCGCAGGTCGTAGCCGGTGTTGTCCTTGCGCAGACCACTCAGGCCTTGCCACACCTCGCCTTGCGCGGTCACCACCTCCAGGCCCAGGCAGAGGTCGCGCGCGTTGCCGTAGCGCACCACCTGCGTGCCGCCGGCATTCGTCGCCAGGTTGCCGCCGATGCTGCAGCTGCCCTCGGCCGCCAGGCTGAGGGGAAAGAGAAAACCGGCTTTCTCGGCCGTGTCTTGCAGTGTCTGCAGGATGCAGCCGGCCTCCACCGTCATGGTGAGGTTGGCCGGGTCGATGGCGCGCACGGTGTTCAGGCGCATCAGGCTCAGCACCACCTGCGTTCCGGAGGCGTCTGGCACCGAGCCGACGACCAGGCCGGTGTTGCCGCCTTGCGGCACCAACGAGACGCCAGCGACAACACAGGCGCGCACCACGGCAGCCACCTCGGCGGTGCTGCCCGGGCGCACCACCGCGAGCGCCCGGCCGTGCGCGCGTTTGCGCCAGTCCTGTTCCCAGGCCGAGAGGTCGGTGGCCGGGTCGTCGTGCGTGAGCACGTGTGCGGCGCCCACGGTCTGGCGCAATTGCGCCAGCAGCTCGGCGTGTTGGGGGTTCATGGCTGGGCAGCGGCGTTGGCGCTGGCCACGTCGGCCGCCACCGCCTCCTTGCCGGCGGCGCGCAGGCGGATGCGCACGTGCAGGGCACAGGCCACGAACAAGGCCACGCACAGCAGCGTCTGGATCAGTGCCAGCCAGACCGATGGCCCGGTGTCGCTGGTGGCGCGCACCACGCCTTCGGTGAAGTACAGCCACACGATCAGGCTGACCCAGCGGTAGGTGTACATGCGGCTTTTCAGCAGGCCGGCGAGCGGAATGGTCAGCGGCAGCACCTTGAGCACCAGCCACGACCCGCCCTCGCGAAGCGGGGCCAGCCACATCTCCCACAGAAAGCCCAGCACGATCAGGCCCAGCAGGCTGCCCACGGCCAGCCAGCGGGTGGCGTTGACGGCGCGTGCCGAATCTCCCTGGGTGAGGGAGAGGGCATCGGGGCTGGGGGGGGAGGAGATGTCGGGCATGGCGGGGGAGAAAGAGCAGGTGGCATGATACCGGGATGACCTTCAAAGAGAGAGCGCGTGCCTTGGAAACCCTCGCTCGCGCCCTGTGGCGCGACGCCCTGACTTTCCCCTGGGCCAACACCGCCATCACCCTGCGCGAACGCTTCCGCGAAGACCGCCTGGGCATCACCGCCAGCAGCCTCACCTTCACCACCACCATCTCGCTGGTGCCGCTGTTCACCGTGGCCCTGGCCATCTTCAGCGCGTTCCCCATGTTCGACCGGCTGCAGGTCACGCTGCAACGCTGGCTGGTGCAGAGTCTGGTGCCGCCCGACATCGCCAAGCAGGTGTTCAGTTACCTCAACCAGTTCGCCGGCAAGGCCGGGCAGATCGGCTGGGCGGGTGCACTGGTGTTGCTGGTCACCGCGCTGGCGCTGATCCTCACCATCGACCGCAAGCTCAACGACATCTGGCGCGTGCGCCAGCCGCGCTCGTTCACCCAGCGCGTGTTGGTGTACTGGGCGGTGCTCACGCTGGGGCCGCTGCTGCTGGCCGGCAGCCTGACCGTGACCACCTATGCCGTCACCGCCTCGCGCGGCGTGGTGTCGGGTGTGCCGGGCGGTGTGCGCTTGTTGCTGGAGACGATCCAGTTCGCGTTGCTCACCGGCGGCATTGCCGCGCTGTACCGCTATGTGCCCAACACGCGGGTGCGCTGGAGCCATGCGCTCATCGGCAGCATCTTCGTGGCCACCGGGCTGGAGCTGGCCAAGAAGCTGCTGGCCTGGTACCTCGCGCAGGTGCCCACGTATTCGGTGGTCTACGGCACCTTTGCCACCGTGCCGATCCTGCTGGTGTGGTTTTACGTGGCCTGGGTGATCTTGTTGCTGGGCGCGGTGGTGGCGGCCTATCTGCCCAGCCTGCTCTCGGGCATTGCGCGGCGCGGCGACACGCCGGGCTGGAGTTTTCAACTGGCGCTGGAGGTGCTGGAGCAACTGCACACCGCGCGCGACACGGCGCCCAAGGGCCTGAGCCTGGAGGCCCTGGCCCAGGTGCTGCGGGTGGACGCGCTGCAGCTGGAAGAGCCCGTGGCCACGCTGGTGGCGCTGGACTGGCTGGGCCGACTGGACGAAGACGGTGAGCGCTATGTGCTGCTGGTCGACCCGTCCAGCACGCCCATGGCGCCGATGGTGGAGCGCCTGCTGCTGGCGCGCCAGCCCAACACCACCCGCTTCTGGTCGGAGAGCCGCTGGGCCGGGCTCACGCTGGCCCAGGCGCTGGCGTCCACGCCTTTGCCTCCGGTGGCGCAGGAGATGGCGGAAGGCCCCTCGGTCGCCTCGGGCTGAAGCGCGCTCAGGTCACTGCAAACGGCGCGCGCAGGAATCCGCGAAAGCGCGCCCGGCCACCACGCAAGGGCGCCTCGGTCAACCTGAAATCGGGGAAGCGCTGCAAGAAGCGGCCGATGGCAATGCGGCCCTCCAGCCGCGCCAGGCTCAGGCCCGCGCACTGGTGGATGCCGAAGCCGAAGGCCAGGTGCTTGTTGTTCTCGCGCGCGAGGTTGAGCGCCTCGGGGTCCGGGAACTGCGCCGGGTCGCGGTTGGCCGCGCCGATGCACAGCGTCACCAGCGTGCCGGCGGGCAGCGCCACACCGCCCACCTGGGTGTCTTTCAATGCGCGGCGGTTGCCGAGCTGGTTCGACGATTCGAAGCGCAGGAATTCATCGACCGCGCGGGTGAGCACCGCCTCTTGCGCTGCTGCATCGCCTGCGGTTTGCTTCAGCGCGGTGTGCAGAAACTGGCGGGCCTGCGGGTGTTCCTGCAGCGTGATCAAACCGTTGCCGATCAGGTTGGTGGTGGTCTCGTGGCCGGCGTTGAGCAGGAAGATGCAGTTCTGCAGCAACTCCACTTCGCTCAGCTGTTCGCCCCCGGCCTCGCCCAGGATCAAGCGTGTGAGCACGTCGCGCTCCGGGTCGCCGGGGTGCTGGCGGCGTTGCACCACCAGCGTGCGCAGGTAGGCCAGCATGTCGGTCACGGCCTGGTTGCCCAGGGCCAGTTGTTGCGGTGTGAGCGTGGGCTCCAGTGCGCCCAGGATGGCGAGCGACCAGTCGCGCAGCGGGCCGCGGTCTTCGTGCGGCACATCGAGCAGGTTGCCGATGATCTCCACCGGAATGGCCGAGGCGAAGTCTTCGATCAAGTCACCACCACCCCGCCCGGCCAGGTCGTCCAGCAGCGAGTCGACCAGGGCGATCAGCCCCGGCTCCATGTCGGCGATCGCGCGGCGCGTGAGCGCACCCATGATGAGGCGGCGCACACGCGTGTGCAGCGGTGGGTCGTTGAACACCAGGCTGGTGGTGTGGTGCTCGAACAGCGCGGAGCCCACGCCGTACTTGGGCGCGAACTCGACGTGCTTGTCGGAGCTGAAGGCCTGCGCGTCGCGGTACACCGCCATCAAATCGGCGCAGCGCGTGAGGAACACCGAGCCGTCGGGCATGCGGCGCACCGGCTCGTGTTCGCGCAGCGCGGCGTAGACCGGGTAGGGGTTGGCCAGAAAGTCGGGCGTGAGCGCACGAAGGTCGAAGGACCGGGCGATCTCGTGGGCGCGGTCGGGTGCCATCCAGGGCGTGATGTCGTCGGTCATGGTCAAAACAGGTTGGCAGCGGCGTAGCATGCTGGGCGGCGCTGATGATGGCGTTGGCGACTCAAGGAGAACTTCATGAATGCCTGCATTGTTCGACTTTTCGCGTTGGCGCTGGCGCTCTTGTTCCAGGCCGCGCCGGCAGTGGCGCAGAGTGTCATGTCGGCACCGGCCTGCCAGTGTTCCGCGCCCACGCTGGTGATCACCGGTGGCGCCAGCGTGGTGCACTGCATGTGCGGTGCCATGTCGTGCGTGATCACCGTGCCACCCGCCTCCAGCAAAGACTCCAGCCAGCTGCAGTGCGTGAAATGAGGCTCAGGTGGCCAGAAAGCTGCGCATCGCCACCAGTGTTTCCTCGGGCGCTTCGGTCATCTGGTAGTGACCCGCCGGCACGCTGGTGACCGACACGCGATGGCCCCCAGCCTTCGCCGCAGCGATCAACCCTTGCGCGGCTTTGGGTTGCGTCATCTGGTCCTGCCCGCCCAGCACAAAAAGCACCGGACAGGTGATCTGTGCCATGGCTGCCTCGCCGCCGGCGTAGCTGTCGCAGGCCACAAAACCGCGGTGGAACACATTGGCCTTTGTATTGCTGTGCAGAACCCGGCGGTTCAGCGCCAGGCTTGAGCCGTACACCCAAGTGCCGGGGCCGAGCGCCGACGGCGGCGCTGCCAACGTGCTGCGCGAGAACACGTTGATCATCTTCATGCCTTTTTCGGGCTCGTTGAGAGAGGCTTCGAGCAGCGCGGGAGACACCTTCATGGGGTAGGCCACCCCCACCAGCACCAGGTGGCTCACCCGGTCTTTCAGGCGCCCGGCCGCTTCAAGTGCAATCAGCGAACCCCAGCTGTGGCCGACCAGCGCGGCCTTGTGCACGCCCGCTGCGTCGAGCAGCGCGGCCACAAAACCGGCACCGTCCTCCACCGACGCGGGCGCCTCGCCCTCGCTTTTGCAGTGGCCGGGCAGGTCCACCGCGAGCACGTTCCAGCCGTGGTGGGCGAGGTAGCGGCTTTGCAGGATCCACACGCTGTGGTCGTAAAGCACACCGTGGACGAAAACCACGGTGGGTTTGGCGGCGTCGAAGGGCTTGCCGCCGGTGTAGCAGTAGGTGTTGGCGCCGTTGACTTGCAAGTACATGATCAGGCTCCAGCTTTCTCGGCCGCTTTGAGCGCGCGCTTCAAATCGTCGATCAGGTCGTCGGCATCCTCCAGACCGATGGACAGGCGGATCGTGCCCGGACCAATGCCACCGGCGGCCAGCGCTTCGTCGCTCATGCGGAAGTGCGTGGTGCTGGCGGGGTGGATCACCAGCGAGCGGCAGTCGCCCACGTTGGCCAGGTGGCTGAAGATCTTGAGCGCTTCGATGAAGGCCTTGCCCTGCTCGCGGCTGCCTTTGATGTCGAAGCTGAACACCGAGCCCGCGCCCCTGGCGCCGAAGCGCAGCAGCTTGCCCGCCAGCGCGTGGCTGGGGTGGCTCTCCAGCAGCGGGTGGCCCACGCGGCCCACCAGCGGGTGGCTGGCCAGGAACTGCACCACCTTTTCGGTGTTGCCCATGTGGCGGTCCATGCGCAGCGAGAGCGTTTCAATGCCCTGCAGGATGAGCCACGCGCTGTGCGGCGAGAGGCAGGCGCCGAAATCGCGCAGGCCCTCGCGGCGTGCGCGCAGCAGGAAGGCGCCCACGGTGCTCTCTTCGCTGAACACCATGTTGTGAAAGCCCGCGTAAGCCTCGGTGAGCTCGGGGAAGCGACCCGATTTTTCCCAGTCGAAGCTGCCGGCGTCCACCACCACGCCGCCGATCACGGTGCCGTGGCCACTCAAAAATTTGGTGGCCGAGTGGTAGACCAAGTCGGCGCCCAGTTCGAAGGGTTTGATGAGGTAGGGCGTGGTCAAGGTCGAATCCACCAGCAGCGGCACACCGGCCTCGTGCGCGATCTGCGACACGGTGGGGATGTCCAGCACGTCCAGGCCGGGGTTGCCCACGGTTTCGCCGAAGAACAGTTTGGTGTTGGGCCGCACGGCGGTGCGCCAGCCGTCGATGTCGCCCGGCTTCACAAACGTGGTCTCGATGCCGAAGCGGCGCATCGTGTAGTGCAGCAGGTTCTGGCTGCCACCGTAGAGCGCGGTGCTGGCGACGATGTGCGAACCCGCGCCCATGAGCGTGGCCACGCTCAGGTGCAGCGCGGCCTGGCCGCTGGCGGTGGCAATGGCACCAATGCCGCCTTCGAGCGCGGCCATGCGCTGCTCGAACACCGCGTTGGTCGGGTTGCTGATGCGGCTGTACACGTGGCCAGCGCGCTCCAGGTTGAACAGGGCCGCCGCGTGGTCGCTCGATTCGAAGACGAAGGAGGTGGTGAGGTGGATCGGCACGGCGCGCGCGCCGGTGGCGGGGTCGGGCGACGCGCCCGCGTGGAGTGCGAGCGTGTCGAAGCCTGGGTCTGAATAGCCGGACATGGGTGGGTCTCCTCGGGGTGCCGTGCTGTGTCGCCAAGGGCTGGCGCGCACTGGTTTTGAGCGGTATTGTGGGGGTATATTGCAGACTCGCCAGCCCTGCTGGAGACACCACCGAAAACAGGAGACCCGTCATGAAAGTCAGCGACATCCTTCGCGTCAAGGGCGGCACGCTCTACACCACCCACCCCCTGGAAACCCTGCAGCGCGCGGTGGAGACCATGTCGCAGTTCGACATTGGTTCGCTGGCGGTGATGGACCACGGTGAGCTGGTCGGCATGCTGACCTTCCGCGAGATCATCCACACCCTGGCGCGCAACGGCGGCGCGCTCGGCGAGAAGACGGTGCGCACCGTGATGGACGACCACCCCATGAGCTGCACGCCCGAGACCGAGCTGGAGCAGGTGCGCCCCATGATGCTGGAGCGGCACACCCGCTACATGCCGGTGATGGACAACAAGATGCTGATGGGCGTGATCAGCTTCTACGACGTGGCCAAGGCCGTGGTGGACAGCCAGAACTTCGAGAACCAGATGCTCAAGGCCTACATCCGCGACTGGCCGGCCGAAGACGAAGCGCAGCCCGCCGCCCCGGCCCGCTGACCCGCACAGACCCCATGAGAAACGCCCCGCATGTCGGGGCGTTTCTCATGGACCGAAGGGGTCAGCCCATCGTGCTGTGGATCATGTCGCGCACGCGGGGATAAATCTGCTGGTTCCAGCGCCGTCCGCTGAACACCCCGTAGTGGCCCACCCCGGTCTGCACATGGTGCGTCTTGAGGTAGGGGCGCACGCTGCTGCACAGATCTTGCGCGGCCACCGTCTGGCCCACGGCGCAGATGTCGTCGCGCTCGCCTTCCACCGTCATGAGCGCGGTGCGCCGGATGGCGGCCGGGTTGACCTTGCGGCCGTTCCAGGTGAGCTCACCGCGCGGCAGGTCGTAGGTCTGGAACACCTTGGCCACCGTCTCCAGGTAGAACTCGGCCGGCAGGTCGTTGACCGCGAGGTATTCCTCGTAAAAGTCCTGGATCACCTGCGCCTCTTCGGTGCGGCCGTTTTCCAGGTGGTCGTAGATGTTGCGAAACGACTGCTTGTGGCGCTCCGGGTTCATGGCCATGAAGGCCGAGAGCTGGATGAAGCCGGGGTAGACGCGGCGCATGAAACCGGCGTGTGGCAGCGGC
>NZ_JBLYYB010000063.1:0-26629 GCF_048549895.1 Hydrogenophaga sp.
CCGGGGAACGCGGTCAAACCGCGAGGCTTCCCCGCGTCAGCGACCCATTGGGCAGCGGATCGCTCAAATCGGCTACTTGTTCAGCGTAGCCTTAGGTTCGACGGCAGAGTCCATGGGCGCCAACGCAAGCGGTCGCTTACCGGTCAGGATCTCAAGCGACCGATCGATTACCTGTACCGGTCGTTCGGCACTGTAGCGAAGTGCAAAGTTCTGGAATGGCCCTTTGCGTCACGGACGAAACGGTGTTCTGGACCATGGGCAGGCCTTCTTCAAGCGCCAGCAGGGAGGGCGAATCACTTCTTTTGGTCCTTCAGTGTCCGTAGCGCAATACCCGCCACCCGGGTTCCCAGTGCTCCTCAAAGTGCGTGATAGACGGGCAATAGTTCACTTTGACCTGATGCTGTTGCAACATTCTGATCATTGCTCTCGCCGCAAATAAAGAAGGAGACAAGGGGTGGCCGTTGGATCGCAATGCCCAAGACATCGCGCGCGGTATGTGGATATGCGGCAGTCTTGACCTCGCCATCCGCATCCGGCATTTGTGCAGGTGAGCCTGCCGTGAATCTCGTTGAAGGTGCGTGGATAAGCTTTGAGCGCCGACTGGCGAGCTGCTCAGGCCTGACCTCGATGGAGTCACATTTCATGGCGCCGTGTTCTCGGCGCCAGATACCTGGTCGACAAATGCCAGCAGCGAAGCGGTGGGCTGTTTGTCGCGATGCACGACCAGGTGAGATTGTCGGAGCTGCCGCGGCAAGGTCGTGGCGATGCGGCACAGGCGGCCGGCCTCCAAAGCGTCGCTCACGACCCACGACGAAAGGCAGGCCACGCCCATACCCGCCTCGGCCGCATGTTTGATCGCCTCCGAACTTCCCAGCTCGATGCTTCGACGGTAGGAGCGCAAGTGGGGCAGCAGACTTTGGTCGGTGGCCTCGCGCGTTCCCGAGCCCAACTCACGCACCAGCCAGACCCCTTCACGCAGTGTCCGCATTGGCACCCGCTCGCCGGCCAGGCTCATTCGTGCCCACGCGCTGTCGGGCGATGTAACGACCACCATCTCGTCCTGGTGCCATGGCGTGACGGCCAGCGCCGCTTGGTGGCAAGGCCCTTCGATCAGGCCCACGTCCAGTTCAAACGCAGCGACCGCGTCACAGATGGCCGCCGTGTTTCCGATCACGACCTTTGAGCGCCAGGCACTGGCATGGCCCGGTTGCGCTGCGACAAAACGGGCCAGCAGCCTGGGCAGCACATAGTTGCCGATGGTGGTGCTGGCGCCGATGCGCAGCGACTGCGCCTGGGCGCTGCCATCGCGGGACATCAACTCGATGCCGGCGGCACCGTCCAGCAGCGCCAGGGCCCGCGGCAGTAACGCACGGCCGTTGTCGTTGAGCAGCAGGCGCTTGCCCGCGCGGTCGAACAGGCGCAGCGACAGCAGCCGCTCAAGTTCATTCACGGCCGAGCTGGTGGCCGACTGCGACAGCGCGATCTCGGCGCTGGCTGCCGTGGTAGTGCCGCTGCGCGCAACCGCCACGAAGATCTGCAGCTGTCGCAGCGTGAGGCGAAGGGTATTCATGGCGGATTTGTTTGCAAAGCGATCAGATGGGTACATCTTAGCGATACAACCCGTTTGACGGGTCATCTATGAAGCCGGAAGCTTCGTCCTCATGAACTTCAACCGGAGGCAAGCAGCATGACCATCAACGTACTTCCTGAGCCACGCACATCGGCCTCTGCATCGGCTTTCGCACGCATGCTCCCCGGCCTGGCCCTGAGCGGCGCCTTGGCTGCCACCGGTATCGCGCTGGGCCGCATCGCCTGGCTGCAGGACCATGGCTTCAGTGCGCTGACGCTGGCCATCGTGCTGGGCATGATCGTGGGCAACACGGTTTACCCGTGGGCCCCGCGCTGGGCGGTAGCCAGCGGCGCCGGCGTCAACTTCTCCAAGCAGAACCTGCTTCGCCTGGGCGTGGTGCTGTACGGCCTGCGGCTCACCGTGCAGGACATTGACCATGTTGGCATAGCTGGTGTCGCCATCGACGCGATGATATTGGGCTCGACCTTCGCACTGGCCTGCCTCATCGGCACGCGCTGGCTGGGCCTGGAGCGCAAGACGGCGATGCTGATCGGCGCTGGCAGTGCCATCTGCGGCGCTGCTGCGGTGATGGCCGCCGAGCCGGTGGTCAAGGCGCGCGCCGAGCAGGTCACGGTGGCGGTGGCCACGGTGGTGGTGTTCGGCACGCTGGCGATCTTCCTGTACCCGGCGCTGTTCGAGCTGAACCGGCACTGGGCGCTGATCCCCGGCGGCGCCAACGGGTTCGGCATCTACGTCGGATCGACCATCCACGAGGTGGCCCAGGTGGTGGCCGCAGCACGTTCGGTGGGCCCGGACGCAGCCAACTCGGCCGTCATCGCGAAGATGGTTCGAGTAATGATGCTGGCGCCGTTCCTGGTGATGCTGTCGGCTTGGCTGGCGCGCGACAGCACCCTGCAAGCCCTGGTGGAGGCAGAGCATGCTCACGCCAAGGGTCAACTCGCTGTGCCCTGGTTCGCCTTCGGCTTCGTCGCGGTTGTGTTGCTCAATTCGCTGCAATGGCTGCCGGCGTCGGTGGTGGCAGTGACGATCGAGATTGACACCGCGCTGCTGGCGATGGCGATGGCTGCGCTCGGCCTGGCCACGCACATCGGCGCCATTCGCAAGGCCGGGGCCAAGCCGCTGCTGCTGGCGTTGATCTTGTTCGGCTGGCTCATCGTCGGAGGCGCGCTCATCAACCGCTGGGTGCCGGCCCTGCTGGGCTGAAGCCTCGAATTCACGGCCCAGGGCCCTGACCCTAAATTTCTTTGCACGCTCTGGAATAGACCGCATGCCGACGCCGTCTGCTCTTTTGTCGGGACCTATCGGACCCTTCGTCCAGCACTCACCCCCCTTCACTTCACACCAACCCTTCATCGGAGCCCACAATGTTCAAGACTTTCGCTTTCGCCGCCACCGCCCTGACGCTCGCCTCCGGCAGCGCCTTCGCCGCCCCCAGCGACGACGCCCGCACGCACTTCCAGGCCATCGCCTCGGGCGACACCCAGATCGTCATGCGTGCCTATGCCGACCAGGCCCAGCTGAACTGGGTAGGCGGCCCACTCGACGGCACCTATGCCACCACCGATGCCATTCGCGGCACCTGGGAGAAGTTCGGCAAGGCCGTCGGCCCACTGAAGCTCACAGTCGGCCAGATTGAAGAATCGGCCAACCCCAAGGGCGCCACCGTCTCGGCCAACGTCGTCTTCGAAGGCAAGATGCCCATCAAGGTGCGCTACGTGCTGACGTTCCGTGAAGGCAAGATCGTCAGTGAAACCTGGCAGATCGACCCCAAGCTGGCGGTGGCTGCGGCTTACTGAACGGCACGCAGCGTGGCTACTCTCCACCAGACCCTAAAGGACAACCCCATGAAGCACCTTTCGACTCTGGCCGCGCTGCTGATCACAGCGGCTTCCTTCGCGGCACCACTCACCGGCGCTATGGCTGCCGACGCGCCGGCCAAGCTCGCCAACGGCGCGCTGGTCGACGCCAAGGGCATGACGCTCTACACCTTCGACAAGGACGTGGCAGGCAGCGGCAAGAGCACCTGCAACGGCGGCTGCGCCGCGCTGTGGCCGCCCGCGATGGCCGCCGCCAGCGACCAACCCGCCGGTGCATACACGATCGTCATGCGCGACGACGGTGCGCGCCAGTGGGCCTACAAGGGCAAGCCGGTCTACACCTACCAGGCCGACCAGAAGCCCGGCGACCGCGCCGGCGACAACTTCAAAGACGTCTGGCACATCATCAAGGAATGACATTTGCTGTCGACTTCCGTCCAGTCCCTCAGGCCACGACCCCCCGATGCAAGACGACGCAAGCCTGCTGAGCTGGGTGCCGCGCCTGCGCCGCTATTCGCGCGCGCTGGTGAACAACCGTGACGACGCCGACGATCTGGTGCAGGACACGCTGGAGCGGGCCTGGGCCAAGTCGAACCTGTGGGGCGGCGTGGCCGACATGCGCGCCTGGCTCTTCAGCATCATGCACAACCTGCACGTCGATGGCGTGCGCCGTCCCAGGCTGCACACCGTGACCATGGACGACGACACGCCCGAAGTGCCGGTGGCGCCGACACAAACCGACAGGCTGGCTGTACTGGATCTGCAGGCTGCACTGGACTTGCTGCCCGTCGAGCAGAAGGAAGTGCTTCTTCTGGTGACGCTGGAAGACATGGCCTATGCCGATGTGGCGCAGGCCCTGGGTATCCCCATCGGCACCGTGATGTCGCGCCTGTCGCGAGGCCGTGAGCGCCTGCGCGGCCTGATGGAAGGCCGCGCAGAACCGGTGCGGCTGAAAGTCGTCAAATGAATATATTGCGAAGCAACCCATGAATACCGACCGTCCGCCACCGTCCATTCCCCCGGTCACCGAGGCCGACCTGCATGCGTTCGTTGATGGCCGCCTGCCCGCTGAGCGCCAGGTCGAGATCGCCGCTTATCTGGCCGCACGCCCTGAAGACGCGCAGCGCCTGGAGGCCTACCGGGCGCAGAAGCGCGAACTGCACGCCTTGTTCGATCCCGTGCTGGATGAACAGCCGCCGCAGCGCCTGCTGAAATCGGCGCGCCCGCGCGCCGTGCCGCAGACGCCTTGGTACCTCCAGCGCCTGGCCGCTGGGATCGCCATCGCCGTCATCAGCGGCGCGACTGGCTGGGGCTTGCGGGGCGGCCTGCCCGCGGAGGGCGACGATGCCGGCCGCATGGCCGCCGCGGCACCCGCCGAGCGCGGCCTGACGCTGGCGTCAGCGGGCGGCTTCGCGCAGCGCGCGGCGGTGGCTCACGCGGTATACAGTCCCGACGCGCGCCGCCCGGTCGAGGTGGACGCGGCGCACGAGGACCAGTTGGTGGCATGGCTGTCCAAGCGCATGGGCGCGCCGATGAAGCCGCCGCACCTGCAGGCCCAGGGCTACACGCTGGAAGGCGGGCGCCTGTTGCCGGGTGGCCAGGGGCCGGTTGCGCAGTTCATGTACCGCAACGAGCTCGGCAGCAAACTGACGCTGTACGTGTCCAACGATGTCGCCGACGTGGGCAGTGCCGCGGGGCCGGACAAGGCACTGCAGGCCGGCGTGAAGAACACAGACACGGCCTTCCGCTTCGCACGCGAAGGTGCGGTCAATGTCTTCTACTGGGTCGACGGTCCCTTCGGCTACGCCCTGTCGTCCGACGCCGACCGCAGCGTGCTGGCGCAGGTGTCGGCCGAGGTCTATCGGCAACTTGGCACCCCGCGCTGAAGGCCAGGGCGGCGTCGGCGCGACGCGCTGTCGGCTCGCGCCAGGGAATGAAACGGCCTGAGCCGCGCTCTTGACCTGAAGCAAGCGCTGGGCAGTGGTTCATCGGCGGCTGCCGGCTAACGACCCAAGCGATCACTCTCCACACCAACTCAGAAAGCACACATGACCACCCAACGCCGCGACATTCTCAAGTACACCCTGGCCGCCGCGGCAGCCAGCGCGCTGCCCGCAGCACATGCCCAGGCCCCGTCCGGCGCTTCAGCGGGAGCCGCAGCCACCGGCATCGACCCGCGCGACCGCGTCTTCATCACCAATGAAGACTCCAACACGCTGGTCGTCATCGATCCGAAGACGAACACCGTCGAGAGCACGATCAACCTGACCAGCTTCGACGAAGACCCGCGGCCTCCATTTCGCTACGTCACCGCCGGCGTGGCGCCGACACACGCGGCGATGATCCACAAGCCGCTGTACCACGGCTGCATCGACGCCCACGGCGCGGTGCCGTCGCCCGACGGCCGGCTGCTGGCCACCAGCGGGCGCGGCTCCAGCAACATTTATCTGATCGACGCCGAGCAGCGCCGCGTCATCGGCAACACACCCAACCCTGCGTCTGGGCCCACCACCAACCCCGAGCGCCTGAGTAGTGGCCTGCTGCTGGGCCGCGAACCGCACGAGCCCACTTTCACGCGCAACGGCCGCGAGCTGTGGGTCACGCTGCGCGGTGAAGACCGCATTGCCATCGTCGGCGTCGATCGTGCCGTTCGCCAGCTCAAGGGGGCCGACAGCCCGGGCTCCAGCGCGGTTCGCCAATACCTGCCCACACTGAGCGGCCCGGCGCAGGTGTGGTTCAACCGTGAGGGTACGTTGGCCTTTGTGGCCAGCCAGAAGGTGTCGAAGATCGACGTGTTCCGCGTCAACCCCGGCGCGGATGGCCACAGCCAACCGCAGCGGCTGACCACGCTGGACATCAGCGCACAGGACAAACCCGGCTTCACGCCCTTCATGAAGACCACACCCGACGGTGCCGAGGTGTGGTTCTCGCACAAGCTGGCTGATGCGGTGTCTTGCCGCTCGACGCAGGGTGGCTTCGACCTGATCGACACCGTGCCACTCGGCATGGGCGCTCGGCCCAACCACGTTGAGTTCGTGCGCAATGCGCGCGGCAGCGTGGTCTATGCCAGCCTGGCGCGCATCGACGATGGTGGCCCCGGCGGCGTGGCGTCGAGCCCGATCGCCATCATCGACCGCAGCGCTCCGGGCGGACAGCGCAAGGTGGTGGGCACCTTCTCCAGCCGTGGCCGCGAGTCGCACGGGTTGTGGACCAACCCCGAGAACACGCTGCTGTATGTGGCCCACGAACAGGACGAGCTGCCCGGCACGCCCAACGCGGGCCAGACCGTGTGCAGTGCATTTGATGTGAGCGACCCGCTGCGCCCGACCTTCATTGCGCAGATCCCCCTGGGCAATCTGACGCTGCCCTCTGGCGCGCTGCGCAACAAAAAGAGCATCAACCTCGTCTACGTGCGTGTGGGCGAGAAGGGCCAGACGGCATGAGCGGCGCGCACACCAGCCACGGCGCCAGCGCCGCGCACACCAGCGCATTCCAGCGGGATATGGACGAATCGATGGCCCGCATGATGCAGGCCATGCACAGCCCGGGCTACGCAGGCCAGGCCGACCAGGACTTTCTGGCGATGATGATTCCGCACCACGCCGGCGCTGTGGACATGGCGCGGCTGGTGTTGCAGCATGGGCGCGATCCTGTCACCCGGCAGTTGGCCGAGGAAATCATTGCCGGGCAGACGGTGGAGATCCAGAGCATGCAACGCCGACTGCACACCCTGCAGCAGCGCACAGCCAAAGGTGCGGAAGCGGAATTTCCGTCGCTGGGTGGGACGCGGGGGCCTTGATCGACAGCCCTAGGGAAAGTACCGATGAGCGCCACGGAATGAACCAAGCCACGCAGCGCTCTTGATCACCATGCTGTTCCAGTCTGCCGAGTCCCGCTATAACCAATGGGTGCGTGAGCACTACCGTTTTTTGCTGCGCAGTGCGTGGGCGCTCACTGGTTCGCGCGCCATTGCCGAAGACGTGGTGCAAGACTGTTTTGCCAACGCCTGGAAGCACCGGGAGCAACTGCGCGACGCTGCGCTGGCACGGGCTTGGCTCTTTCAGATCATGCGCCGCGCCGCCTTTCGCCAGGCCGCACCCAGCATGCAGTCGCTGGACGATGAAGAGCAGCCCGAGCAAGCGGCGCCCGACGCGGGGCTGGACGACAAACTCGATGTCGTCAAGGCGCTCGCGCGCCTGGCGCCCATCCACCGCGAGGTGCTGGTGCTGTTTTATTTCGACGACATGCCCACCGCCCAGATGGCCGAGGCGCTGGAGATCGCGCCCGGCACGGTGTTGTCGCGCCTAGCCCGTGCGCGCGACGCTTTGAAGCTGGCCATGGGGGTACCTGCGACACCCAAGGCCGATGTCAACGTTACCCCGTTTCGCAGGACCAAGACATGAGCCCCGATACCGACGCGCCTTTCCTGCCCGACAGCGAATTCGATTTGCGCGCGCGCGCCGAGTTGGCGATCGCCTTCGAGGCCAGCGACGCACCGGCACACCTGTACCGAAAGCCGCAGCCGCTGCTGGCGCGACGCGGCTTGCAGCGTTTTCTGGCGGCGCTTTTGCTGGCCGGTGGCACCAGCGGCGGGGTGCTCGCCGTGCGACCGCCAGCGATGGTGCGCGACGCGATCGACCACGAATACCACGAGCGCAGCTTGCGGGGCAGTTTCATGGAGCAGCGCCAGTTGCTCATGCACCTGGGCATGCGGGACGCCAACGTGGTGCCCGGGTTTCCCCAACTCATGCGGCCATGCGATATCGAAGGTCACCTCGCTTACCACCTCACCACGTTCTTCGAGAAGGGCGGCATGGTGACGGTGTATGCCTTTGACCAGCCTGTGGACCTGCGCGAGGCCAGCGGCTGGTGGAGCAACGTGCACTGGAAGGTGATCCGCTCGCGCGAGGGCAAGCCCTTGTTGCTGGTGGCCCAGAAAAAGAAGGCACTGGCGGTCGCGCAGACGGCACTGCAGGCACCTCCCGTGTCCGGGCCAGGCTGAGGCACCGCGTCCCTGTCAACGAATCAACCGCTCACCCCTTTCACCCCAACCGGCGCACGACGCCCAACCACCGGAGACCCCAGAAATGAACCAACAACCCACCTCGCTCCCCCGGCGCCACCTGCTGGCCGGCAGCGGCGCTGCTTTGGCTGCCGTTGGTCTGGCCAGCTTTGGCCGCACCGCAGCCGCTGCTGGTGAGACCGCGCCCGTCGCCGTGGCCGGTGCTGCCAAGCCTCTGCCAGCGTACGTGGGCTGGAAGGACCCGGCCAGCCTGATCGTGCACAGCAGCACCACCATTGAGACCAAGCGCAGTGTGTTCGGCACCAGCGTAATCACGCCGTCCGAGCAGCTCTACATCCGCAACAATCTGCCCGCGCCCGACGCCTCGATCCTGGGCAACCGCGATGCCTGGGAGATCAACATCGAGGGGGTGAAGAACCCGCGCAAACTCACGCTGGGCGACCTCAAGCGCATGGGCATCGAGACCACGGCGATGGTGTTGCAATGCTCTGGCAACGGACGCGGCTACTTCCCCAACAAGCCCAGTGGAACGCCTTGGCAAGTGGGCGCAGCAGGCTGTGTGGTGTGGAGCGGTGTGCCGGTGCGCTGGGTGGTGGATGCCCTGGGCGGCGTGGAGGCCGGCATGGCCTACCTCACCGGCACAGGCGGCGAAAAACTCCCCGATGGACTGGACCCCAAGAGCGTGATCGTGGAACGCTCGGTGCCTGCTGCCGCACTCGCCGATGCCCTGCTGGCCTGGGAAATGAACGGTGTGCCGATTTCGCTGGCCCACGGCGGCCCACTGCGCTTGATCGTGCCGGGTTACACGGGCGTGAACAACATCAAGTACGTCAAACGCCTGGCCTTCACCGCTCAGGAGACCGACGCACGCATCATGTCGCACGGCTACCGCATTTCACCGCCCGGCGCGAAGGGCGACCCGTCGCAGCCATCGGTGCAGGAAATGACGGTGAAGTCGTGGATCAACGGTCCCGGCACGGACGGCGCCCCGCTTAAAGCGGGTGACACACAGATCCATGGCGTGGCGTTTGGCGGCATGAACGCGGTGGCCAAGGTCGAGGTTTCTCTGGACGGCGGAAAAACCTGGCAGCTCGCGCGCATGGTGGGGCCCGACCTCGGCCGCTTTGCGTGGCGGCAGTTTGTTTTTGCGGCGCGCCTGCCGGCGGGCCAGTTCACCCTGGCGAGCCGAGCCACCGACACCGCAGGCAACGTGCAGCCCGAACAACGCATGGAAAACGCGGGCGGCTACAACAACACCAGCTGGGCCGACCACGCCGTGAAAGTGAGCGTGGCATGAAGCGCACAATCCAAAAACACGCGTTGGTCGCTGCCCTGTGGTCGTTGGCATTCACAGTGCTGCCCGTGCACGCCGCCGACGATGCCGCGCAACTTCAACAAGGCAAGGTGTTGTTCGGCCAAGGCGCGGTGCCTGCCTGCGCCCTGTGCCATGCGCTCAAGGACGCGGGAGCCGAAGGCGCCGTGGGCCCCAGCCTGGACGAGCTCAAGCCCGATGCCAAGCGCGTGGCCACCGCGCTGCGCAACGGCATTGGGCAGATGCCGTCCTACAACGGCAAACTCAGTGATGCGCAAATTGCCGCCCTGGCGGCCTACGTGGCCAAGGCTTCGGGTGGATCAAAGTGATGGCTGGTTGGCCACAGCGCTGCTGCGCCAACTGACAAAAAGGACGGGATCACCTGCAAACAGCGATCCCGACTGAGTGGCTGACCCAGGGCGGGTCAGCCACTCACCATCACTTGCCTGGTTTGATGTCGGGGACCACCATCCAGCCAGCCCCCATCATCACAACCGCCGGGAACTTCTCGCCGGCCTAAGTCTTGCCCAGCATGGCCTTGTGCTCGCGGTAAGCCATCAACGCTGGCGACACGCCCAGGTGATTGATCGCACCATGCTTGATGCTGCTGCAGTCTTGCTCGTCGAGCTTGCAGATCTCTGCACGCTGTTGTCAACTCTCTAGCAATGTCAACTGCGCGCCTGAAACCTGTCTCTGCGCATTACCACGATGCATGAATAGGAGTGATCGCAATCCGGCACGCCAAGGGCATTCACGTTGAAAACTCGAACGGCAGCAACCGCTGCCAAGCGGCACTCTGGTAGGCGGTCCCAAGACTGACTGCAGCCACTCAGGTTTTGCAGACCGATGGCAGCCGCCGCCGGAACCTGACATTCGCCATCCTGCGAGGCGAGCGTCCGCTGCACCTTCAGCACCGGCCATTCAACATCGACGTGCCGCTCAAGGTGCCGAGTTGATCTGTCCCCCCGCCAGCCGGAAGAGGCTGAAGTGAGTGAAGCCCATCGACTACCAGAAGAATGACGGAGATGAGACATGTCTGCGTTCGTGGCGGTTTGTGGTGAACGCGGGGCGCCGCTATGCCGCGAAAAGTCCTGAATCAATGGCCTGTGGCAGAACGCTTAAAGTCTTGACCACCCCGCGGTAAGGTTCACCACCCTGTTTTCAGCTTAAGACCATGAACGTCAACAAACGCAACAACGTCAAATCCTTGGGAAACAGCGGGCCAGCGATTTTGTTTGCCCACGGGCTTGGCTGTAGCCAATCCGTATGGAGCCGCATCACGCCCGCTTTCGCTGGCACACATCGCCAAATCTTGTTTGACTATGTTGGAAGCGGCAAGTCGCAGCTATCGGCCTTTAGCGCAGTTCGCTACAGCAGCTTGGCCGGCTACGCGCAAGATGTTCTGGACGTGTGCGAAGCGCAAGGGCTGCAGAGCGGCGTCACATTCGTGGGCCGCTCGGCCAGTTGCAACGTCGGACTGTTGGCTTCGATATCACGCCCTGACTTGTTTGATCGCTTGATATTGGTGGGGCCCACGCCCTGTTTCTTGAACTATCCGCCCGAATATGCCGGAGGCTTCGAGCGTGCCGACCTCCAAGGCCTGTTGTCGCTGATGGATCAGGACTACATCGGCTGGGCCAATCACCTATCGTCCGTGGTGGCGGGTGCCGCGCAGGGCGAAGCGTTGGCTGGTGAGTTTTACGACAGTTTTTGCTCCACGAACCCGGTCGCGATGCGCGTATTTGCGCAAACCACCTTTTTTGCTGATAACCGGGCTGACCTGCCCCAGGTGTCTCGCCCCTGCCTCATTCTTCAGCACCAGGAAGACAGCCTGGTTCCGCTTGCGGTGGGTGAGTATCTGAACCAGCAACTGAAGGGCAGCATCTTGGAAGTCATGGACGTGGCGGGTCACGCTGCTCACATGAGTCACCCCGCGCTGGTGATCGATGCCATGCAGCGCTACATGGCCACAGACCATGCTTGATGTTGATTGGATTAAATCTCCGTCGGCGCGGACAACCAAAGCCAGATCGCCCTGAGTGCGCTGGAGCAGATGGCCCGCATTTATGAGATCGAGCAGGAGGTCAAGGAGCTGAACGCCGAGCAGCGTCTCGCAGTCCGGCGGGAGAGAACAAAGCCACTCCTGGACGCCCTTCACGAACGGATGTCGCTGCAGCGGCGCAAGGTGCCCGACGGATCGGCCACAGCGAAGGCGCTGGACTACAGCCTCAAGCGTTGGATAGCGCTCATCCGCTTTGCAGATGATGGGCAATTCGGTTGACAACAATTGGACCGAGAACCAGATCAGGCCCATCGCCATTGGCAGAAGCAACTGGCTGTTCGCTGGCAGCTTGCGCGCGGGCCAGCGGGCGGCAGCGGCGATGAGCCTGATCCAGTCAGCGCGCATGAACGGGCACGACCCGTATGTCTACCTGCGCGACGTGATGGCACGCCTGCCCATGCAGCGCGCCAGTCAGATCGGTGAGCTGCTGCCACACCGCTAGCAGCGAATCCAGGCCATCTCACTTTAGATTTGGCCGACGGTGAGTTTCACCGTCAGAGGTCTCATACGCAAAGCCTTGGAACTGCGCCCTCCCTCAAAGCTACCAGTGTGTTTGATTTGAGTATTTGTTCGGTTCCAGACAGAACAGTCAATCGAACAGGTCTACAGTCGACAAGGGAATGCAAGACATCCTGTCTTGCGAACCTTGCGGGTTCGCTCCGAGAGGGGTTTTCTCGTGTACCAGGGCTTCCCATGGACAACGCAGAGAACCACCTCATTGAGCGTCTTCCGAAAGCGTTGCGCAAGCGTTTTCTTGCGCTGTGTACCCGGTTCGAGCTGGTGGCATTGTCCGACCTGATCGAGCATGGGGCGCCACTGAGCCACGCGTACTTTCCACGTTCCGGCTTCATTGCGCTGGTGATTGACATCGAGACGCACCCGCCGTTGGCGGTGGGCATGATCGGACCCGAGTCCATGCTAGGGGCGGAATTGGTGCTCGGAGTGGCCAAGACGCCCTGGAGAGCCGTGGTGCAAGGCGCTGGCAATTGCTGGCGCCTGGAAGCGCATGTGTTGCGCAAGACCATAGCCACCATGCCCGAGCTGCGAGAACTGGTGCAAGGCTCTTTGATGGTCCGCCTGCATCAGCAATCACTTGCCACAGCCTGCCAGCGCTTTCACACGATAAGCGAGCGGCTGGCGCGCTGGTTGCTCATGAGCCAGGATCGCTCCCACGCCGACCGGTTTCATGTGACCCAGGACTTCATCGCGCAGATGCTGGGCGTACGGCGCGTGGGAGTGAGCGGGGCAGCCAGCGAATTCCAGCGGCGTGGACTGATTGAATATCACCGCGGTGAGCTCACTGTGCTCGATCGGCTGGGTCTGCAGCAAGCAGCGTGCAACTGCTACGCGGCGGACAAGCGACTGCTCAATGAGTTGATGCCTTCGGGTTCTTGAGGGGCCAAGTTCAGCATTGCAGGCCGCGATAGATTTGGCGAACTGGCGCTGAGGCCGACCAACGCGAGCCATGGGATGGCCGCGCGCTTACGGATGACTGCAGCCACCTTGATACCTGTCATTGATGCCGCCGTGCTGATGGGTGAGCCGATGACAGCTTCGCGCAATGCACTGTGAACCCAGCTCCCGTGCACGACCGACGGCAAGCGCTGCACTATCGACGTTCAACTACGCTCGACGAAGGGCAGCAACGGGCCCGAAGCGGACATCACGATGTAGTGTTCATGATGCGTCGTTGCCATAGAAGCAGTAACTCGGCAACTTCTCCGTCGTGCTTGCTGTTGGCGCTCAGTCCCATGCGATCCGTACTGACCGCGGTCAGGTATCGCTCGAGGTCGTCGTGCCCTTGACCATCCTGCAGCATCTGGAACACCTGCGGGAGATAAGCGTGGTATTCATCCCTCGCTTCTGGGAAGCGCGACACGCCTATGGGGTCCCAAACGTAGTGGAGAACTTCGTCGATGGCTTGATAAAGCGCTTGCTGCTGAGGACTTAGCTTCTGACTCAAGTTGAGGGTCTTTCCTAGGGAGCAGATGTCCGCTTCTGGCCGATGACCGACATGCTATCTGCGTGCCCTCGTGGGTGGAAGAACATCTGGGGTAGGCGCGTTTAAGCGCCGCGTGCGCGCCACACAGAGCGCTGCAATGTCTGCAGCACCCTCACGAGCTGACACTCAATAGCTGTGATTGCCTGGGTTTGGATGTCCGAAATGCGGCGAGGACTGCGGGCTTAGCTTTCCATCCCCAAAGTCGGCAACCGCTGCACACCGGCCCTACAGCGTAAATTTGAAAACTGCGTGGCCACGTCGGCTCCTGTCCTTGACGTATTCAAAACACATGTTATCGATACAGGGACCCCCAGATTTTTCTGCACCGTGCAGGGAAGGGGAGACACCCACCATCGATGCACTCACGCGAACAATCACCCGACCGCATTTCCTCTCACATCCACAGCCCGCACTGTGAGCCCGAGCGCCACCTGGAGCGAGGCCCTGTGCGCGACCCAGAGCGCGACAGCGCAGCCAAGCGCTTCGCACAACTGGGCCTCATGGCCATCGAGAACCAGTGGCTCGCCAACTTCGCCAGCGCTTGCACCCGGCGCGCCTACGCCTCCGACGTGCGGGACTTTGCAGCGTTCTCAGGCCTGCAAACCCAGTCCGAGTTGCTGCAGGTCGCGCGCTCCCATGTGCTGGCCTGGCGCCACCACCTGCAGGCCCAGGGCCTGTCGCCGAGCACCCAACGCCGCAAGCTCGCAGCCCTGTCCTCGCTGCTGGAGCATCTGGTCGATGAGCAGCTCATCCCCACGAACCCGGCACGCGGCGTGCGCAGGCCGCGCATGGAAAGCCACGAGGGAAAGACACCAGCTCTCTCGTTGGCGCAAGCCCAGGCTCTGCTGGAGGCTCCTGATGCGCACACGCTCAAGGGCGTGCGAGACCGTGCGATCTTGGCCGTCATGCTGTTGGGCGGTCTGCGCCGCGCGGAGGTCGTCACCCTTCGCGTGCGGGATTTTGATTGTCAGCGCGCGGGTGTGTCGCACCTGCGAGTGTTGGGCAAGGGTGGCAAGACGCGGTTCATTGCCGCCGCACCCCTCATACGCGAGAGGGTGCAGCACTACCTGGCCATGCGAGGCGCGGCGCCTCAAAGCGATGAGCGCCTGTTCGTTCGGATGAAGGCAGTCCGCCGTCACTCCGGTGCCGGGTGCGATGTCAATCCTCAAGGTCGTCATATTGAGGAGGAGGGTGGGTTTTTGAATGACAGAGGGGGCACCGGGCGACGCGCCAGCACGCCCCCAAGCATCGAGCCGCACACTGCGGCGTTTGAGCGCGGCTCGGAGGGTCCTCAAAATCTGCAGACCAACGCTTCTCAGCATTCGCTGCGTCAGAGGCAGTCCGGCACAGCACTCAAATCTGCTGGACTCACTGCCGGCGCTGTGGCCCAGCGTATTGTGCAGCCCTACCTGGCGCAGATCGGCGTGGTGGGGGATCGGTTCTCTGCGCATGCGCTGCGGGTCACGGCCGCCACGCTCGCATTGCGTGAGCGTGCCGACCTCAACGAAGTGCGGCACTTCCTGGGGCACGCCTGCATCACGACAACCACCGCCTACGACCGGCGCTGGAGCGATGAGAACCAGCCAGTGAGCCTGTTGCTTCCGTTGGGCTGAGGTCCTCGGCGGCGGTGGCCTGAGGCAGTGCAGTGTGTGTCGATGCCCATCTCATTTTGGTTATCGACATCTGAGCGAGAGGATCTACAAGAAGAGGATCCTGTGGACTTGACGTGGAGAGATTTCGTGAGAGCTTGGATGAAAGGAGATCACGAAATGACAACCGTAGCGACCAAACCATCCCATTGCGGTGAACCAAGACACACCACTGAATGCTCGCATAAACGCATATCCAGGTGCACGTCCGAGGTCGGCCTCGTGCACCGTATCGACGTCGGTATCCACATGCTCGCCACCGAGCGTCTCATCATCGAGTTGCGCAGCATGGACGCAGGCGAACTGACCACCCTCTATTCTTGGGTGGGTCGGGTTGTCGATCCAGCTTGGGTGCGCACTCTCATTGCAAGTCCACAGGCGCTTGAGTGGCGCGGTGTCCAGCGCAACCACCTTCGTGGGGGTGAGTCGTACGCCCGTCAACACACACTGTATGTGCATATTTACGCACCATACGAATCGCGCGCGAGCGAAGTGAACACCCATGAACGTGTTCAGCGTCGCTTCCTCGACTTTTACGCCTCGGATTGTTCGAGCTCGTCACGTCAATCTTGAGCGCAGTTTTCGCTAAAGATGAGCGTGATCAATCTCCGAGGTAAACAGCTGTGGTCTGCTAATAACGGTTAGAGACCCGTGGTTCTTAAATATGCTTTTTTGGAGAGCGCCCGCCCCCATGCCGGCACGTAAAGTTGTTAACGCCTGTGGTCAGGCTCCGACCAAACAGCCGCCGTATGCGGCACCGTGTCAGGGTTTGGGCGTGGTTAACAACATTTGTTGGTCCAAGGGAAGCCTGCGAGCAAAGGCGTAAATGTCTGGGCAGAGTCCGCCCTGGACCGGGAGGGCTCAGGCGCGCGTGCCTAGAGATTGAGGGCAGTTCTTGCAATGTGTGGCCTGATCGACGGCCCTGGCTGAGAAACCTATGCTGTGTGTTCGAAGGAACCACTATGGCAACCGAACTGAAACCGACCCCACTGCGATCCATTGATGCGGCACAACTCCGCAAAGACCTCACGGCCATCGAAGCGAGACAGCGAGTGCTCACGCAGCAGGGGCAGCAACTGCTGGCCCGCTCCGACCTGGTTCCAAGTACCACGGGCAAGGCAAGGAGGGCGCTCTGTTTGCCGTGTGCATCGGGCCAGGTGGGCACTACAGCGTTGCCGGCGGCCCAGGCGGGCAATATCGCCTGTCGGACGTCGACCTATTCGCCGTCTTTTAACGAGAGCAGGTCGCCGATCCAGATCACTTTCGGCTCGTAAGCCCTGCTGGAGCCCCGGCCACTGATCGTTCTCTTACCGATCGAGGACGGCTCCCCGCCGCCGCCCCGGACTTGGCTAATTTGGTTTGCTTGGCTTATTTTGCCAAAACGCGCAGAATGCGCCCTCAGGCAGGTGCAAGTATCTGCGCCGTGCACCGCGCCGAAAAGGAACATTCGATGAAGTACCACACCTACGTCGCACCTCTGATCCCCGATGCTTCGGCCGACACGCCGCCGATACCGCTGAGTGAATGGCTCAGTGCGGTTGAGGATTCGCTGGAGGGGGAGGGCGTGGACCTGATCGTCTCAACCGACGAGAAGGTCGGGGGGGTCCAGTCGTATGTCATGGTGTCCCGAGACACCCTGGCGCGGTTGGGTGTGCTGGACAAGATCGAGACCATCATCGTGGGTGCCTCATTCCCCAGCGCCAAGCCCGAAAAGGCCTACACCTCGGTCCGTGTGCACCATGACACGCGGGAGATGGGAGTCCAGTCTTCGTTCAGGGTAGAGCTGCCTCAGCCGCTCAACACAAGTCAAAAATCATCACCCAAACTGACGCCTTGGAAGTCGCACATCGTTCATGTAGGGGGCATCAACGAAACTGCCATGGGAACCATGGCCCCCCTGTTTTTCGAAGTCGAGGATCTGTTCCTCGGCGAAAGCGTGGTCGCAGGGCAGGCCCCGCTCAGCGACTCGTCCGTGAATGCGTTCGTTCGCCTGCACGCGGTACTCGGGGATGTGGTGTCACAAGCCAATGCCACACGTGAGGTGATCGAACCGGAAGACGACCGTTTCCAACTGCTGGATGCAAAGGACTATGCCGCCCGTCTCGACGCGACCGATCAGACCGTCTACAACTGGGAGAAGGCCGGTCGCCTGATCTCTGTCCTGCCGCCCGGTCGTGTGCGCAGCCGCCGCTATCCAGCTTTTCAACTCTGCCCGCGGCTCAACCGTCCCTTGCACGAGATGGCGATCGCCATGTACCGCTCGCACGAGCAGGACATGACCCTGTACTGGGACTTCCTGCGATCCCGCCACAAAGACTTCGGTGGCAGCACGGGGGTGGATTTCCTATTGAACCGCGTTGCAGAACCCGGCCTGTTGGACCTTGATGAGAGCGACCTCAACGACCTGTTTCTCTCGATGGCTGAGGAGGACATGAGCAGGGCGATTTCGTGAGCTGGTGGACCTCTGCCACCGGGATCGACATTCCCACTGCTCACGGGACACTGCCTGGTCTTGTGGTCCAAGCTGGCGCGAGTCTCTACAGGATCTACCGCCGACCGGATGCGGACTGGGTACCGCCACCCTCGCAATACCGCAAGGGGAGGGTGGACCCCCCACCCATCAACAGCTCGGCATATGGGCTCCTGTACACGGCGGACTCGATGGTGACGGCCGGTTTTGAGGCGCGCATCTTGCGACCCATGAAGGATGCCGCAGGTCAGAACGACATCGAGTTCGTGCCAGAGCTGGTCGACCCCGTGACGGGCGTACCACTCAACCCGTCTCCCATGAAGGCGGAGCACATCACCAACCAGGCCGTGGTGTTTGTCGACTTGGAGTCGCCCGAGATTGCATCCGCGTCGGGCGTGCTGATCGGCTCGCCCGTCCCTCGCATAGCCAACTGGCGCAAGCTCGCCTTGTGGGTCTACAACGAACTGATTGCGAAGGGCGACGGAAACGCGATCCTCCCGCTCATCGGCATCAGCTACATCTCGACACTCCAAGACTGCACCGGGCGCAACTTCGCGATCTTCGAAGAACGCCGGGACGCGCACATCAACCGTGGCGTGCCGCCAGCATCCCAGGTCCCACTTGACCTTGCCGAGCTTCAACGTCTGTGGGCTGCAGCCTGATCGCTCATTTCAAGGCCAGTGCCCATCCACGGCATTGAAGCCATACCCGCTTCACTCCGCTCCCGCTTCCACCTTCGCAGGCTCCAGCCCCAGCTTGTGCCAGGCGTTCCGATACTGATCAAGCCAGCCCTTCGGGTACGGGTTATCCAGTGCCCCAAAGGTGCGCGTGTAGTCTGGAAGCATCCTTCGCATCACGCTGTCCTTGTGGGGCTGGCCGTTTCTCCCAGGAGTGGCCAGCCACTTGCGGTGGGAAGCTGCCAAGACTTCGGCGACAACAGCACTCGGAACCACATGCACGGTAGGCGTGGCCTCGGGTGTCTTGCCGAAGTCAACGAAGCAATAAAAGAGGGTCTCCACACGCATGTCCTCGTGCTTTGCCTTCATGTGCCATCCACCGTCCGAGCCGATGTCACGCCGGGTCTTGACCTGCAGCGAGCAGAGCTTGCTGCCTTCTACGCTGGTCACCACGATATCGGCATGCGGCACGCCGGCGGGTGCGAGCGCGGCAATAAAGCCACGACGAAGCATCTCCGACATGGCAAAGTACTCACCGGCAGCGCCAAGCAATGAGGTTTGAGAGGGCATAAAACTCCTGTGCCGTCGGATGGCCAGAACAGAGGTGTCCACAAAAAAGGGGCACCATGTGCCCCTTGCTTCGCGTCCGCAATTACAGCGCTGCGTCCTTGACCTTCTTGAAGAAGCGCGCCTTGACCTTGACCGATGCAGGCTTGGCGGCAAACATGCGCTCGACCTTGGTGAATGGGTCAACGCCCTTGCGCGCCTTTTTGGCAGACACATGGGTGGCTGTGACCTTCAGAACGCCTGGCCACGTGAAAGCGCCGGCGCCCTTCTTGGACAGTGAAGCGAAGATGGTCGCCTCGAGCGAGCCCAGCACGGCCTTGACCATCTTGGGTTCTGCACCGGAGGTTTGCGCCAGGTGGGCAACAAGACTGGTCTTGTTGAAAGTGTCCTTGATCGGCTTGAGTACGCTCACTGGTTGGGTGGCGGTCTTTTTCGCGGCTGCCTTGGGGGCTGCCTTCTTTGCAGTTGCCATTCTTCTGTGACTCCACGGTTGGGTAATACGACGCTGCGCAATTCGCGCAGTACGTGGAGTTTATGGCGGCAGGGGAGGAGCTTTTTGCTCGCTTGGCATGAGTTGCTCGATCCATGTGCCGGGTTCGACAATGCGGCCGGTCTGCTGCTCATCACAACTGCGCCCACTCTGTGGACAGTTGACAGGCTGTTGTAGACGTTTTTCCGAGCGATTGATACCATGTAGACGTTTTTCCATTTTTAAAGATGTTTTGACGATTGCAACGTCCTGCGGATCGATCAAACATAAAGTACCCATGCCACATCCCAATCCTCGCTTGTACTTGGGCTACGAGTCGCTAGTCCGACGTTTCAGTTTGCGCGTGCCGCCAATGCAGCGGATTTTTGTGGCGACCGAGCAGACGCTGGAGAAGCACACCTTCACCCCAGACGGCAGTGAGCGTATTGAGTTGCCCTTGAGGCGCCTGAGTGATACCGAGTCGTATGCGGGCCAACTCACCTTTGCGCTCAAGCGAGAGCACTTGAACCTTGCGGTGCTGGGTGCGCTCTTTGAACATCAAGAGGCTCTTGACGGCATACAAGAATGGCTTCATGCAATGCCCAGCTCGCGTTACTCTCGAATGGCTGGCCACCTCGTGGAATGGCTCTGTGAGCACAAGTTGGATTACGAAATGCCCGCCGGCAACCCGCGAATTTTCCTGCTTGACCCGGCGCAATACGTTTGCGGGCCCAAGGTGCTGGACCCCAAGTTCGGCATCATCAACAACGTGCTTGGTGGTCGCGCGTACAGTCCGCTCGTTCGTCGAACGCCTCGACTTACTGCGTTGCTCGACGAGGGCCTTGCTGAGAAGGTGAAAACCGCCATGAGCAGCATCGAACCCGAGATGCTGGCGCGCGCGGTTGACTACCTTTACCTGTCCGAGACGCGCTCGACCTACAACATCGAAAGCGAAATCCCCGACAGCAATCGCGCGGGCCGGTTTCGCAAACTGCTGGAGTCGGCCGGCGAACCCGGTCCACTCACGGAAGAACAACTGTGTGCCTGGCAGAACCAGATCGTCAGCGACCACGCAGCGGAGTACCAGTACCGACCCAAGCAGAACTGGTTGTCCCGTCCAGGGCGCATGCGCAACATCGCAGACTTCATCCCACCCCCCGTCGAACTGGTCGACCCCATGATCGATGACGTTGCCGCACTGGCAACAGCCGCGTCCACCGGCGAGCTCGATCCCGTTATTGCAGCCGCTTGCGCCTCGTTCGGTCTGGTGTTTGTGCACCCCTTCTTTGACGGCAACGGGCGACTACACCGGTTCTTGCTTCACCACGTGCTTCGTCAGGCTGGTTTCACACCCGGGGGCGTCGTGCTGCCTTTGTCGGCCCGCATGCTGAGCCAGCTTGAGCGCTACTCGAAGCTGTTGAAGAGCTATTCACGCCCACGCACGGATCTGCTGGAATACATGCTGGACGGCGATAGCGCAACTATCCTGGTCAAGTCACCACAGCCACGGTGGCTGTACGCCTACTTCGACGCGACTGAGCTGTGTGAATTCATCCTTGAATGCTGCAAGCTGTGCGTTGAAGAGGATCTGCTTTCCGAGGTGATCTATCTACGCGCTCACGATCACACGGTCAAGGACCTGGAAGCCTGGCTGGACATGCGCCAGTCCCAACTGAATACCCTCATCGATGTCATCGTTCAGGGCAACGGCACGCTTTCCAAACGCAAGCGCAAGCTGGCGGAAGGCCTGACCGATGAGCAACTGGCCAAAGTGGAGTCCATCGTAAGCGAGCACTTTGCTGCATACATCGATGCCCGCGCCTGAGTAGATGTTTTTCCCGGGGTGGGGAATTTGAAAGACGAATTCCCGGATCCAAAGACGTTTTTCCAAGCGGTTGTTTTGGGCAAGATAAATCGGCCACCGCTCGTGCGCCGGGCGTGGCCGTATTGCTCAAAGAATTTACCGCAAATCCTCTTGGCCAGCACAGGAGGATCACAGCCCTATCCAGCATGTTGTGCGCAAGGAGTTTGGTAGAAACCCATTTATTCGTCCAGAGACGCAGGCCTTCGCCTACCGCCTTCGCACCGCCTGCCAACGCCAAGGTCACATGCGTGCGCGCTGGCTACACAGACATCAAGAGGATGAAGTGACGCTAGCGCGCTGCGGCCTTGGTAGCAGCACCCTTCCAGCACATACTTCGGGACTCACCCTTGACGATTCCAACCCCGAAGCAATAGCGCGTTGCTCACCACGCTCACGCTGCTCAGTGCCATGGCCGCACCAGCCACCACTGGGTTGAGCAGACCGGCCACCGCCAGCGGGATGCCGATGACGTTGTAGGCAAAGGCCCAGAACAGGTTCTGGTGGATCTTGCGGTAGGTGCGGCGTGAGATGTCGATCGCGTCGGCCACCAGCGCGGGGTCGCCCCGCATCAGGGTGATCCCGGCGGCATGCATGGCCACGTCGGTGCCAGTGGACATGGCAATGCCCACATCGGCCGAGGCCAGTGCTGGAGCATCGTTGATGCCGTCGCCCACCATGGCCACCGAGCGGCCACCTTCCTTGAGTCGGTTGACGATGGCCGCCTTGTCTGCCGGCAAGACCTGGGCCTCGATGTGGTCGATGCCGAGCGCACGGCCCACAGCCAGTGCGCTGCCTCGGTTGTCACCGGTGACCATCACCGTGCGAATGCCCAGAGCCTGCAGGCTTCGAATGGCGGCGATGGCGCTGGCTTTGGGGGCATCGCCAAAGGCCAGCATGCCCACCAGCTTGGGTGCTTCAGTCATGTCGGCGAGCCAAGACACCGTTCGTCCCTCGTCTTCAAGCTGGCGGGCAGGCTCGGCCAGTGCCGATGTGTCCACCCCCAGTTCCTGCATGTACCGCGGGCTGCCTAGGCGCAATGCACGACCTTCTACCTCAGCCGACATGCCCCGCCCTGGAACAGCGCTAACTTTGGCTGAGGAGAGCAGGGCCACGCCAGCTTGTTCGGCGGCGTCCATCACGGCGCGTGCCAGCGGGTGTTCGCTGCCAGCCTGGATGGCGGCACTCCAGGACAGCAACTGGTCGTCGAACCCGGGAGCTGCCAGCGCCGTGACCAACGTCGGCTTGCCTTCGGTGAGCGTTCCCGTTTTGTCGAACGCGACGGTATCAATGCGGTGCGCCACTTCCAGCGCTTCTGCGTCCTTGATCAGGATGCCTTGGCGAGCGGCCACCCCGGTGCCGGCCATGATGGCGGTCGGTGTCGCCAGGCCCAGGGCACAAGGACAGGCGATCACCAGCACCGCCACCGCGTTCAGGATGGCCTGCTCCCAGTTGCCAGTGGCCAGGCCCCAGCCCAGCAGGGTCAGCGCGGCGATCAGAAGCACCACCGGCACAAACACAGCACTCACGCGGTCCACGATGCGCTGGATCGGGGCTTTCTTCGCCTGAGCCGATTCGACCATGCGAACGATGCGCGAAAGCGTGGACTCGGCGCCCACCGCGGTGGTCTCCACCAGCAGCAGTCCCTCGGCATTCACGGCGCCGCCGGTGACCTTGTCGCCCGCGTGTTTGGCCACCGGCAGACTCTCGCCCGTGATCAGTGATTCGTCCACCTGGCTGGAGCCGATGGTGACCACACCGTCCACCGGAATGCGCTCACCCGGGCGGATCACGACGGTGTCACCCACCTTCACCTGTGAAATTGCGACGTCCACATCGCCATAAGGCATGCGCACCCTTGCCACCTCGGGCTTGAGGGCATTGAGGGCTTCGATGGCCGCCGTGGTCTGGCGCTTGGCGCGCGACTCCAGCCACTTACCCAGCAGAACCAGCGTGACGATCACCGCCGAGGCCTCGAAGTACAGGTGAGGCGTCCCGTGTTCGGCGTGTTTGAACAGCAGGTACACGCTTAGGCCGTAACCGGCGCTGGTGCCCAGCGCCACCAGCAAGTCCATGTTGCCCGCGCCGGCACGCACCGCCTTCCAACCTGCGCGGTAGAAGCGCGCACCCAGCCAGAACTGCACGGGCGTGGCCAGTGCAAGCTGCAACCAGCCATTGATCGTCCAATCGCTGCCCAAAAGCATTGCGAACATGGGCAGCACCAAAGGCAGCGAGAGCGCGGCGGCCAGCGCCACCGGCCACCAGGGTTCGCCCTTGCGTTTTGCGGGCTCGGCACCCGGCTCCGCGCTGGGTTCTTCGCCCACGCTGTAACCGGCCTTTTGCACCGCAGCCACCAGGCTGGCAGCCAGCGTGGAAGAGGCCGCGTTCACCGTGGCCCGTTCGGTGGTCAGGTTGACGCTGACCTCCTTCACGCCAGCAACAGCCTTCAAGGCTCTTTCGACGCGGCCGACGCACGAGGCGCAGGTCATGCCTTCGATGGGGAACTGGTGCTCGATGAGCGACAAGGTGGTGGTGTTCATGACAGGCTCCTGTGGTTGGGGGGTGAAGCGGATGTTTGGCCTTCCCACGGTGGCAAGCGCAACGCCAGATGCAACTTGACATTGCCACCGCGGCAATGCCCACAGTGCGGGTTCCTTCAACCCTCTACGGAGTCATCCATGCACGAATTCCACCTCCCCGACATGACCTGCGGCCACTGCGCTTCCAAGGTGAATGTCACCTTGAAACTGGTTGATCCAGCTTGCGAGATACAGGTCGATCTGCCGCGGCGTCTGATCACTGTGAAAAGCGGTGAAAACCGCGATGCTTTGGTCGAAGCGCTGGCTGACGCCGGCTACCCAACCCTCTGATCCCCGCTCGTCAGGGCTCTCTCGGTGAGGGCCTTGACCTTCCCACCATGACAAGCTACATCCTTCGACCGTTGCAGTCATTCAATCCTTGGAGCGCACCATGACCACACTCATGAACATTGGAGAAGCGGCCGCTGCCGCAGGCGTCTCAGCGAAGATGATCCGGCACTACGAACAGATTGGTCTGTTGCCCGAAGCCGAACGCAGCGAATCGGGTTACCGTCTCTATGGCGATCGCGAAGTTTCGGTGTTGCGGTTTGTACGGCAGTCGCGCCACCTAGGGTTCTCGGTGGCGCAAATCGCCGAGCTCATCGGCCTGTGGAGCGATTCACAGCGCACGAGCCGCGAAGTGAAGGCCGTGGCGCAACGCCACCTGGACGATCTGGAAGAAAAGCGCCGCGAAATCGAACAGATGATGGACGGTCTCTCTGTGCTGGTGAAGGCCTGCCACGGCAATGACCAGCCTCACTGCGCCATCCTGGACAAACTCTCGCGCGGCAGCCCTGCTCAGCATCAACCCCAACAAAAGCCCCAGCTCAAGAAATCCCGAGCTCAGGCAGAAGTGACCACGGCCAGCACTTCCAGCCCCATCGACCTCATGGCCTGGATGCGCGGCGTTCACGTTCACCATGACGCCCACTGAGGTGACAAGTCTTCACTGCCATGTCAGTGGGCCGGTGTGTTCGGTGACGAACCGACCGACGTAGCGCCCAGTCGCACACTGGTTCGACTTGGGAAGGTGTCTCGACCTGCTTTCTTGATCTGCGTCAAGGCTGCTCAAGCGTCCAAGGTTAGCCTTGGATCGTTGCCTCTGTTTACCTGACTGATATGCATCTGTATCGCCACTCGCTGCGCCATGCCACCTGGATGATCCTCACGGTGTGGTTGTTTGCGTTGGGCGCAGGGGTGGCCAATGCATGCCTTTTGAACCAATCGAACAGCGGTAGTCACTCTTCGTTCGCGGCGATGCCACAGGATGTACCCGTCGCCCAAACCCATCACGGCGAAAAATCGGACCCCGACGATGCCGGATGCTTGAAGTTTTGCGATGAAGCCTCGCTGGCCATCACCAAGGTGGACCAGCCCATCACCGATGGCAGTCCAGTATCAGTGGGCGTTCTGTACCGGGCATCGGGGCCAACCATTGCCTCCGCAACCGCGGTTCAAGTCCGGGTGCATGCCACCAGACCCGCGCACCTGGCTCTGCCCATTGCTGCCCGACCCCATCGACTGACCTTGTAGACCGCATCGCAGTCCATTGCGAAGAGCGCTCCTACGCTCTGGCCGGCCCGGAGGGCCCCCGTTCCATTCTTTGCTTCCGCAACCTTGTCGCCGCCCGCGGCGGCATCCCCATTTCATTCACAGAACACCACCATGAAAACCATCCACACCATCTTTGCGCTTTCTACAGCTGCTTTGCTGACCGCCTGCGCAAACCCAAGCGCACCGGGAACTGGTCCCCTGTCAGTGGCAAAAGCCGACGAGCACGCCGCCCATCAAGCCGCAGCGGCACCGTCTGCAGCACCTGCTGCCATGCACGACCGCATGAAGGACATGCCCATGGACATGTCCAAGCACCATCAGATGATGGAAATGCGCATGGACACGATGCAGACCATGATGGAAATGATGATGCAGCGCATGCCAGGTGCTGCCCTGCCTCCCGCAGGCAGGTGAGAGGTCGTCTTCGTTCAGCCCGGGTGCGATCGAAATCAGCATCGATCGACCGGACGACTCCCTCTCACACCTTTCGCTGGCAACGCTGAAAGAGCGACGCAATGAATCTATCCAACAACGAGTCCAACGAGCCATCGTTCTGGCGCGGCCCGGCAGGAATGGCATTGGCAACGGCCGCCTTGATCGCGGGCTTCTACCTCCTACGAGAGCACTGGGGCCATGTCCTGGTTTACTGGCCTTATCTGCTGCTGCTCGCTTGTCCGCTGATGCACTTGATGCACAGGAAAGGCCACGGAGGGCATGGCAGCCATTCGCAGGACTCCGGGCGTACCCACAACGACAGGAAATAGGCGGATCAACATGAATGCACACCATCATCACGGCAGCAGTGCGCTGTCCGAATCGGCCTCACCAACGGGCCTGAAGGATCCCGTGTGTGGCATGACCGTCACGGCGCAGTCTGGTCACATGCTGACCCACGAGGGCCGCACCTTCTATTTCTGCAGTGCCAAGTGCCAAGGCAAGTTCGCTGCGAACCCGCTTCAATACCTCGCGCCCAAGCCACCCGCAGAGACCTCTTCA
>NZ_JBLYYB010000064.1:0-19667 GCF_048549895.1 Hydrogenophaga sp.
CTTCATGGTGGCGCGCATGTCACCGCTGTTCGAGCTGTCCGACACGGCGCTCAACTTCATCATGGTGATCGGCGCCATCACCGCGTTGTTCATGGGCTTCCTGGGCATCATCCAGAACGACATCAAGCGCATCGTGGCTTACTCCACGCTCTCGCAACTGGGCTACATGACGGTGGCGCTCGGCGCGTCGGCCTACTCGGTGGCGGTGTTCCACCTCATGACCCACGCCTTCTTCAAGGCGCTGCTGTTCCTGGCCGCTGGCTCGGTGATCATGGGTCTGCACCACAACCAGGACATCCGCTGGATGGGCGCCGTGCGCAAGTACATGCCCATCACCTGGATCACCTCGTTGCTCGGCACGTTGGCCCTCATCGGCACGCCGCTGTTCTCGGGTTTCTATTCGAAAGATTCCATCATCGAGGCGGTGCACTTCAGCAACCTGCCGGCCTCGGGCTTTGCTTACTTCGCGGTGCTCGCCGGTGTGTTCGTGACCTCGTTCTATTCGTTCCGCCTGTACTTTCTGGTGTTCCACGGCAAAGAGCGTTACGACCAGAACCCGGATGCGCACCACGACGACCATGGGCACCACGATGACCACGGCCATGACCACAAGCCACACGAGTCTCCCTGGGTGGTGACGGTGCCGCTGGTGCTGCTGGCCATCCCCTCGGTGGTCATCGGCTTCATGACCATCCAGCCCATGCTGTTCGGTGACTTCCTCAAAGATGCGATCACCATCAACGCCGCGGCCCACCCGGCCATGGCGCGCTTCGCCGAGATCTTCCATGGCCCGCTGTCCATGGCCACACACGCCTTGTCCACCCCGCCGCTGTACCTGGCCCTGGCCGGCGCCGTGAGCGCCTGGTACATGTACCTCATCAACCCGGCCGTGCCCGCCGCCATCGGCCGCGCGCTGCGCCCGCTGGTCGTGGTGCTGGAGAACAAGTACTACATGGACTGGTTCAACGAGAACGTGCTGGCCAAAGGCGCGCGCGGTCTGGGCATCGGTCTGTGGAAGGGTGGCGATCGGGGCGTGATCGAAGGCGGTGTGGTCAATGCCAGCTGGAGGCTGGTGGGTCTGGTCTCCGGCGTGGTGCGCCGCGCGCAGACCGGCTACCTGTACCACTACGCGCTGATGATGATCGTGGGTGTGCTGCTGTTCATGACGTACTTCGTCTGGCTCGCCAAATAAAACAAGAGGAAGAAGAACATCATGGGTTTGCTGAGCCTTGCCATCTGGACGCCCATTGCTTTTGGCGTCGTGCTGCTGGCCCTGGGCCGTGACGACCAGGCACCCATGGTGCGCTGGATCGCGCTGGTGGGTGCGGTGGTGGGCCTGGCGGTCACGGTGCCGCTGTACACCGGTTTCAAGCTCGGCACCGCCGCGCTGCAGTTCGTTGAAAAAGCCCCCTGGATTCAGAACTTCAACATCCACTACCACCTGGGTGTGGACGGCATCTCGTTGTGGCTGATCCTGCTCACCGCGTTCATCAACGTGGTGGTCATCATCGCCAGTTGGGAGTCGATCACCACGCGCGTGAACCAGTACATGGGTGCGTTCCTGATCCTCTCGGGCCTGATGATTGGCGTGTTCAGCGCGCAGGACGCGATGCTGTTCTACGTGTTCTTCGAGGCCACGCTGATCCCGATGTACCTGATCATCGGCATCTGGGGCGGCCCGAACAAGATCTACGCGGCCTTCAAGTTTTTCCTGTACACGCTGCTCGGGTCGCTTTTGATGCTGGTGGCGCTGATCTACCTGTACACCGTCTCGGGCGGCAGTTTCGCGCTGGCCGACTGGTACCAGCTTCCGCTGAGCGGCACCGCGCAGACCCTGTTGTTCTTTGCCTTCTTCGCGGCCTTTGCAGTGAAGGTGCCGATGTGGCCGGTGCACACCTGGCTGCCCGATGTGCACGTCGAGGCCCCCACCGGCGGCTCGGCCGTGCTGGCGGCCATCATGCTCAAGCTCGGTGCCTACGGCTTCCTGCGCTTCTCGCTGCCCATCCTGCCCGACGCTTCGCACGAATGGGCCTGGCTCATGATCGGGCTCTCGCTGATCGCCGTGATTTACGTCGGCCTGGTGGCCATGGTCCAGCAGGACATGAAAAAACTCGTGGCCTATTCGTCGGTCGCCCACATGGGTTTTGTCACGCTGGGCTTCTTCGTCTTCAGCGACCTCGGCGTGTCGGGCGGCATCGTGCAGATGATTGCGCACGGCTTTGTGTCGGCCGCCATGTTCCTGGGCATCGGCGTGTTGTACGACCGCGTGCACTCGCGCGAAATCGCCGACTACGGCGGTGTGGTCAGCACCATGCCCAAGTTCGCTGCGTTTGCGCTGCTCTTCACCATGGCCAACTGCGGCCTGCCAGGCACCGCCGGATTTGTGGGTGAGTGGATGGTGATCCTGGCCGCGGTGAAGGCCAACTTCTGGATCGGCCTGCTCGCCGCGTCCGCATTGATCTTCGGTGCTGCCTACTCGCTGTGGATGTACAAGCGCGTTTACCTGGGCGCCGTGGGCAACGACAACGTGAAGGAACTGGTCGACCTCAACGCGCGCGAATTTCTCGTGATGGCGGTGCTGGCGGTGGCGGTGCTTTTCATGGGCGTGTACCCCAAGCCTTTCACCGACGTGATGGACGCCTCCGTGGCCGATCTGCTGCGCCACGTGGCCATTTCCAAGCTGCCCCAGTGAGCCGGGCCCGCCACACGACACAAGAGAACGAACAATGATTGACAAGCTCAGCTGGGTCGCGGCCTACCCTGAAATCCTCCTGCTGACGATGGCCTGCGTGATCGCGCTGGCCGATCTGACCGTGAAGTCGCCCCTGCGCGGCGCCACCTACGCGCTCACGCTGCTGTCGCTGGGCGCGGTGGCCGTCCTGCTGGCCATGGCGGCCGCGTCGGGCACCACCTCCCTAGGCTTCGGCGGCATGATCGTCAGCGACCCCATGGGCAACTGGCTCAAGTGTTTTGCCACCATCGCCATGATGGTCACGCTGGTCTACGGCCGCGGCTACGCCGGACAGCGCGACATGCTGCGCGGCGGCGAGATGTTCACACTGGCCATGTTCGCGCTGCTGGGCATGTTCGTCATGATCTCGGGCCACAACTTCCTGGTGATCTACCTCGGCCTGGAGTTGCTCACGCTCTCCAGCTACGCGCTGGTGGCACTGCGCCGCGACGACGTGCAGGCCACCGAGGCGGCCATGAAGTACTTTGTGCTCGGTGCGCTGGCCAGCGGTTTCCTGCTCTACGGCCTGTCCATGGTGTACGGCGCCACCGGCTCGCTCGACCTCGCCGAGGTGATGGCATCCATCGCCGGCGGCGAAGCCACCCTCAAGGGCTCGGCCCAGGTGCTCACACTCGGCCTGGTGTTTGTGGTGGCCGGCCTGGCGTTCAAACTCGGTGTGGTGCCCTTCCACATGTGGGTACCCGACGTGTACCACGGCGCGCCCACCGCCATCACGCTCATGATCGGCGGCGCGCCCAAGCTGGCGGCCTTTGCCATCGTGATCCGTTTGCTGGTCGAAGGCCTGCAGCCGCTCGCGTTTGACTGGCAGCAGATGCTCGCGGTGCTGGCGGTGATGTCGCTGCTGATCGGCAACTTTGCCGCCATTGCGCAGACCAACCTCAAGCGCATGCTGGCGTTTTCCACCATCGCGCAGATGGGCTTCATGCTGCTCGGCCTGCTGGCCGGCGTGGTGGAAGGTGACACCGGCAACATGGCCAACGCCTACGGCTCGTCCATGTTCTATGTGATCACCTATGTGCTGACCACGCTGGGCACCTTCGGCGTGATCCTGCTGCTCTCGCGCAGCGGTTTCGAGTCGGAAAACATCAGCGACCTGGCTGGTCTGAACCAGCGCAGCCCGCTGTACGCCGGCGTCATGGCGATCTGCATGTTCTCGCTGGCCGGTGTGCCGCCGCTGGTGGGCTTCTACGCCAAGCTCTCGGTGCTGCAGGCGCTGCTGGCGTCCGGCACCGCGTTTTACGTGGGTCTGGCGGTGTTCGCGGTGATCATGTCGCTGATCGGTGCCTTCTACTACCTGCGCCTGGTCAAGGTCATGTACTTCGACGCGTCCACGCAGACCGCCGAGATCGAAGCGGGTCTTGACGCTCGCTCGGTGCTGTCGGTCAACGGCGCGCTGGTGCTGTTGCTGGGCATCCTGCCCGGTGGTCTCATGGCCTTGTGCGCCCAGGCCGTGGCGGCGCTGCTCGCCTGAGGCAAGCGGCCCTGTTCCGGTGAACTTCGCCGGTGGGGCCGGCTCACATCCCCACCATGAACCACAGTTTTTCCGTCTGGCTGGTGTTGGTCGCCGCGCTGGTGGCCGCCAATCTGCCCTTCATCAACGAACGCTGGCTCGCCGTGATTCCGCGCAGCCTGCCCAAGACGCTCTGGATGCGGCTCGGCGAGATGCTGCTGCTGTACTTCATCGTCGGAGCTCTCGGCCTCGCGCTGGAGCAGAGCGCCGGGCAGATCGCACCACAAGGTTGGGAGTTCTACGCCACCACCGGCGCACTCTTCATCACGCTGGCGTTCCCCGGTTTCGTGTACCGCTACCTCTACCGCCACCGGTGACGAGATGGGTGATGCTCACCTGACCGAAATGCCGCTGTCGCGCACCGAGCTGTTGCGCGGCAACTTCCTGCACGTGGTGCGCGACACGGTGCGTTTGCCCGACGGCGCCGAGGCCACGCGCGAGTACGTCTTGCACCCGGGCGCGGTCATGGTGATCGGCCTGCTCGACGATGGCCGCGTGGTGCTGGAGCGCCAGTTTCGCCACCCCATGCAGGCGGTGATGATCGAATTCCCCGCCGGCAAGCTCGACGAAGGCGAAGACAGCCTCGTCTGCGCGCAGCGCGAACTGTTGGAGGAAACCGGCTACAGCGCGTGCGAATGGGCCTTTGCCGGCCGCCTGGCGCCCACCGTGGCGTATTCCGACGAAACCATCGACATCTGGTTTGCGCGCGGCCTCACGCTCGGTGAGCGCCAGCTCGACGACGGTGAATTCCTCGATGTGTTCACCGCCACCCCCGCCGAGCTGCGGGCGTGGTGTTTCAGCGGTGAGGTGATCGACAGCAAGACTCTCATCGGGTCGATGTGGCTGCAGAACGTGCAGAGCGGCGAATGGCCGCTGGCCTGGAAAGATGCCACGGCCCTGCCTTTGGCGGGACAATCCATCCCATGAAGGTCCTCAACCTGCAATGCGCCCACCAGCACGACTTTGAAGGCTGGTTCGGCTCCGAAGATGACTTCGTGAACCAGCTGGGCCGAGGTTTGGTCACGTGCCCGTTGTGCGGCGATGCGCACATCCACAAGAAGCTGTCGGCGCCGCGGCTGAACCTGCGTTCCGGGCGCGACGAGCCCGCGTCGCCCACGCCAACCAGCGCTGCCGTGGCGATGAGCAACCACGCCACGAGCCCCGAACTCGCCGCCCTGCAGGCCCGCATGCTCAGGGCGCTGCGCGACGTGGTGGCGAACACCGAAGACGTGGGCGAACGATTTGCCGACGAGGCGCGCGCCATGCACAGTGGCGAAACCGAGCACCGCAACATCCGGGGGCAGGCCAGCCCGCAGGAAGCGCTGGCGATGCTGGAAGAGGGCATCGAGGTGATCGCGCTGCCCATGCTGCCGGCCGTCAAGGAAACCCTGCAGTAGCGCGTTCGCATCCGTTCGCCCCACCCCGATCCGACCCCGCCCTGCGGGGTTTTTTCATGGCGAATTCACGGGCGCAGGCGCATCATGCGTTTGGCGCATGAAGGCATGGCATGGGTCCATGCAATCCTTTTCTGGGGCGGTTTTGAGCGCTGGGGCGCTCCTAGAATCCCGCACACCTTGCTCCCCTGCCCACCACCATCTGACCGGATGCCGACCATGAACCCGAGTTTCCAGGACCTGTATTTCGCCGCCGCCGACCCCGAAGAAATGCGCAGCCGCGACCCCGCCTTGCTCCAGACCATGGCCGCTGCGCACCAAGCCCTGCTGGGCGCCTCGGCGGCGGGCGAGGTGCGCGTGCAGGTGCTGGACCTGCCGCGGGACGTGGCCGGGGAGAGCGGCACCCACGTGCTGCAGATCGTGCATCCCGACATGCCTTTTCTGGTGGATTCGGTGAGCATGGCGGTCAACCGCAGCGGGCGCACCCTGCACTGGATCGTGCACCCGCTGCTGCGCGTCACGCGCGACGCGGCCGGCCATGTGGCGCAGATCGCCGACGCCGCACAAACCGGCGAGGGTGAGGGCCAGGTGGTCTCGTGCATCCTGGTCGAGTGCGACCGGCTCGCCTCCGACCCCGACGCGCTGGCGCTGCGCAAGTCCATTGAAGACACCTTGCAGGACGTGCGCCTGGCCGTGCAGGACTGGCGCGCCATGCTCTCGCGCGTGCAGGTGCTCAACGCCAGCTTCACCGCGCTGGACGCCGCTGTGGCCGACGAAGCCAAGGCCTTCCTGACCTGGCTTGAGCAGGGCCACTTCACCTTTCTGGCGGCCGAAGACTACGAACTCAGAGGCAAGGTGCTGGTGCCGGTGCCGGGCACCGCGCTGGGCTTGCTCAAGGCCCCTGGCACCCAGGTGCTGCCGGCCCAGCCCGCGCAACAGTTCGTGTCCGACCCCGGCCTGGTGCTGTCCACCAAGGCCATGAGCCGATCCACCGTGCATCGCCCGGCCTGGCTCGACGCCATCAGTGTCAAACGCCTGGACGCCAGCGGCAAGCTGGTCGGCGAAAGCCGTTTCCTCGGGCTGTACACCTCGGCGGCCTATGCCGCCTCGGTGGAGCAGATCCCGGTGGTGCGTCAGCATGTGGCGCGGGTGATGGCCAGCGCCGGCGTGGTGAAGGGCAGCCACGCCCACAAGGCACTGCAGGCGATCCTGGAGACCTACCCGCGCGACGAAATGCTGCAGATCGACGCCGCCACGCTGGAGCAGCACGCCATGGGCATCCTGCGCCTGCAGGAGCGCCAGCGCGTGCGCCTGTTCATGCGCCGTGGTGCCTTCGGCCGCCTGGCATCGCTGCTGGTGTACGTGCCGCGTGACGTGTACACCACCGAGCTGCGCGTGAAGCTCGGTGCGCTGTTCACCGAGGCCTTCGACGCCGCGTCGATCGAGTTCACGCCCATGCTCACCGACAGCGCGCTCGCGCGCATCCACTACATCGTGCGCGCCAAGGACAAGCTGCCCGCGCAGGTGGACCTGGCCGCGCTCGAAGCCCGGGTGGCCGAGGCCTGCAAGCGCTGGGTCGACGGTGTGAACGCCGTGCTGCTGGGCCAGACCGGCCGCAGCGCCAGTGGCCTGGAAGCCCTGGTGGCCGCCTTTCCCACGGCCTACCGCGAGCACTTCGACGCCGACACCGCCGCCAGCGACGCGGCCGTGCTCAGCGGCCTGAGCGAACAGCAGCCGCTCGCGCTCAAGCTCTACCAGCGCCAGGGGCAGGTTCGCTTCAAGACCTACGCCACGCAGAAGATCACACTGTCCGACGCCATGCCGGTGATGGAGTCGATGGGCGCGCGTGTGCTCGACGAGCACCCCTACCACCTGGCCGCACCCGGCTACTGGATCCACGACTGGGGCCTGCAGTTCGCCCAGCCGCTGGACGTGGATCGCCTCAAGTTCCGCTTTGAAGAACTGTTCCAGGCGGTCTGGCGCCAGGAGGTGGAGAGCGACGCGCTCAACCGCCTGGTGCTCTCCACCGAGCTCGATGCCCGCGCCATTTCGGTGTTGCGCGCCTACGTGCGTTACTTCAAGCAGCTCGGTTTCGCGTTCAGCCAGAGCTACATCGAAGACACGCTCAACAAGAACCCCGCCATTGCGCAGGGCCTGGCCGAGCTGTTCGCCATCCGCTTCGACCCGGCGAAGGCCGACCAGCGCGCCGAGCGCATCACCGCCAAGGTGCAGGCGCTGGAAGCCCAACTGGCCGATGTGGCCAGCCTGGAAGAAGACCGCGTGCTGCGCCAGTTCCTCAGCACCCTGCAGGCCACGCTGCGCACCAACGCCTACCAGCGCGGCAAAGACTGCATGAGCTTCAAGCTCAGCCCGCGCGACATCCCCAACGTGCCCGAACCCAAGCCCCTGTTCGAGATCTGGGTGTACTCACCGCGCGTTGAAGGTATTCATCTGCGCGGTGGCAAAGTCGCGCGCGGCGGTCTGCGATGGTCCGACCGGCGCGAGGATTTCCGCACCGAGATCCTGGGCCTGGTGAAGGCGCAGATGGTGAAGAACACGGTGATCGTGCCGGTGGGCTCCAAGGGTGGCTTTGTGCTCAAGAAGGCCCCGCTCGCGAGCGAGCGCGAGGCTTTCCTGGCCGAAGGTGTGGCCTGCTACAAGACTTTTCTCTCGGGCCTGCTCGATGTCACCGACAACCTGGTCCAGGGCGCGGTGGTCCCACCCGTTGACGTGGTGCGTCACGACGAGGACGACCCGTATCTGGTGGTGGCTGCCGACAAAGGCACGGCCACCTTCAGCGACATCGCCAACGGCGTGAGTGCGGCCTACGGCTTCTGGCTGGGTGATGCGTTTGCCTCCGGTGGTTCGGTGGGCTACGACCACAAGAAAATGGGCATCACCGCGCGCGGCGCCTGGGAATCGGTCAAGCGCCATTTCCGCGGCCTGGGCGTGGACACGCAAACCCAGCCCTTCACCGTGGCCGGCATCGGCGACATGTCGGGCGACGTGTTCGGCAACGGCATGTTGTTGTCCACGCAAATCAAGCTCGTGCTGGCCTTCGACCACCGCCACATCTTCATCGACCCGAGCCCGGATGTGGTGGCCAGCTACGCGGAACGCGAGCGCCTGTTCAAGCTGCCACGATCGAGCTGGGACGACTACGACAAGGGCCTGATCAGCGAAGGTGGCGGCGTGTTTCCGCGCAGCGCCAAGTCGATTCCCTTGAGCCCGCAGGCGCGTGCCATCATCGGCACCGAGGCCACGGCCATGGCGCCCAACGAGCTGCTCAACGCCATCCTCAAGGCACCGGTGGACCTGCTCTACAACGGTGGCATCGGCACCTATGTGAAGGCCAGTTACGAGAGCCACGCCCAGGTGGGCGACAAGGCGGGCGACGCCTTCCGCGTCAACGGCAACGAGCTGCGCTGCAAGGTGTTCGGCGAAGGTGGCAACCTCGGCTGCACGCAGAACGGCCGCATCGAGTTCGCCCAGGCCGGCGGCCTGATCTACACCGACGCCATCGACAACTCCGCCGGTGTGGACTGCTCCGACCACGAGGTCAACATCAAGATCCTGCTGGGCGCTGTGCAGGAAGCCGGCGGCCTCACGCTGGAGAGCCGCAACGACCTGCTGGCAAGCATGACCGACGAGGTGGGCCTGCTCGTGCTGCAGGACAACTACTACCAGACGCAGCAGATCGAACTGGCCGCGACCCGGCCCGTGTACCTGCTCGACGGGCAGCAGAACCTGATGCGCTGGCTGGAACAAATCGGCCTGCTCAAGCGCGCCATCGAATTCCTGCCCAACGACGAAGAATTGGCCAAACGCAAGCGCGAAGGCAAGGGACTCACCCGCCCTGAGAACGCCGTGCTCATGGCCTACGCCAAGATGAACCTGTTCGACGAACTGTGCGCCAGCAGCCTGCCCGACGACCCGTTCTACGCCCGTGTGCTCACGATGTATTTCCCCACGGTGCTGGGCGAGCGCCATGCGGACTTCATCGCGCGGCACCCGCTCAAGCGCGAGATCATCGCCACCTTCATGACCAACACCGTGGTCAACCGCGTCGGCGCCACCTTCGTCAACTACCTGGCCAACGAGGCGTCGTGCACCGCGGCCGAGGTGGTCAGTGCCTACACGCTGGCGCGCGAGGTGTTTGCGCTGGAAGCGATCTGGGACCAGATCGACGCGCTGGACAACAAGGTCACCACCGAGCTGCAGCTGAGCCTGCTCACGCAGCTGGCCACCATCGCGCAGCGCGCCAGCCGCTGGATGCTGCGCCACCGCGGCCAGGGCGACTTGCCCACCTTGATCGCCAAGTACCGCCCTGCGGCACGCACCCTGCGTGAGCACGTCGAGCAGTGGCTGCCCGCGACCGCGCTGGCCTCATGGAAGGCGGCCAGCGCCCGCCTGGTGCAGGCCGGTGTGGACGCCCAGCTCGCCGATGACTTGACCGTGCTGGACCACCTGTACCCGGTGCTCGATCTGGTGGATGTGGCGGCCAAGGCCGGCAGCACGCTGGAGCAGGCGGCGCGCACCTACTTCGCGATCGAGAACACGCTGGGCCTGGACCACTGGCGTGCTCGTATCGGCCAGCTGCCGACCGATTCGCTGTGGCAATCCCAGGCCCGCGCCAGCGCGCGCGACGACGTGTATTCCATCGCGGGTCAACTGGTGCTCTCGTTGCTGAGCAGCCAGCAAACACTGGCCGCCTGGCAGGAACAACATGCCAAGGCCATTGCGCGCATCAACGCGATGCACGAGAGCATTGCCAATCTTGCGCCGGATCTGGCGCCTGTTTCGGTTGCGCTGCGCGAACTGCGCCAGTTGGGGTAGTCAGACCTGGAACTGCAAGGCGGCCAGGCCGGCGTACACGCCGCCCTGCGCCACCAGTTCGGTGTGCGTGCCTTGCTCCACCAGCCGGCCGTGGTCCAGCACCACGATCAGGTCGGCCTGCTGCACCGTGGCCAGGCGGTGCGCGATCACGAGCGTGGTGCGGTCCTTCATGGCCGATTCCAGCGCGGCCTGCACCATGCGCTCGCTCTGCGCATCCAGCGCGCTGGTGGCCTCGTCCAGCAGCAGCAGCGGCGGGTTCTTGAGCATGGCGCGCGCAATGGCGATGCGCTGGCGCTGCCCGCCCGAGAGCCGCACACCGCGCTCGCCCAGAAAGGTGTTGTAGCCCTCGGGCAGCTGGTCGATGAACTCGTCGGCAAAGGCCGCGGCGGCGGCGGCGCGCACTTCGTCATCGCTCGCGCCGGGCTTGCCGTAGCGGATGTTTTCCATCGCGCTGCTGGAGAAGATCACCGGGTCTTGCGGCACGATGCCCACGCGGTTGCGCAGCTCGTGCAGGCTCATCTGGTGAATGGGCACACCGTCCAGCCGGATGGTGCCCAGGGCTGGGTCGTAGTAGCGCAGCAGCAGACCGAACACGGTCGTCTTGCCCGCGCCGCTGGGCCCCACCAGCGCCACCGTCTGCCCGGGTTGCACCGCGAGGCTGAAGCCCGTGAGCGCGGCCTGCGCCGGGCGCGATGGGTAGTGAAACGTGATGTCGTCGAACACCAGCGTGCTCCCGCCTTGCGGGGCTGCGGCCTTGAGTGGTAGCGCGGGCGTCTGCACCGGCGAGGCGCTGGCCAGCAGCTCCATCAATCGCTCGCTCGCGCCGGCAGCACGCAGCAGGTCGCCATACACCTCGCCGAGCACCGCCACCGCACCGGCCAGGATGATGATGTACAGCACCGTCTGCCCGAGGTGGCCGGGCGTGATGGTGCCGGCCAGCACCGCCTGTGTGCCCTGGTACAGGCCCCACAGCAGCAGGCCGGCGGTGGTGATGATGATGAAGGCCACCAGCACCGAGCGTGCTCGCGTGCGCTTGATCGCGGTGTCGAACGCGAACTGGGTGGACGCGTTGAAGCGCGCCGCCTCGCGGTCTTCGGCTGTGTAGCTCTGCACCACCGGAATCGCGTTGAGCACCTCGGCCGCGATGGCACTGGAGTCGGCCACCCGGTCCTGGCTGGCGCGCGAGAGCTTGCGCACGCGCCGGCCAAACCACATGCTCGGCAGCACCACCAGCACGATGATCAGCAGCACCTGCAGCATCACATAGGGGTTGGTCCACACCAGCATCACCAGCGCACCAATGCCCATGACGGCGTTGCGCAGGCCCATGGAAAGCGACGAGCCCACCACGGTCTGTACCAGCGTGGTGTCGGTGGTCAAGCGCGAGAGCACTTCGCCGGTTTGTGTGGTCTCGAAGAACTGCGGGCTCTGGCGCAACACATGGCTGTAGACCGCGTTGCGCAGATCGGCGGTGACGCGCTCACCGAGCCAGCTCACCAGATAAAAGCGCATGGCCGAGAAAAAACCGAGCGCCACCGCCACGCCGAACAGGGCTGCGAAGTGGCCACGCAAGGCGAGTGCCTGCTCGCCGCGACCGGCCGGGGCCAGGCCACTGTCGATGAGGAAACGCAGGGCCAGCGGAAATGCCAGCGTGGCCGCGGCGGCGAGCACCAGAAACAGGATCGCCAGACCGATCTGCAGGCGGTAGGGCCGCAGAAACGGCAGCAGGCCGCTGAGCGAGGTGGGGGTGGTGGCTTTGGGGCGGTCGGAGGGGGAGGGGGAACTCATGCAGGGGAGTGTGCCGGGTTTTGTGTGCCCCCGTTTCGTGGCTGCCGAGCACCGCGCGCAGCGGTATTTTGTAGGTCATTGGTATGAGTGTTTGATGCTAGGATCGCGCCACTTTTTCAACCATCAGGAGGGACAGGAATGACACAGCACAGCGAATTCGAGGCAACGGAGTTCTTGTCCGACGGCCGAGCGCCCACCGCCGATAGAGCCCAGACGCTCGACATCCGCTTCACCGGTTCGGGCAGCGAGTACTTCCGCATCTGGATCGTCAATTTGCTGCTGACCCTGATCACCTTCACGCTGTATTGGCCGTTCGCCCGCGCGCGCCGCCTGGCTTACTTTCAGAACAACACACTGGTGGGTCGCGACCCGCTGGGCTTTCACGGTGACCCGTGGAAGATGTTCCGTGGTTACCTGCTCATGGTGATGTTCGGTGTGTCGTACTGGGCGGTGTCGAACCTTGCACCGGCTTTGGCGTGGGTGCCTTTGCTCCTGCTCGCGGTGCTGTGGCCCGCGCTGTGGCGCGCGTCGCTGCAGTTCCGCTTGCGCAACACCAGTTGGCGCGGCGTGCGCATGTCTTTCGAGGGCGACCTCAAGGGCGCCTACCTGTGCATGCTGCCGTTCTTCATTCCGGTGGTGCTGATCGGCATGGTCTTTGGTGTGGTCGCCTCGGCCATGCAGGGCGCGGAGGCGGGCGCGGCCGGTGCGGTGTTTGCCGCCGTCACCGGCGTGGTCGTGCTGGCCATGACCGCCCTGTCGCCCTGGCTGCTGGCGCGCATCAAACGTTACCAGCACGGCGGCTACGCGTTTGCGCAGGAACGCACGCGGCTGGATGCCGGCCTGGGTGCCTTCTACGGGTTTTCGTTTCGCGCCATGGGTGTGTCTTTTCTGTGCACCGCCTTGCTCGCCGGCCTGGGTGCCATCGTCGCGGCGGCGGCGGGCGGGTTCTCGGGTGCCGCCGTGATCATGTTGCCTTTTCTGCTGGCTCTGGCCTACTTGGTGTTCCCGCTGTTGCTCGTGCCTTACACCACGTCGCGTCTGCAAAACCTGCTGTGGGCCAACACGCGCAGCCGCCGCATCCGCTTCGACAGCCAACTGCAGTTTGCTCCCCTGGTGGCATTGACCGCCAAGAACTGGCTGTTCATCGCACTCACGCTGGGTCTGTACTGGCCGTTTGCCAAGGTGCACACCGCGCGCATGCGGCTGGAGGCCATGGGCGTCTCGGTGCAGGGCGACGTGAACGCCTGGCTTGCCAAGGCCCAGGGTGGCGACAAAGGCATCCTGGGGGACGCCGCGGGCGACTTCTTCGGTATCGACATGGGCCTGTGATGAACACCGCGCCGCGCCTGTCCAGCACCTGGTTCGACGGCCAGAGCCCGCGCGCGCAGGCCTGCGAGCTTTGCATCGAAGGAAGCGTTCTCGTGCTCACGGTGAACGGCAGCGAGCGCCGTTACCCGGTGCGCCAGGTGCGATGGGCCGAGCGCCGCTCGCACGGCCAGCGCCAGAGCGAGCTGCCTGACGGCAGCCTCATCCAGCACGCCGATGCGGGCGAGTGGGACGCCTGGCGGCAGGCCAGCGGCCAGCGCGAGGGCGCCGTGGTGGGCTGGATGCAGAGCTGGCGCGCCACGCTGGTGGCCATGGGGGCCAGCGTGGTGTTTCTTGGTGCGGCGTGGACCTGGGGTGTGCCGTGGCTGAGCCAGACGCTGGCGCAGCAGGTGCCGCGCTCGCTGGAGGCGCGCTTGGGTGAACAAGGCCTGCAACAGCTGGACCGCCTGTTCCTGCAGCCCAGTGCACTGCCCGCGCAGCAACAGCAAGCCTTGCGCGAGCGGTTCACATCCGCCGTGGAGCGCGCCCACCCGCAGGGCGACGCACCACCCTGGCAGCTCTCGTTTCACCAGTCCAAGGCCCTGGGCGCCAACGCATTTGCCTTGCCCGGCGGCTACATCGTGATCACCGACGACCTGGTGAAACTCCTGGCCGACCAGCCCGATGCCGTGGTGGGTGTGCTGGCACACGAGCTTGGTCATGTGCACCACCGCCACGGGCTGGACCTGATGGTGCGCGCCAGCCTGATCAGTGCGCTGGTGGGTGTGGTGCTGGGCGACACCAGCGGCTTCCTGGCCACCGTGCCCGCCACCCTGGCCACACAGGCCTATTCGCGCGATGCCGAGCGCGCAGCCGACACCTTCGCCGCGCGGCTGCTCCACGAAAGCGGTACCTCACCGTCGGTGATGGTCGCGTTTTTCGAGCGCATCCAGCAACAGGAGCAGCAGGGGGGTGAGGACGAAGAAGAAGGTGAGGGCACCGCCTTGCCCATCGCCATCTCCAGCCACCCCGACCACGTCGAGCGCATCCGCTTTTTCAAAGAATGGCGACCTGACTGAGTTGCACAGACGCAGCCACTACAACACCAGCCGCTGCGCGTACCCCGTCATCTCCAGATAGCCCCTTCCCACGCGCTGGCCGTTGCTCTCATACAGGTCCGAGAGGCCTTCCCAGTACACCGTGCCGGTGCCCTGGCGGCCGTCGAGCTCTTGCGGGTCGATCACGGCTTTGACGGTGTAGAAATCCGCGGGCGTGCGGATCAGCCATTCCACCGGGTACTTGGCGCGGGTGAGCGGGCTGGTCCAGTGGCGTTGCGGTTTGAAGTCGACCTCGCCCGGGCGGAAGCGATAGATGTCGGTGGGGCTCTGCGCGCTGCCCGCGGCGCGAAACGAGCCCCCCGCCCAGACCTTGCTGCCGTCCGCGCGGCGCAGCTGAAACGCGGTCAGGCTGTGGCCGTCGAACAGGTTCATGCCGATCCAGTCCCAGCCCACGGCCTCGGGGTGCAGCAGCGCTTCGCTCCATTCGTGGTCGAGCCAGGCGGTGCCTGTCACGGCAAACCGCTGTTGACCGAAGCCGAGCATGCCCTGCACCGCGAGTTGGGGATGCGACACGTAGAAGCTCGCCTGGGATGCATCGGGCCCCTTGCGCGAAAAGCCTTCGTCACCCTGCAGCAGCCAGGCCTGTTGCGGCTGCGCGGTGAGGTCGATGTTCAGCGTGTCGCCACTGATGCGTGTGGCGTAGCGACCGTCGGGTGAGCGTTCGATGTGCCAGTCTCGCAGCACCACGCGCGTGTCGGCTTCGCTGGCGAAGACGCCGCGCTCGGCCTGCGTGGGTGGCGCGCCGTTCCAGCGGGCCATGCGCTGGTCGTGCAGGAGCTTGCCGCTTTGCACATCGGTGATGGCGGCGTGCGCGAACAGCAGGTGTTTGGCGGCCAGCCGGCTTTGCAGGGTGTGGGTGCCGTCCACGCGGCTGCGGAAGAAGGTGACCTGGAAACCGAACTCCCGGCCCTTGTCGTCTTGCGCGTGGCCGGTGAGGTACCACCACTCGGTGCGGGTGTCGTTGTGGGTGCCGTGGTCGCGGGGGAAAACGAGTGGCCGTGGCTTGAGGGCGTTGCCTGGGCGGTGCGGGGTTTGCGCGTGGAGGTCAGGAAAGGCGAGGGCGCCTGCCGATGCGATCAAGAGGCGGCGGCGGCTGGTGAGGGCTTCGACAGGCTCAGCCCGAACGGGGGTGGGCTCAGCCCGAACGGAGGCTGGCTCGGGTGCGAGCTGGAAGTCAGCTTTCGTTTTGTTCGTGTTCACCAGTCCTCCTTCACCGCCCGCACCGCATCGCGGCTCGCGGCCGCCTGGCCGGCCAGCCACGCGGTGAGCGTGCCGGCCACCACCACGGCCGCGCACAGCGCGAGCAGACGCGCCCAGGGCAGCACCAGGTCCATCGTCCAGTGAAAGCTCTGCGGGTTGACCACGTGCACCAGCACCAGGCTCACCGCCAGGCCCAGCGCGAGGCCGGCGAGCGCGCCGAGCAGTGTCCAGGCCAGGCCTTCGAGGGCGACCACGCCCAGGATCTGCTGCCGCGTGAGGCCCAGGTGCGCCAGCAGGCCGAACTCGCGTTTGCGCGCCAGCACCTGCGCGCTGAAGCTCGCCGCCACACCAAACAGGCCGATGCCGATGGCCACCGCCTGCAGCCACACGGTGACGGCGAAGCTGCGGTCAAAGATGCGCAGCGAGACCGCGCGGATCTGGCCCGACGAGGCGAACTCGATCAAGCCCTCGGCGCCTTGTTGTGCGGCCAGTGCGCGGATGCGCTCGCGCACCGCGTTTTCATCCGTGCCCGCTTTCAGGTGCAGCGCGATGTCGTTCACACGCGCGTCGCCCGTGAGGCGCACGAAGTCGGTGCGGTCCATGGCCACGCTGCCGTGCTGGCGTGCGTAGTCGCGCCACACGCCCGCCACAAAAAATCGAACGCCGCGCACGTTCGGTTCAGCAAAGGCCTGCGCGAGCTCCGGCAACCAGCCACCGGGCTCTGCGCCGTACAGGTCGACCATGGCCTCGCTCACGTACACGGCGATCACGCTTTCGCCCTCGGCCGCAGCCGGGGTGGGCAGCGGGTTGCCCACCAGTGGCAGGCTCAGCGCCGAGCCCGACACCATGTTCAAGGGCCGGGAGAGCAGCACCACGGCCGGGCGCACCGGGTCCATCTGCACCGGCGTGGCGCGCAGCGTGTCCACGCGCTCCACGCCTTGCACACGCGCCACCGCCGCCACGAAGTCAGCGGGCAGGTGGGTGGTGTCCAGGCCGCCACCGCCACTGCTGCGCACATACAGCTGCGCGGGCAGTACCGCGTCGAGCCACTGCGTGACCGAGTCGCGAAAGCTCGCCACCATCACCGTGAGCGCCACCGACAACGCTAGGCTGGCGACCACGCCGCTGGTGGCCACGGCAGCGGTCTCGCGCAGGCGGCGCGCGCGCTCCACCGCCAGCACCGGGAGCGCACGGCGTGTGATGTGGGGCGCGATGCGGTCCAGCAGCCAACCCACCGCCAGCGGGAGTGCTGCGATGCCACCCACCAGCAGCAGGCCCACCGAGAGGTAAGCCGCGAGTGGAATGCCGGCCACGGGCGGTGCCCAGGCCAGGGCCGCGGCGAGTGCCACCAGCGCCAGGGCCAGCGTGTGGCGACGCTTGCCGGCTGGCGCGGGCGCGCCCAGGCCCTTCAAGGCCAGCGCTGGCGCCATGCGTGCCGTGGCGCGGGCCGGCCACCACCCGCCCACCACCGAGGCCGCCACGCCGAGCAGTCCGTACACGAGCGCAGCCCAGGCGCTCCATTGCAGCGGCGGTGCCACGCCCGAGAAATAGCCGCCACCGAGATCACCGCCCAGCAGCTTGAGCGCGAGTGCCGCCAGCGCCGTGCCCAGCGCGATGCCCAGCAGGCTGCCGAGCAAACCCAGCAGGGCCGACTCAGCCAGCACCAGGCGCAGGCGCTCGCTGCCCGAGAGGCCCAGCACACCGAGCAGCGCGAACTGCGGCTGGCGCCGCGCCACCGAGAGCGACAGCACCGAGAACACGAGAAAGGCACCGGTGAACAGCGCCACCAGCGCGAGCACGGTGAGGTTGACCCGGTAAGCACGAGAAAGGTTGCTCACGCGTTCGCCCGACTGCTCGGGCCGCTGCGCGATCACCTGCGCAGGCAGGGCGAGCGAGGCCAGCACCGCGTCCGCCTGCGCGCCGGGCACCAGGCGCAGGTCGATGCGGCTGAGCTGGCCCACGCGGTCCATCAGGTCTTGCGCGGCGGCCACGTCCATCACCAGCAGCGGCGCACCCGGAGCGCTGACCCGGCCGGCCACGCGCACCGTGCGCAGGCTCAGGCCGCTTTGCAGTTGCAGCGTGGAACCGGTACCCAGTGCTTGCGATGCAGCGGCGTTGAGAAACACCGCATCGGGCGCGAACAGGTCAAAGCGTCGAGCGGCGGTGTTGTTGGCTGCGGTCTCGGGCACCGGCATCAGCGCGGGCGACAGTCCCGCGACCACCAGCGCATCCACCCCCAGCAGCTTCACCGCCACGCGTTCACCGCCGGGCAGCACCGCCTGCGTGGGCAGCTCCAGCACCGGGCTGGCCAGCGCCACGCCGGGGTGGGCGGCCACGCGGTCCAGCAGGGTGTCGGGCAGCAGGCCTTGGCGGGCGCGCAACGCCACGTCGGGCTGGCCATTGACCGAGCTCACCGCGCTGGAGAACTCGGCCAGCGCCGAGGCGTTGATGAGGTGCACCGCAAACGCCAGCGCCACGCCCAGCATCACTGCCACCACGGCCGAGGCGTTGCGCCACGGGTGGTGGCGCAACTCTTGCAAGGAGAAGGTGGAGAGCAGCGCGCGCATGGCGTTTGAGCTTACGCCCAAGCCTTTGTCCGGCTGGAACAACGGGACAAGGTGCCTTGGCGAACAGACAATGCTGTGGCGCGCGCGTACCATTTCATCGAGATCATCCAGATCACCGTCTTCCGTGCCCACCAAGCCGGTTCTTTCCTCCCTTCACGGTGACCCCATGGTTCGCATCCACCTCGCCATCGACCTGCAATACCAGGTCAACCAGCCCAGCGCCGATTTCATCTTCAATGTGCAGGCCGCGCATTCACCGCAGCAGGCCGTGGTGTGGGAAGAGCTGCAGGTCAGCCAGCCCGTGCCTTTGGTCTCGTACACCGACGCCGCCACGCGCAGCCGCATCCTGCGCCTGACCGCCACGCCCGGCCCGCTGCAGCTGCGCTACCGCGCCACGCTGGACATCGTTCACCACGTGGACCAGCCCGATGCGGTGTTCGAAACCCCCATCAACCAGCTGCCCACCGAGGTGCTGGCCTACATCTACCCCAGCCGCTACTGCCAGTCCGACTGTGTGACCGCCATGGCCAACCAGTTGTTTGGCCAGATGCCACCGGGCTACCGCCGCGTGGAGGCGATCCAGAAGTGGGTGCAGAGCCAGGTGACCTTCGAGTCGAACACCAGCAACTCCATGACCTCGGCCATGGACACCCTGAACTCCCACAAAGGTGTGTGCCGCGACTTCGCGCACCTCATGATCACCTTCTGCCGTGCGCTCAACATCCCCGCACGCTTCACCACCGCGATCGACTTCGGTGCCGACCCGGCCTTGGGCCCAACCGATTTCCACGCCTATGTGGAGGTCTATCTCGGCCATCGCTGGTACCTGTTCGATCCCTCGGGCACCGCCATCCCCATGGGTTTCGTGCGCATCGGCACCGGGCGCGACGCGGCCGACGCGTCGTTCGCCACCATCTTCGGCCCGGTGTCGGCCCAGGCACCCCGCATCGACATCTCGGCGCAGACCAACCCCGCACACGGCTGGCTCATGCCGGTGCGCCGCCCCGAGGCCTTGTCCACCGACGCTTCCTTCATCTGGAACGCCGGCAACGCCACCTGACCCGGACGGAGCCTTGTGGCCTAATAGCGGGTTCCGTCACTCTCGCAACTTTCTCAGGATCCAGTCATGGGCAACAAAATCGTCACCGAAGCCGACCGCAAAGCCACCCCACGCCCCACGCCCGTCGCTGGCGTGTC
>NZ_JBLYYB010000065.1:0-8307 GCF_048549895.1 Hydrogenophaga sp.
GCGCAAACACTCAAAGCTAGACTTCCTCAGCCCAGTCGACTTTGAGCAAGGCTTAATGGGCTAAGCAAACCGTCCGGGAAACTGGGGGAAGCCCACTACGACTCCCTGACCCGTTGGCCTCTCGATGTCGAGGTCGGGCAAAGGGGCAACTGCGACAGCCCTAAAAGTCTGAGCTTCCTCTCCGCTTGAAACAGGCGCCAACTCGCAGTCGAACTCCGTCTGTCCTGATTCGGGCACTCTCTGCGGCCGGAGCAGCTGCCCGGTCAGCGCCCACACAATCGCGTTCAGGATTGAGGTTTTACCGGCTCCATTGGCGCCATCTAGGAAGGTCACCGCAGACTTGAATTCCAGTTGAAAGTCTTCTGGAGCTTCTGCAGCTTTCCTATATCGGTGCAATCCTGCAAAGCGATGCGCTCGCATGGACTGGAGCGTCAAAGTGCGAGCCTTAACTCCTCCCGTAAAGTCGACGACTGGCGAAACTCTTGCCTGCGTCGCGATGCTGTCTACGATTGCCTCGCAATCCTTGTCGTAGACGTTGCCAGCCCACTTTGGTCGATTCAGCGTGTACCACTGGAGAACCGAGCGCGCGCACGCAGTAGCCAGTGAGAACTCGCTATTGGTCACCCCTACGCCCACAGCACGACCTGAAACCAGGTCGGCGCATAAAGTTTCGACCGTGTGAAGATGCAGCGGCCGAACGAGCTGGGCACTACTCATGTGGTTGTCCTCCCCGATTTATCCCACACTACTTTGTCACACAATGTAGTGTTAGTCGAGACCAACCACAACTCGGGCTTTTAACCGGCCGATAAAGGAAGGCCAGTTGGGGCAGCGACCGACCCAGGGCAGTTAGCGACTATGTTTCCATCGCCAGAATCACAGTCACCGACTTTGTTCTTCGGTAAGCAACTCTATTCACAGTAAACGGCACTGTTTCCCGCGCACAGGCTTGCATGCCCCGGGGTGCGTGGCCGTTTTGCCATGAATCTGCCACACAGGCTGCCTAGCATGGGGCGAGCGCTTTGCACGCGGGAGCGCTCACCTTCCTTCATCCACCCAAGGGGAAACCATGCGACGTTTCACAGTCGGTTGCGTTCTGCTGAGCCTGTCCAGCACCATCTTTGCCGATTCACCACGGCACCACAAACCCATCCACGAGGTCGAGCGGTCCAACCATGTGCAGCTGGGGCAACGCCCCTTCTTCCTGGTGGACGACATGGCGCAGAGCCCGCTGAAGCAGCAGCTTCAGCAGTGCGCCCGCAAAGGCTATTTCACGGCCCGGGATTTCTCCATCGGGCACCGTGGTGCCGCCATGCAGTTTCCCGAGCACACGATGGAGTCGTACGTGGCCGCCGCCCGCATGGGTGCCGGCATCGTCGAGTGCGACGTGACTTTCACCAAGGACAAGGAACTGGTCTGCCGTCATGCGCAGAACGACCTGCACACCACCACCAATATCCTGGCCACGCCACTGGCCAGCAAGTGCACGCAGCCGTTTGTGCCCGCCACGCTGGATGCCAACGGCACCCTGCTGACACCGGCCGCCGCCGAATGCCGCACCAGCGACATCACCCTGGCCGAGTTCAAGACCCTGCGCGGCAAGATGGACGCGTTCAACCCGCGCGCGCGCACCGTGGACGAGTACCTGGGCGGCACCGCCAACTGGCGCACCGACCTGTACTCGGGTCCGACCAGTGGCACGCTGATGACGCACCAGGAGAGCATCGAGCTGTTCAAGCAGCTGGGTGTGAAGATGACGCCCGAACTCAAGAGCGCCAGCGTGACCATGCCTTTTGACGGTTTCACGCAAGAGGCCTACGCGCAGAAGATGATCGACGAGTACAAGCGCGCGGGCGTGAACCCCAAGCACGTGTGGGCGCAGTCGTTTGATGTACGCGACGTGTTGTACTGGGTGCGCAACGAGCGCGCTTTTGGTCGCCAGGCGGTGTACCTGGACGACGCCAACACCGTGGCCGATCTGCCCAGCAAGGCCGATCTGGTGAACTACAAGAGCCAGGGCATCAACATCGTGGCGCCCCCGATCTTTGCGCTGCTCAGCGCCGACGCGTCGGGGCGGATCGTGCCCTCGCAGTACGCGCGCAACGCCCGCGCCGCTGGCCTGGACATGATCGCCTGGACCCTGGAGCGCTCGGGCCTGCTGGCCGATGGCAACAACGGGTTTTATTACCAGACGTTTGACACCGCCATCAAGACCGAGGGCGACATGATGCGGGTGCTCGACGTGCTCGCCCGCGATGTGGGTGTGATCGGCGTTTTCTCCGACTGGCCGGCCACCACCACGTTCTACGCCAACTGCGCCAACCAGCGCTGAGCAGGCTTCTCGTGCGCGGGGGCTGAAGAGGGCCGCCGCGCCGCTGCCGGCTCAGGCGGCGGGTGCGCACCAGTCGCGGATGAGGTCGACGTACAGCGCCCTGGCCTGTGGAATTTTTCCGACCAGGCAGTACTCGTCCGTCTGGTGCGCCTGGCCCGGCTCGCCCGGACCGAGGATCACCGTGGGCGGCATGCCCATCAGCGGCCGCAGGGCGGCGGCGTCGGTGAAGTAGCTGACGATGCCGGAAGACGCTGGCGGGTCCCCGGCCGCGTCCACCAGGGCCTGAACGCGCTGCATCCACGGGTCGCTGCCCGGGGTGTAGACGGCTTCGATGTCCAGCAATGTGGAGAACGCGATGCGCTCGCCCAGGCGATCACACAGGCACTTGAGCACGCCCGCATGGCCCAGCCCCGCCACGCTGCGGATGTCCAGCGTCATCTCGGCGGCGTCGGGCACCGAGTTGATGTTGATCCCACCCTGGATGGTGCTGACCACCAGCGAGGGCATGCCCATTTCCGGGTGGGGCTGCACGCCGAAGTCGTGCGATTCGAGCGCCAGCGCGGCGCGGGCCAGGGTGTAGATCGCGTTCTCGCCCAGGTGCGGCATGGAGCCGTGGGCCGTTTTGCCGCGCGCGCTGGCCTTGAGCCACAGCGCCCCCTTGTGGCCCAGCACCGGCGCGTTGCTGGTGGGCTCGGCCACCACCATGGCGCCCGCCGAGCCCACCCACTCTTTCGCGCCGGGTGAGCGCGCGAGATGAAAAGCGCCGTCGCAGCCGGTCTCTTCACCGGCCGTGATGATCAAGGTGAGGCCTGCGCCCTCGCGTGCGAGGTCGGCCATGTCCAGCGCAGCCGAGGTGAACGCAGCCACGCCCGATTTCATGTCGCTGGAGCCGCGCCCGTACAGCCGGCCGTCCACCACCTGCGCACCAAAGGGGTCGTGTGTCCACGCCGCAGAGCCCAGCGGCACCACATCGACATGCCCGGTGAAGCACAGCGGTGCCTTGTCCTTGCGGCCACCGATGCGGGCCACCAGGGTTTTTCGGCCTGGTGCGAACTCGACATGGCGGCAGTTGAAGCCGGCAGCACTCAGCAGATCGCTCAGCGGGTCGATGCACTGCGACTCCACACCCGCTGGCGGGATGGTGTCCATGCGCACCAGCATCTGCGTGAGCGACACCGGGTCGTGGGTCGATGGGCCTGGGGTGGAGTGGGTCATGTGGGGCAGGTTGCAGCGCTGGAATTCAGGGCTTGATGTAGGCCGCGCCCTGCTTCTGCAGCTGGGCGATCCGCACCACGCCCGAGGGCGTGAAGTCGGCTTCCTGGATGAACTGCTCTTTCTTGAGGTCGCGGTTTTTCAGCGTGATCTCGCAGATCTCGAACGCCACGCCCCGGCTCTTGAGGGCCGACACCAGCGGTGCGAACTCGCTGCCGTTGGCGGCCTTGGCGCCCTCCATCAGCATGTCCACGCCCTCGGCATGGGTGACGATGGTGATCTTCGCCTTGGGGTCGGTGTCGAGGTGGTTGCGCACGTTGCGCAGGCCCTTGAGACCTTGCGCCACGGTGTTGTCGAAGTGGTAGACCACCGCGTCTTGAGCACTGGCGGCGGTGGCAGCGAGGGCCAGCGTGAGGATGGCGAGCAGGGGCTTGAGGCGCATGGGGTTCTCCTGGAAGGGTGTGAGGTGCGGGCGCACCGGCATTCGTGGGTTTGCGTCAGTCGTGTCAAAACCGTCACGCTCGGGCTCCGCCGGAGTCTTGTGTCGATGCATTCAAGCTGCGCCGCGCCCCGGTTCGGAACTATGCTTGACACTGTACCGGGTATCAAGGGCCAGTCTGGCCCGTGGCCCTTTTGCGTGAACGTCGGCCTGGAGGGGTTTATGGCGAGTGATCTGGACACCGTGCGGGTGCTGCGGGCTTTGTTCAACGACATGCCGCGTGCACCGCAAGGCCTCTCGGGCCTGGAGTTGATGGCCTGGATCAAGTCGTCGATGACCGACTACGAGGGCGGCGAGATGGCCTACATGATCGAGCACATCACGCGCAATTCCATGCTCGACATCGTGCTGCACATGCGCGAGTCGGGGCACCTGCAGGATGACGCCGCGTTCGACGAAACCGTGGCGCTGATCTCCACCGAAGAAGGGCGCCGCACCTTTCGCGACCGCTGCATCAACGCCCAGAAAACCGTGGACGCGACCGAGCGGCTGCTCAAGCGCGCGCGCGGGTTTCCGCGCATCAAGCAGACCGTGTTTGTGGCCGACGCGCAGGAGATTGCGCGCTTCGTCAACGGCCAGGCCAGTGGCGCCGGCCCGCTGTTTGCCGAATATGCATCGCGCGAAGAGGTGCGCGAGATCGGCGTGTTCGACCAGGCGCCCGAGCAGGTGTTCGAGTTCGCCTGGGGCTTTGTGGTGGAGCAGCAGGGCGCGTGGAACGTGTATGTGGCCGAAGCGTGGCGTCGCGGCACGGTGGGTTATTTCGACCGCTTTTTCAACGCCTGGAAGCTCGAAGCCGCCACGCCGCTGGACGACGCAGGCGCTGCACCCGAGGTGCCGGCCGGCCTGCTGGTGGACGACGGCATCGGCAGTTTCAGCAGCCTGAGTTTCGAGGTGGAGGCGGGCGCCTCAGCCCCGCTGGTGCGCCGCTGGCTGGGGGAGACCTTCATCGGCCGCATGCTGCCCCGCATGGCGGCCAGGGCGCTGGACGACACCTACGATTTCCCCGCGACCGGCCTGGGCAACTGAGCAACCAGCCGCAGCCTCCATGTGCCGCGCTGGCGAGCGGGCGCTCGGGTTCAGCCCAGTTGTGCAAACGCCCGCTGGATCATGGCGCCCGCGAGTGCGCGGCGCAGCACACCGGCTTCGTCGCGCTGGCCGAGGGCGTTTTGGTTCAGCGCCAGGATCTCCTGGGGGGTGAGTGCGCGCACCACCTGCGCCGGCATGCCGGCGATCAGGCTGCCGTCGGGGAACGCTGCGCCCTGGGGCACCAGCGTGCCGTCGGCCACGATGCAGTGGCGTCCGATGACGGCGCCGCCAAAGATCACCGCGCGCACGCCCACCCGGCTGCCGTCCCCGATCACGCAGCCCTGCAGCACGGCGCCGCTGTCGATGACCACGCCCCGACCGATGCGCACCGGTGTGTCGCACTCGTTGTGGATCACGGTTCCCTCGCGGATGCTGCTGTCCTCGCCCACTTCGATGGGATGTGAATCGGCGTGCAGCACGGCGTGTGGCCACACGCCGCAGCCTGCGCCCAGGCGCACGTCCCCAATGACGGCGGCGGTCTCCGCCACATAGCAAGTGGTGTTCACCGAGGGGCGTTTTTCATACGCCGCGTAAATGCCCATGGAGGTCTCCGGGAGTGCTGACGTCACAGGTGCAGCGTGATGCTGCGGCTGGTGACGCGGGACACGCACGGCGTGAGGCAGCTCTGCTTTTCGTCGTCACCGAGGATGAAGTCGTTGTGTTCGACCTCACCGTCGGCATAACCGGTCTTGCAGGTGCCGCACAGGCCGCTCATGCACGAGGTGGGCACGTGCACGCCGTGTTGGCCGAGCAGTTCCAGCAGGTTGCCGCCGTCGGGCAGCACGAGTTCGCGCCCCGACTGCGCCAACCGCACGGTGGCCCCGGTGGTGGGCGCCACCGGCTCGGCGCGCGTGGGTGCCTGGAAGTGTTCCGAATGCACGGTGCCCGGCTGCCAGTGTTCTGCGGCTTTCGCGCAGGCCTTCATGAAACCGGGCGGCCCGCAGAAGTAGAGGTGCGTGCCTTCGGGCTGCACCGCCAGCAACCCGACCAGGTCCAGCCCCGCGCCGACCTGGCCGTTGTCGAAATGCCAGCGCGCCGAGCCGGGGGCCCGCTGGTTCAGGGCTTCGATCTCTTCGGTGAAAGCCGCCACTTCGCTGGAGCGGGCGCAGTAGTGCAGTTCGAACGGTGTGCCGGCCTGCAGCAGGCTGTGCGCCATGGACTTCAGCGGCGTGATGCCGATGCCACCCGCGATGAGCAGGGCCGACGTCTGTTGTGGTCGCAGCTCGAACTGGTTGCGCGGCGGGCTCACGCGCACCGTGTCGCCGACCTTCAGCGCCTCGTGCACGCGCAGCGAGCCGCCGCGCCCGTTCACGTCTTTCAACACACCGATCACATACCGGTGGGTCTCGGTCGGGTCGTTGCACAGCGAGTACTGGCGCACCAGGCCGCCGGGCAGGTGCAGGTCGATGTGTGCCCCGGCGGTGAAGGGCGGCAAATGCCCATGGTCGAGTGCGCGCAGTTCAAACGAGTGGATGCCGGTGGCTTCCAGACGGATCTGGCGAATCTGCAGCGCCAGCGCGGCGTCGAGTTCGGTCATCGGTCAGGCCGCCGAGGCGCTGGCTTTCATCTCCGCTTCGAGCGCCAGCATCTTCGTCTTCACGAACTGCTCGCGCTCGGCGCCCTGGAGGTGTTCGCTCTCGGCCAGCATGGTCACCACCGCCTTGGTCACGTGGCGGCGGCGCACGATCTCGTCTTCCACGCGCGCTCCCACCGGGATCTCCAGCACGTTGCCCGAGCAGAAGCTGCGCGGTGCGCCGGCGGCGTTGCGCAGCCACTCGGCAAAGCCCTCGGCGCTGGCGGCCTTGTTGGTGCCGCGCACCGCGTCTCGCAGCAGCTTGCGGAACATGTAGACGCCCGCGTCGAGCTTGGTGGGGTTTTCCAGCGCGTGCACCGCGATCGGCCGCTGGCTGATGATGGCCTCGTAGTCGCCCGGTGCGTACTGCGCCTGTTTGTAGTTGGCGCGCGCGCGGTGGTCGCTCGGGATCTCGGGGCGGTCGTTGATGGTGTGTTCGCCAAAACGCTCGGGCCGGCGCAGCGCCACCTGGCCTTCCAGAAAGTCGATCGACTCGTAGCCCACCAGCTCCTTGATGCCCACGCCGCGGGTGTCGATGCCCGGGCCCATGACGCGCCAGCCGATCATCTTGCTGTTCACATCGTCCACCGGCACCGTCCAGCGAACGATGTGAAAGCGGCTGAAGTGCTTTTGCGCCGAGCCGTCCTCGGACGTGTAGGCGTGCAGGCTCAGGTTGGGCAGCACCTGGTGCTGCACGCGGATGAAGAGGCGGTCGTCGCTGACGCGGCGCGCGCCCGCGCAGGCCAGCGAGCGGCCACCCTGCACCGGCACGAACTGCATGTCGGGCGCCACTTCCATCGACGGCGCGCCCACCTCGTCGAAGGTGGTGCCCTGGAACTGGCCGTTCACCACGTTTTTGGCTGAATGCAGCGTGGCGGTGTGGAAGTTGTCAGCCGCGTTGTCCTGCACCTGCAGCCAGTTGCAGTGCTGGAAGTTGCTGTAGGGCACGAGTTCGTCGCCGGGCAGCACGGTGAAGTTGCCTTCCCACTCGGGGAAGGGCGGCTCTTTCTCGGGCGGGCCCATGTAGGCGAACACCAGGCCGTTGCGCTCGAAGGCCTTGTAGGCGCCCTGGCGGATCGAACACGCGTAGCGCTCGGCGTCGGCCTCTTCGCCCTTGGGGAAGGGCACTTTCAGGCAGGTGCCGTCGATGTCGAACACCATGCCGTGGTAGCAGCACATGATCCCGCGCTCCTGGATGGAGCCGTATTCGAGCGACGCGCCGCGGTGCACGCAGTGCGCGTGCAGCAGGCCGACGCGACCACTCTTGTCGCGAAACGCCACCAGCTCTTCGCCCAGGATCTTCAGGAAGTGCGGCGTGTCCGTGAGCTCCATGGACATGCAGACCGGCTGCCAGAAGCTGCGCATGTACTCACCCGTGGGCGTGCCCGGGCCCACCTCGGTCAGCTCCGGGTCGTGGCCCGGGATCTTGTTGGTGTGGTACCCGCCATAGGGAATCAGCTTCTTCTCGATGGGTGCGGCGGTGCCGGTCGAGCGTTGGCTGTCGTGTTTGTCCATGGGCTGGGTCATGCGGTGTCTCCGTCGGGTGGTGGGGTGAAATGGCTTTGAACTCTGAATACAGAGTTCAAAGATAGGGGCAATGGCCGC
>NZ_JBLYYB010000066.1:0-13408 GCF_048549895.1 Hydrogenophaga sp.
ACTCGACAACATGCGCGCCTACTCGATCGCCATGTCGGCCACGCTCACCGTGATCGTCGCCTCGCAGCTCGGCATGCCGGTGTCCACCACGCACATCTCCATTGGTGCGGTGTTTGGCGTGGGTTTTCTGCGCGAGCTGCTCAAGGTGAACTACGCCAAGATGGAAGCGGTGGTGTTTGCCGGCCACCAGGGTGCCGACCGGGCCGAGGTCGAGGCCTACCTGCACCGCTTCGAGGCGGCCGAGGTGCAGGAGAAAAAGCGCATGCTCGCCGAGATGAAACGCCGCACCAAACAGCGCGAGGCGACCGAAACCGCCGAGGGCGCCCTGCTGGCCAAGAACGAACAGAAGGCCATGAAGAAGGCGATCAAGAAAGAGATCGTCAAACGCTCGGCCGTCATGCGCATCGTGGCCGCGTGGATCGTCACCGTGCCCGCCACGGCGGTGCTCGCGGCCATTCTTTTCTACATCGTCAGGGGTGTTCTGAGCTGATGGCGAAAAAGAGTTCAGGGTTTTCCCTGAACTTCGGGCTATAATCAGCGGCTTCGCAGGCAACTGCGATGATTTGTGCATCTGCCTCACACACAGGCCCCCCGATTGCAACGGTGGCGCAGTCTCCCGAAAGACCGCACCACCCGCCAAGCTCTCCAGAGACTGGCTCAACGGATGGGGACCATTCGCTCCCAGCGTCACCGGATTTTTTCCAGGCTGACCCCAGGCGCGTAGACCGTTTGATGGTTGATGTTTTGTAACCACGAACGGATCTAGCGCCATGGAGCGGCCACCCCCTTGCGGGTCGGCTGTCCCTTCCAGCGTCTTCATTCGATCAATTGCGCATTTTTTGGCGCATGGACGAACATGAGCGACTCTTTTGAAACGATGGGCGAATTCACGCCCGAAATTCTCTCCGCCGACACCGACGCAGAGATCATCTCCACCACCGACACCGCTGAGGCCACCGCGCCTGAAGTGCCCGCAGCCCCCAACGGCTTCGAGTTGCTGGGCCTGGCACCCGAGCTGGTGCAAGCCTGTGCTGACCTCGGTTATGTGCAGCCCACCCAGGTGCAGAACAACGTGATCCCCAAGGCCATGCTGGCCCAGGGCGAAGCGCGTTTTGCCGACCTGATGGTCTCCAGCCAGACCGGCAGCGGCAAGACCGCCGCCTTCCTGCTGCCCGTGTTGCACACCTTGCTGCAGCAGCGCGCCGATGCCGACGCCAAGGAGCGCGCCGAGCGCGAGCGCCTGACCGCCGAAGCCCTGGCCCGCGGCGAAGCACCGCCCAAGGCGCCCAAGCGCAAAGACCCGACCAGCTCGCGCAACTTCAAGGCCGCCACCCCCGGCGCCCTGATCCTGTGCCCCACGCGCGAACTCGCGCAGCAGGTGGCCAACGACGCCATCGACCTGGTGCGCCATTGCCGTGGCCTGCGCGTGGCCAACGTGGTGGGCGGCATGCCTTACCAGTTGCAGATCGCCAAGCTGCAGAACGCCGACCTCGTCGTCGCCACCCCCGGCCGCCTGCTCGACCTGCAGCGCTCGCAGCAGCTCAAGCTCGACCAGGTGCAGTTCCTGGTGGTCGACGAAGCCGACCGCATGCTGGATCTGGGCTTTTCCGACGACCTGGCCGAAGTCAACGACCTCACCAGCCAGCGCCGCCAGACCATGATGTTCAGCGCCACGTTCGCGCCGCGCATCCAGCAGCTCGCCATGCGCGTGATGCACGAGAACGGCAAGCACGTTCAAAAGGTGCAGATCGACAACCCGCAAGAGCAACACGCCAACATCAAGCAGGTGCTGTTCTGGGCCGACAACGCCGACCACAAGCGCAAGCTGCTCGACCACTGGCTGCGCGACGCTTCGATCAACCAGGCCGTGGTGTTCTGCAGCACGCAGATTGAGTGCGACGGCCTCGCCACCGATCTGCAGCAGGCCGGCTTTGCCGCCGTGGCGCTGCACGGTGCCCTGAGCCAGGGCATCCGCAATCGCCGCCTGATGGCGCTGCGCGCCGGCCAGGTGCAGATCCTGGTCGCCACCGACGTGGCCGCTCGCGGTATCGACGTGCCCACCATCACCCACGTCTTCAACTTCGGCCTGCCGATGAAGGCCGAGGACTACACGCACCGCATCGGCCGCACCGGCCGTGCCGGCCGCGATGGCCTTGCCATCACGTTCGCCGAACTGCGCGACCGCCGCAAGATCTTCGACATCGAGGCTTACACGCGCCAACGCATCAACGTGGAAACCGTGACCGGCCTGGAGCCGCGCCAACGCGCTCCGCAGAACGAAGCTTTCGGCCGTGGCGGACGCCCAGCCGGCCGCTCGAACGACCGCTTCGGTGGCAACGACCGCTTTGCCGGCAACAACGACCGCCGTGGCCCAGCGCCGCGCTTCGAAGCCCGCAATGAAGCGCCCCGCGTCGACCACAGCCGTCCCGGCACGCGTTTTGACCCGCGTTTCGAAGGCCGTGCCGAGCCACAGCGCCCGGAAGGCCGTTTCGACAACCGCGGTGAAAACCGTTTCGGTGACCGTGGCGAGAACCGTGGTGATGCCGGTGGCTACCGCCCCGACACGCGCCCCGCTGCTGGCCGCAACTTTGCCGACCGTGCACCTGCGCGCCCCGGTTTCGGCCCCAAGCCCGGTGGCTTCAACAGCTTCGGCCGCAGCGACAAGCCCATGGGTGAGCGTGGTGCAGACCGTGGCGCTGAACGTGGCGGTTTTAGCGACCGTGGCAACGCCGAGCGCGGCGCCATGCGCGGTGGTGAATTTGCACCGCGCCGCCCGGAAGGCGCACCGTCGCGCCCCATGGCCCGCCGCAGCCCGCGTTGAATCCCATCGGGCCTCAACAGCCTGATCAAAAAACCAGACCCTCGGGTCTGGTTTTTTTCGCCTGCGCACAACCGCCACGGCAAAGCCCCCAGCCACGCAACAACGCGCCGCACGAATCAGAATGCCGCGATGACGTACAGCGTGGTCTGGTTCAAGCGCGATCTGCGGGTGTGGGACCACGCGCCGCTGGCCGAGGCCGCGCGCCTGGGGCCGGTGCTGTGCCTGTATGTGCTGGAGCCCGCGCTGTGGCGCCAGCCCGATGCCGCGCGGCAGCACCTCGGCTTTGTGCAAGAGAGCTTGAAAAACCTGCAGGCCGAACTCAAACGCCTCGGTGGCCGGCTGCAGCTCGCGGTGGGCGACGCGGTTGAAGTCCTCGAACGCCTGCACCAGCAAGCCCCTTTTGCCGAATTGCTCTCGCACGAAGAAACCGGCAACGCCGCGAGCTATGAGCGCGACCTGCGTGTGAAACAGTGGTGCGCCGACAAAGCCCTGCCGTGGCGCGAGTTCCGCCAGTTCGGCGTGGTGCGTGGCCTGTGCGAACGCAAACATTGGGTGCGGCAGTGGGAGCAGCTCACGCACGCCGAGCAGGCGCCCACACCATCGTTGCAAGCGGCCGAAGTACCGCGCTTCACCGACCCTTGGCCAAGCGCGGACGAGCTGGGTCTCGACGCCCACGAACCACCCCAGCGCCAACGCGGCGGCCGCGCGCAAGGCCTGGCCGTGCTGCAGAGTTTCCTGAATGAGCGCAGCGCCAGCTACCGCGGCGGCATCTCCTCGCCGCTCTCGGCGCCCACCGCCTGCTCGCGCCTCTCGCCCTACCTCACCTGGGGCTGCCTGAGCCTGCGCGAGGTGGTGCAGGCCACGCGCAGCCGCCTGGACGACCCGAGCCTGCCAGGCCGCCAGCGCCTGGGGCTGGAAGGTTTCATGAGCCGGCTGCACTGGCACTGCCACTTCATCCAGAAGCTGGAGACCGAGCCCGCCATCGAGCACCACAACATGCACCCCGGCTACGAGGGCCTGCGCGAGCACGACCACAACCCGGTGCACCTGCAGGCGCTCATGGATGGCCGCACCGGCTGGCCGCTGGTGGACGCCTGCGTGGCCATGCTGCGCGAGACCGGCTGGATCAACTTCCGCATGCGCGCCATGCTGGTGTCGGTGGCGGCGTACCCGCTGTGGCTGCACTGGCGCCCGGTGGGCGAGTGGCTGGCGCGCCAGTTCATCGACTACGAGCCCGGCATCCACTGGAGCCAGTTGCAGATGCAGAGCGGCACCACCGGCATCAACACCACGCGCGTCTACAACCCCGTCAAACAGGCGCAGGACCACGACCCGCACGGCCAGTTTGTGCGCCGCTGGCTGCCCGCGATGCAGCGTGTGCCCGACACCTGGCTCTTCCAGCCCTGGCTCATGCCGCCCGAGCTGCAGGCGCGCTGCCGTGTGGTGGTGGGCGTGGACATTGCCGCGCCGCTGGTCGATCTGGAAACGGCCACGCGCGCGGCCAAGGAACGCGTCTACGCCCTGCGCACCGACCCGGCCGTGGCAGCGGTGCAGGCCAGCATCGTCAAGCGCCACGGCTCGCGCAACCGCAGCGCGGAAAACATCACCCAGCCACGCGCGGTGGAAGCCCCCGCGCAGGCCACGCTGGATTTCTGAGGGCTCGCCTCAGCGCGGCGCGCCCGCCGCGAGCCACGCGCGCCAGCCGCCGAAGTGCGTGATGTCGGTGGCGCCCTCGATGCCGAGGCCTTCGCAGATGAAGCCGGGCACCTCGCTGCCATCGGCCAGCTTCACCTTGCCGATGCCCAGCGGCGCGGGGATGCCGGCCACGAAGCTGCCGAAGTGGGCGGCGGGCACCTCCCACACCTCCAGCGCAATGGCCGAGCCGCCCTCGGCCACGCGCACCATGCCGGGCCGCTGCACCGGGCCACCGGCCAGCGCGTGCAGCTGGTAGTCGGGCGCCGAATGTGGACTGCCGATGAGGCGCGCGCCGCGTGAGGTGAGCTGGTGGTTCAGTGGCAGGCCCGAGAGGTGAGCACCGCATACCGCCACGCGCACGGTGCCGCTGCCGGCCGCGCCCACCTCGCCCGAGGGCAGGCCGGTGCACGCGGGTGTGCTGGCCAGCGGTGTGGGCGTGGCGCCGAGCGTGAAGGTCTCGGCGCGGTGGAACCGGTCGGCCAAGCGCAGCAGCGCGATGTCCTTGAACGCGGGCGCGGCCAGCGTCACGCCCCAGGGCAGGCCTTGCGCCGCGCCACCCGCCAGAAAGCCCGAGGGCACCGCCACCGCGCTGTAGTCCAGCAGGTTCATGAAGTTGGTGTAGCGGCCCAGGTTGGAGTTGAGCTGGATCGGGTCGGCCTGCATGTCGGCGATGCGGTAGATCGTGCCGGCGGTGGGCGTGAGCAGGCAGTCGATGTCGTTCCACACCGCGTCACACACGCGCTTGAGCGCCTTGAGGCGGTAGCTCGCGGCGAACGCCTGCGCGCCGGTCACGTTGCGGCCGCCTTCGATGATGGTGCGCACCGGGGGAAACACGGCGTTGGGTTGCGCGGTGATGAAGTCCTGGATGGCCACATAGCGCTCTGCGACCCACGGGCCGTCGTAGAGCAGGCGCGCCGCCTCCAGGAAGGGCGTGAGGTCCACCTCGACCGGTGTGCCGCCCAGGGCTTTGAGCCGCTCCACCGAGGTGTTGAACAGCGCTGCCGCCGCGTCGTTGCCGAAGAAGGCCAGGTCTTGCGCGCGCGGCACCCCAAAGCGGAACGGGCCCGCTGAGAAATCCACGCCGAAGGGCTGGGCTGCCCGGCTGTAAGCGTCGCTCGCGTCAAACGCCGCCGCTGCACCCAGCACGGCCTGCGCATCAGCGGCGGTGAGCGCGAAGATGCTCACCGTGTCCACCGACCGGCAGGCCGGCACCACGCCCGTGCCCGAGAGCAGGCCCAGCGTGGGCTTGAGGCCCACCAGGTTGTTGAACGAGGCCGGCACGCGGCCCGAGCCGGCAGTGTCCGTACCCAGCGAAAACGTGGCGTAACCCTTGGCCACCGACACGGCCGAGCCCGAGCTGGAACCACCCGAGATGAAGTCCGGATCGAACGCGTTTTTGCACGCGCCATACGGTGAGCGCGTGCCGTTGAGGCCGGTGGCGAACTGGTCGAGGTTGGCCTTGCCCACCGGCACCGCACCGGCCGCCATGAGCTGCTGGATGAGGAAAGCGCTCTCGGTGGGTGTGTAGGCAAATTCGGGGCAACCGGCGGTGGTCGGAATGCTGGCGAGATCGATGTTGTCCTTGATCACGAAGGGCACACCAAACAGTGGCAGGCTCGCCGGTTCCACGCCGTCGAGCCGGGCCACCAGGGGCGCCACCTCGGCGTCGGTCAGCACATGGATGAAGGCGTGGTGGGTGTCGGCGCGGCAGCGCGCCAACGCTTCGGCGATGACCTCGCGCACGGTGGTGCCGCCGCGGTAGGCGGCTTGCAGGCTGGCGAGGTCAAAAGACAGTTGGCTCAGTGACATGAAAACACTCCGTTGTTGTTCTGGACTCAGACGGCTTCGTCGATCAGCACCAGCACGTTCTGCCCGGCCGACACCGCACCGCCTTGGGCGCACATGAGGCTGTGCACCGTGGCGTTGGCCGGTGCCAGCAGGTTGAATTCCATCTTCATGGACTCGATCACCAGCAGCACGTCGCCGGCCTGCACCTGCTGGCCCACGCTCACAGCCACCTTCCACACATTGCCCGGCACGCTGGTGGCCAGCAGACGCCCGCCCTCGGGCAAATCCACCTCGTCGGCCGCGCCGGCTCTGGCCGCCGCGTCGTCGCTCGTGAAATCGTTTTGCCCGGCCGCCACCCAGCGTTCGCGCTCGGCTTCAAACGCAGCCTGTTGTGTCGTCTTGAACGCGGTGATGCTGGCTTCGTTCTCGGCCAGAAAGCGCCGGTAGTCCTTGAGGCTGAAGGTGCCTTCCTCCATGCGCAGCGCATGGCCGCCGTGCGGAAAATTCGCGCGGATGGTCTTGAGAGCGTCTTCGCTCACCGGCTCGAACTTGATCTGATCAAAGAAGCGCAGCAGCCAGGGCTGTTCGAAGTCGGAGCCTGGTGTGCCGTGGCGCCAGCGGTTCCACATCTGCAGCGTGCGGCCCACGAACTGGTAACCGCCCGGGCCTTCCATGCCGTAGACGCAGAGGTAGGCGCCGCCGATGCCCACCGCGTTCTCGGGCGTCCAGGTGCGCGCTGGGTTGTACTTGGTGGTCACGAGGCGGTGGCGCGGGTCCAGCGGTGTGGCCACCGGCGCGCCCAGGTACACGTCGCCCAGGCCGAGCACGAGGTAACGCGCGTCGAACACGATGTTGAACACGTCTTCGATGCTGTCCAGCCCGTTGATGCGGCGGATGAACTCGATGTTGCTCGGGCACCAGGGCGCGTCCGGCCGCACCGACTGCATGTATTTCTCGATGGCCAGCTTGGTCTGCGGGTCGTCCCAGCTCAGCGGCAGCACCACGGTGCGCGAGGGCACCACCATCTCGTCCACCGGGGGGAGTGCGTCGTCTGCCTCGCTGATGATCTGCAGCAGTTCGTTGCGCGGCAGCAGGGCGGGGTCAAAGTGCACCTGCAGCGAGCGGATACCCGGGGTGAGGTCGATCACACCTTTCAGTTCCCGTGCTTTCAGACCGTGCAGGAGCGCCTGCACGCGCATGCGCAGTTCCAGGTCCAGCGTGAGCGGGCCGAACTCGATGAGCACGTAGCGGTCGCCGGCCTGGCGGATCACGCGGCGTGGGCGGTCGCCTTGTGCGGCGCGGTCGTCGAGGATGGGGGAGAGCTGGTGGGTGAGGGCTTCGACAGGCTCAGCCCGAACGGAGGTGGGCTCAGCCCGAGCGGAGGTGGACTCAGTCCGAGCGGAGGTGGACTCAGTCCGAACGGTTGTGATTGGCGCGTCCGGAGCCAACCCCTTCCGTTCGCCCTGAGCCTGTCGAAGGGCATCCCAGCCCATCACATGTTCGTATGACACCCGGTGAAAGCGCACCGTGTCGCCGGGGCGCAGCTGGCCCAGCTTCCACAGTTCGTCGTGCAGCACCACGGCCGGGCACACAAAGCCGCCCAGGCTCGGGCCGTCGGGCCCGAGGATCACCGGCATGTCACCGGTGAAGTCGATCGCGCCGATGGCGTAGGCGTTGTCGTGGATGTTCGACGGGTGCAGGCCCGCCTCGCCGCCGTCGGTGCGCGCCCATTGGGGTTTGGGGCCGATGAGGCGCACCCCTGTGCGGCTGCTGTTGTGGTGGATCTTCCAGTCGGTGCCGAAGAACATCGTGATGTCGTCGGGCGTGAAGAAGTCGGGGGCGCCGTGCGGGCCGTAGAGGACGTTGATGTCCCAGTGGTGGGTGTAGGCGGGGGCTTCGACAGGCTCAGCCCGAACGGAGGTGGGCTCAGCCCGAACGGAGGTGGGCTCAGCCCGAACGGAGGTGAGCTCAGCCCGAACGGAGGTCTGTTCAGGCAGAGCGCCAACACCCTCCGTTCGCCCTGAGCCTGTCGAAGGGCTCACCAACACTGTGGACCGAGCTGAAACTGCGCCAAGGTGAAGCACATCCCCCGTGCGCAAATGCCGCCCCGCGTGCCCGCCAAACTGCCCCAGCGTGAACGTGCTTCGGCTGCCCAAATACAGCGGCACATCAAGCCCACCCGCCACAGCCATCGCAAGGCGCACGCCGTGTTCGCAGCGGCCCACGGCGAGAAGGCCACCAGCGGGCACCTGAATGGCTTGCCACATCGGCACGGCCTCGCCATTCAGCGTCAGCTTGGCCGGCGCACCCGTCACCGCCACCACCGTGGCGGTGTTGAAGCGCAGCGTGGGCCCGGCCAGGGTGATCTCCAGCGCCGCCGCGTCGGGTGTGTTGCCCACCAGCGCGTTGGCCGCCCGGTGCGCGTGCATGTCCATGGGGCCACTCGGCGGTACGCCCACGTCCCAGTAGCCTTGCCGGCCCGGCCAGTCCTGCACGCTGGTCTGCACGCCGGGCTCCAGCACGTCGATGGTGGCCGGGTGGTAGGCGAAGGTGGAGAGAAACCGCGTGACCTGTTTGCCGGCACGGAACACCGGGTCGCGCACCACCTGGCGCAGGTAGCCCAGGTTGGTCTCGATGCCGGCCAGGCGCGTGGCGTCCAGCGCGTCTTCCATCTTTTTCAGCGCTGCTTCGCGCGTGTCGGCCGTGACGATCAGCTTGGCCAGCATCGGGTCGTACCAGGCGGGCACCTCGGTGCCGCGCTCCACCCAGCTGTCCACCCGCGCATCGACCGGGAACACCACTTCGGTGAGCAGGCCCGCACTCGGCTGGAAGTTTTTCGCCGGGTCTTCGGCGTACAGCCGCACCTGGATCGACGCGCCTTTGGGCGAGGGTTGCAGCGTGTGCAGTGGCGGCAGGTCGCCGGCGGCGAGCTGCAGCATCCACGCCACCAGGTCCACGCCACACACCTGCTCGGTCACGCCGTGCTCCACCTGCAGGCGCGTGTTCACTTCGAGGAAATAGAACGCACCCGAGGCAGCGTCGTACACAAACTCCACCGTGCCGGCCGAGCGGTAGTTCACCGCCTGCGCCAGCCGCACGGCGGTGGCGTGCAGCTCGCTGCGCTGGGCGTCGCTCAGGCCCGGCGCGGGCGTTTCTTCAATCACCTTCTGGTTGCGCCGCTGCACCGAACAGTCGCGCTCGCCGAGCGCGATCACGCCGCCCACGCCGTCGCCAAACACCTGCACCTCGATGTGCCGCGCCTGCTCCACGTACTTCTCGATGAACAGGCCCGCGTCCTTGAAGTTGGCCTGCGCCATGCGCCCCACCGAGTCGAAGGCGTCGGTGAGTTCGGCCGCGTTCCACACCAGCCGCATGCCGATGCCGCCGCCGCCCGCCGTGCTCTTGAGCATCACGGGGAAGCCCACGCGCGAGGCTTCGCTCTGCGCCTGTGCGAGATCGGTCAACAGGCCCGAGCCCGGCAGCAGCGGCACACCGCGCTGCTCCGCCAGATCGCGTGCGGTGTGCTTGAGGCCAAAGGCGCGCATCTGCGCGGGTGCGGGGCCGATGAAGGCGATGCCCGCGGCCTCGCAGGCTTCGGCAAACGCCGGGTTCTCGGAGAGGAAACCGTAGCCGGGGTGGATGGCCTGCGCGCCGCAGTCTTTGGCGATCTGCAGGATGCGGTCGGCACGCAGGTAGCTCTCGGCCGCCGGGGCTGGGCCCAGCAAGTAGGCCTCGTCGGCCTCGCGCACATGGCGGGCCTGCGCGTCGGCTTCGGAGTACACGGCCACGCTTTGCACGCCCAGGGTTTTGAGGGTGCGGATGATGCGGCAGGCGATGGCGCCTCGGTTGGCAATCAGGACTTTGGTGAACACAAGAACTCCGGTGCAGGCCGTCCTGCATGTAGAAGGCACACAAGCAGGTCGTCCTGCTCGCGAATCCAGAGGCCGTTCGCCGTGAGCTCCCCTCCGTTCGCCCTGAGCTTGTCGAAGGGCATCCCAACCAGGTTGGCGGGGGCTTCGACAGGCTCAGCCCGAACGGGAGGGGTGGGCTCATGACGACTGGGCTCATTCATTCCAGACAAGCAACTGAATCGGCGTGGGGTTGTAGGCGTTGCACGGGTTGTTGAGTTGCGGGCAGTTGCTGATCAACACCCACACATCCATCTCCGCCCGCATCTCCACGTACTTCCCCGGGCCGGACACGCCGTCTTCAAAACTCAGCGCGCCCTCGGCTGTGACGGGCACGTTCATGAAGAAGTTGATGTTGGGCACGAGGTCGCGTTTGCCCAGTCCCACGTCGGCGTGCTGCAGGGCGATGAGGTAGTTGTCGCGGCAGCTGTGCATGAACTTCTTCTGCAGCGCGTAGCGCACGGTGTTGCTCTCGGCCGCGCAGGCGCCGCCCAGCGTGTCGTGGCGGCCGCAGGTGTCGGCCACGATGGTGAGCATGGCGCGTCCGTCGTTGCTGCGGATCACCGAGCCGGTGGTGAGGTAGATGCCGCCCTGGCGCTGCATGGTGTTGGTGGCGCTGTAATGCTCTGCAGGGTCGTGGCGGCTGTAGAACAGCACGTCGGCGGCCTGGTTGCCCTCCAGGTCGACGATGCGCAGCGTCTGCCCGCGCTTCACTTCAAACAGGATGGGCTCGCCGGGCGGGTGACGCTGGTCCATCACGGCGTGGGCCGGGTCGAGCTGGCTTTCAAGGATGCGGATGTCGGTGGCGGTGTTCATGAAGGGCTCCTCACAGGTACAGCATGTCGGTGTTGTGCAGGGCGCGCGCGTTCTCGGGGCGGAAGGCGCGGCACGCATCAAAGGCCGGCGCGGCGCCGCAGCGCCAGGCCAGCAGGCCCACCTTCTTGGGCGCGTAGGCGGGCGCGGTGTCCAGCCCGTGGGGTGCGGTGCTCATGGCCAGGATCACGTCCATGTCGAACCGCAGTTCCACAAAGTCGCCTGCCTTGGCGTGGTCCGGCACAAAGGCAAAACGGCCCTGCGCGTCCACACCCACCTTGCTGAACAGGTTCACCGGCGCGATCAGGTCGCGCTTGGTGAGACCGTATTTGCCGATCTCGATCAGCAGGCCGTCTTTGCCCGAGCGGTGCATGGCGTTTCGCGCGTGCTCGTAGCGCTTCTCGCCGTACTTCTGCTGCATCAGCTCGGCGTCCAACAGCGCGCCCAGCGGGTCGTGCCAGCCCAGGCTGTCGGCGGTGAAGCTGGCCATGCTGCGGCCCATGTCGCTCATGAGCACATGGCCTTGTGTGTAGTGCGCGGTGTGCTGCGCCTTCAGGCTGTCGGGCATGTTGTAGCGCTCCAGCTTTTCCAGAGCGCTGTAGAGCACCAGGCTCACGTTGGCCCCGGCCTCCAGCGCCACAAAGCGGATGGCGCTGCCGCGCGGCATGCGCCAGCTCCAGTGGCTGCCGCCGGGCACCACCTCGCTCCACATGGCGCGCGCCGTGTCCACACCCTCCAGCGCGGCGGCGGGGAAGCGCTGCCACAGCGCGGGCGCGTCCACCGGCGCTGCCTGCGGTGGGTTGGGCGGCACCACGGTCAAGGGGTCTGCGATCTCTTGTGGGTTCATGCTTGTCTCCGGTTGATTGAAATTCGTTCAGGTTGAGCCGACCTCCGTTCGGGCTGAGCCTGTCGAAGCCTTTGCCAAGGTGTTGGTGAGCCCTTCGACAGGCTCAGGGCGAACGGAGATCGCATGGCTCAGCTCTCCGCGCCCGCGCCCGAAAGGCGCTGCAGCTGCTCCAGATCGGTCTTCATGCCCGAGGTCTCGCGAATGCGCTCCAGGATGTCGCGCTTGAGGCGCACGAACCCGGGCTCATGCTTGAGGTCTTGCACGCGCTGGTCGCCAAAGGGCACGTCGTAGATGGTGTCGATGCGCCCGGGGCGCGGCGCCATCAGCACCACACGCCCGCCGAGGTACAGCGCTTCTTCCACGTCGTGCGTCACGAAGACGATGGTGGTTTTCTCCAGCTTGTGCACGTAACGGATCAGGTCGTGCATCACCTCGCGGGTTTGCGCGTCGAGCGCGCCGAAGGGCTCGTCCATCAGCAACACATCAGGGCGGCCCATGAGCGCGCGCGCAATCGCCACGCGCTGCTGCATGCCGCCCGAGAGCTGGTTGGGCCAGGCGTTGGCCACGGGCTGCAGGCCCATGAGGCGCAACAATGCGTCGGCCCGGCCCGAGGCGGCTTCCACGTCGGCCGAGGTGCGGCCGTCGGTGTGGGCCTTGAGCTGGCGGCAGAACTTGATGTTCTCCATCACCGTCATCCACGGGTAGAGGCTGTAGTGCTGGAACACCATGGCGCGGTCGATGCCCGGGCCGTCCACCGCGCGGCCGTCCACCAGCAGGTCGCCACTGGTCTGTGTTTCCAGCCCGCCAATGGTGCGCAGCAGCGTGGACTTGCCGCAGCCCGACGCCCCCACGAAGGTGGCGAACTCGTTCTCGCCGATGTCGAGGTTGATGCCTTCGAGTGCGTTGATGGCCGCGCCGTCAAAGCGTTTGCTGAGGCTGCGGATGACGATCTTGGGCAGGGGAATGTGGGCGGTGCTCATGAACAACCTTTTTGAGTGGATGCCTCGAATGGAGGAACGCCTTTCAGACGCACCGCGGAACTGGCTTTGCCAGGCCGCAGGTGCGGTCCCCCTCCGGCCGAAGGCCAGAGAGGGGGAAGACGCGAAGCGGCGCAGGGGGTGCTCATTTCAAATAAAGCCAGGGAAACGCGCGGCGGTGCCCCCAGCGAAAGAGCTGGTCGGTGACCAGCCCGATGAGGCCGATGACGATGATCCCGGCGAAGATGGTGTCGGTCTGCAGGAAGCGCTGGGCGCGCAAGATCGCGTAGCCCAGGCCCGAGTTGGCGGCCACCAGCTCGGCCACCACCAGGTACGTCCAGGCCCAGCCCATGGTGATGCGCAGCGTGTCGAGCAATGCCGGCTTGGCGCTTTGAAAGATCACCTTCTCGATCAGCTCCAATCGGTTGGCGCCCATGGTCTGCGCCGCCTCCACCTGCGCCGCCGGAACGCTGCGCACCGCATCAGACCCCATCGGCACAGACTCGAAAAAGGTGCCGATGAAGATGATGGAGATCTTGGAACCCTCGCCCATGCCCAC
>NZ_JBLYYB010000067.1:0-7015 GCF_048549895.1 Hydrogenophaga sp.
CACGCACATGCGACCGGTGTCTGTTCCGTACACGCCGAACTCGCTGCGCAGACGCACCATCTGGTCCTTGTTCAGGCCTGAGTAGCTGAACATGCCGATCTGGCGGATGATGAAACCCATGTCCTGCTTCACACCGGCGGCCTTCAGACCATCCACCAACTTCTGGCGCATGGCCTTGATGCGCACGCGCATCTCGCCCAGCTCTTTTTCCCAGAGGGTGCGCAGCTCGGGGTTGTTGAGCACGGCCGCCACCACCGCACCGCCGTGGATGGGCGGGTTGGAGTAGTTGGTGCGGATGGCGATCTTGAGCTGCGACAGCACGCGCGAGGCTTCTTCAGCGTTCTCGCACAGCACCGACAAGGCACCCACACGCTCGCCATAGAGGCTGAAGCTCTTGGAGAACGAGGTCGAGACAAAAAACACCAGACCCGCAGCCACGAACTTGGCGATCACCGCACCATCTTCGGCAATGCCGTGACCAAAGCCCTGGTAGGCCATGTCAAGGAATGGGGTGAGGCTGCGCGCCTTGACCACGGCGATCACCTGGTCCCACTGCTCGGGGGTGATGTCGTAGCCGGTGGGGTTGTGGCAGCAGGCGTGCAGCACAACGATGGTGCCGGGCGCAGCGGCGTTCAGGCTGGCCAGCATGCCGTCGAAGTTGACGCCGCGCTTGGCGGCGTCGTAGTAGGCGTAGGTGCCCACGGTGAAGCCGGCGTTGGTGAAAAGGGCGCGGTGGTTTTCCCAGCTCGGGTCGCTGATCAGCACCGTGGCGTCGGGGTTCAGCCGCTTGAGGAAGTCGGCGCCGATTTTCAGGCCGCCTGTGCCGCCGATGGCCTGCACAGTTGCCACCCGGCCCGAAGTCACCGGCTCCGAGTCGACACCGAACACCAGGCCTTTGACGGCGGCGTCGTAGGCGGCGATGCCGTCGATGGGGAGGTAGCCTCGCGCGGTGGGTTTGTCCATCATGGTCTTCTCGGCGCTCTGCACGCACTGCAGCAACGGCAGCTTGCCGTTGTCGTCGAAATACACACCCACGCCCAGATTCACCTTGTTGGGGTTGGTGTCGGCGGCAAACTGTTCGTTCAGACCCAGAATGGGATCGCGCGGTGCCATTTCGACGGCGGTGAAGAGAGACATGCTGAGGTTCCTGAGAATAGGTGGGTTGAGCAACGCAGGATTTTAGTCGGCGGGTCCGCGCAGGCATGGTTGCGGGCACTCCGTTTGTGCTCCAGCGCTCTTTAGCAACACTAAATCTGCTGTACCGTGCGACCCTCCGCACTTCGGGTACTTCGTCACACTTTGCGGGTAGTCATCGGGCGGTGGTGTGCGGTATATTCAAAAAGACCGTTAACTTTTATTAACATTTACCCGTGATTTTGAGGACGTGGACCATGCAAAAACATACTTCAGAACTCATGCGCATTTCCGCTCGCGGCCTCGCGATGCTGGCCGTGGTGCTCGGTGCAACGGGTTGCGCCACCCAGAACGCCAACCCGCCTGCGCCTGTCCTGGCGTCAAGCCCCGACTACAACTACATCGTGGGCCCTGGCGACAACCTCAACATCAATGTCTGGCGCAACCCCGAACTGTCTTCCAGCGTTCCTGTGCGACCCGATGGCAAGGTCTCGACCCCGTTGGTTGACGAACTGGTTGCCCAGGGCAAGACCCCCACCCAAATCGCGCGCGACGTGGAAACTGCGCTGGCAAAGTTCGTTCGTGACCCCGTCGTCACCGTGATCGTGACCAACTTCGTGGGACCCTACAGCGAACAGATCCGTGTGGTGGGTGAAGCAGCCAAGCCGCAGTTTCTGCCTTACAAGCAAAAAATGACCGTGATGGACGTGATGATTGCCGTGGGCGGCCTGACCGACTTTGCTGACGGCAACAAGGCCACCATCATCCGGGCCAGTGACAGCAACAAGCGCTACAACGTGCGCCTGAAAGATCTCGTCAAGCGCGGCGACATCTCCGCCAACGTTGAAATGCTGCCGGGCGATATCCTGATCATTCCCCAGGGCTGGTTCTGATTTCCGCTTTCACCGCGACTTGAATTCATCCGCCTGGTGCGGGTGAGCGTTTCATTTTTCACTGTCAAAGACAGTCGCTTGCATGCAAGAACTCATTCAGCAAATCACAACTTTCCTCAGGGGGATGTGGAAGTACCGGCGTCTGGGCGTTGCCGTGGCTTGGTTGGTGGCGGCCGGCGCGGCCACCACGGTTCTCCTCATGCCCGACCGGTACGAGGCTTCAGCCCGTGTCTATGTGGACACCCAGTCGATACTGAGACCCCTGATGTCTGGCTTGGCTGTGCAGCCCAACATCGAGCAACAGGTCAACATGCTCAGCCGCACGCTCATCAGTCGGCCCACAGTTGAAAAGCTGATCCGCATGGCCGACCTGGACCTCGGCGCTCAATCGAAAGCCGAGCAGGACAAGCTGATCACCCAAGTGACCGATTCGTTGTCCATCCGGTCGACCGGTCGCGACAACCTGTACACCCTCGCTTACCAGGGGGAGAGCCCCGAGAAAGCCTTGCGGGTTGTCCAGTCGCTGATGACGGTGTTTGTGGAGTCCAGCCTGGGGAGCACCAAATCCGATTCGGACACGGCCCGTCGCTTCATCGAAGAGCAGATCAAGAACTACGAAGCCCGCCTGACGGAAGCGGAAACGCGGCTCAAGGAGTTTCGGCTGCGCAACATCGATATTCAGTCACAGGGCGGGCTTGACACCGCTGGACGGCTGGGTGAAGTCACCAACACGCTCAACCAGGCCAAACTGGATCTGCGCGAGGCTGAAAGTGCCCGGGACGTTGCGCGCAAGCAGCTCGACGCAGCCAGGTCTGCGCAGCGCGCATCGCCCGCGCAAGGTGGGTCCTCGTTCGCCACACCAGAGCTGGACGCCCGGATCGATCCGCTCAAGCGAAGCCTGGATGGTTTGTTGCAGCGCTACACCGAACAGCATCCCGACGTGATCAACACCCGGCGTCTCATCAAGGAGTTGGAAGAGCAAAAGCGCAAGGAGGTGGAAGAGATGCAAAAGGCGGCGGCTGCCAATCCCGGCCAGCCTGTCCTTGAAACCAACCCCGCGCTTTACGAACTGTCCCGCATCGCCTCGGCAGCCGAAGTCCAGGTGGCCTCTTTGCGCGCCCGTGTTGCCGAATACGAGTCACGCGTCGGCCGTACCCGCGAGTCTATGAAGGTGGCCCCGCAGATCGAAGCCGAGCAGGCCCAGCTCAACCGGGACTACGAAATCAACCGCAAGAATTATGAGGATCTGGTGGCTCGTCGCGAGTCGATCACCATGGGGGGTGAGCTGGAAAGTGCATCCAGCCTGGCGGATTTCCGGGTGATCGACCCGCCGCGCGCCAACCCCAAAGCGGTGGCTCCCAACCGGGTGTTGCTGCTTCCCGCTGGCCTGCTGGCCGCGCTCGCTGCAGGCTTGGGCGTGACCTTCCTGATGAGCCAGATCCGCCCGGTGTTTTTTGATGCGAATTCGCTGCGCGCAGCCACGGATCTGCCCTTGCTCGGCGTGGTCACTCTGGTGAAGAACGATGTGGTGAAGCGGCGCGAGGCGCGCAGCCTGTACCGGTTCCTGGCGTCCGTCATCGCCCTGGTTGTTGTGTTTCTGGTGGGAATGGCCTTTCTGGCCTATCGGTCAGGCTTTGGAAGGTAGTCACGAATCATGTCTAGTTTGATTGAAAAAGCAGCCCAGCGTCTGGAGCAACTCCGCCAGGCTGGCGTTGAAGTGGCGCCTCCAGAGGCCACCGCGGTACCTGCCCCCATCCCGGCAACTGCCGCCGCACCCACTGCCTTGCATCCGCCCGCGGTCAAGCCGGCAACGGTTGCAGAACCTGAGCGCACCTCCCGCTCGGTGCGGCTCGACGTCGAGAGTCTTGCGATCAATGGTTACGTGACGCCCAACGCACCGCGCGCGGCCATTGCGGACCAGTTCCGCGTCATCAAACGGCCACTGCTCGCCAACGCCACGGGCAAGGGGGCTGCACCCGTGCCCAACGGCAACCTGATCATGGTCACCAGCGCCATGCCGGGCGAAGGCAAAAGCTTCACGGCTGTGAACCTGGCCATGAGCATTGCCATGGAACTGGACTACAGGGTGCTGCTGGTGGACGCAGATGTGTCCCGCCCTTCGCTGCGCAAGACATTGAATCTGGCCGCCGGGCCCGGTCTGCTGGACTTGCTGATCGACAACAAGCTCCAGATGGCCGACGTGCTGTTGCGGACCAACGTGGACAAGCTCAGCTTGCTCCTGAGCGGAACCCCTCACCCCAGAGCCACCGAGCTGCTGGCCAGCGATGCCATGACGGCGTTGATCGAAGAGCTCGGCCAGCGGTACCCGGATCGCATCATCATTTTTGACTCGCCACCGTTGCTGCTCACGACGGAGGCGCGTGTGCTGGCTTCGCACATGGGCCAGATCCTGATGGTGGTCCATGCGGAGAAAACGCTGCGTTCCCAGGTGCTTCACGCGCTGACGACGATCGATGCCTGCCCGGTCAAGTTGCTCATGCTGAACCAGGCGCGCGGCGGTGATCAGGATGCCTACGGCTATGGCTACGGGTATGGGTTTGGCTATGGCCAGTCGGTCAGTCAGGCCGCTGAGTCCAACACGACCGTGTCTGCTGCGTCATGAAAACCAGCGAGCGAGGGGCATCTTGATGAGGACACTGCACCCCATGACACCTCGCGTGCCCAAGCGCACCGCGACCATGTTGGGTTGCGCCGTGCTGCTGGGCATGCTCATGGGCGAGTCCCGGGCGCAAACCGACGACCCGTCCGGATCACCCGGTGCCGGCCGAGCGACGGTGTGGATCGAGCCCAGCGTTTCCGTGGGGGCTACCCTCTCTTCCAACGGAAACGCATCGAGCAGCAACGGGCGCAGCGAGTTGATGTTGGACGTCACGCCAGCCTTGCGCGCGGTGCTGAACACGGCCAGGGTGAAAGGGTTCGTGGATTACTCGCTCCGTGCCGAGTATTTCCTTGACGGGAACTCGGGCAACCGGCTCAGCAATCGGCTCAACGCGAGCGCCACGGTCGAGGCCTGGGATCAAAGGGCATTTGTGGATGTGTCTGGTTCGATTTCAGACCAGTCTGTTTCTGCATTTGGTCCTCAGAACCTCACGGGACTGGCTGATGTGAACCGCTCTGAAACCTCCAGCTTTCGAGTTTCTCCCTACATTCGCGGCACCCTGGGTGGATTGGTTGATTACCAGGTGCGGTACGCCCTGCAGACGCTCAACACGGACACCTCGATCCGCTCAGATTCCACTTCGCAGGTGTTGTCGGCGCGTTTGGGCAGCCGGCCCGTCGGGCAGCAATTGGGTTGGTTTTTTGACGCGTCCGCGCAAGAGAACGACTATGTGATCGGCCGGGACACCCGGTCCGATATTGCCCGGGCAGGGGTGATCGTGTCGGTTTCACCGCAATTGAACGTGACACTCAGCGCAGGGGTTGAAACCAACGACACCATCACTTTGCAACGCGAGTCGTACAACATCACCGGACTGGGTTTTGACTGGCGTCCTTCGCTGCAGACCAGCCTGTCGGTGTCGGTTGAGAAGCGCTACTTCGGCACCGGTTACAACGCCTCTCTGGAGCATCGAACCGGGCGCACCATCTGGCGATACAGCGCCTCGCGTTCTGCATCCGACAGTCCAACGCAGGCGGGCTCTGTCAGGCTTGGGACCAACTATGAGATCGTGGACGCCCTCTTTGCGCAGAGCATCCCTGATCCCATCTTGCGTGCCCAGGCCGTGCTGCAGTTTCTGGCCAACTTCAACATCCCTGCAGATGCACAAAACTTTCAGGACTTCCTGAGTTCTTCGGCAACCTTGAACCAGACCCAGCGGTTGTCGGTGGCGTTGAACGGGATTCGAGGCGTCATCACGTTCAACGTGAGCCGCGGCACCACCAGTCGCCTGGATTCACTCACCACCTTGGGTGACGACTTCGACTCGAACACGGAGATCGACCAGCAATCCTGGGGTGTCAGTTACGGCCATCGACTCACGCCGCTGACGTCGTTCAATGCCGCCTACATCGATCAGAAGAGCAGCGGCAGTTCCGGCATCAGCAGCAAACGCCAGTCCGTGTCGTTGGGACTCAGCACCCGACTGGCCCCCAGGACCAGCGGCAGCGTTCAATTGCAGTTCGGTCGATTCAACAACACAGCTGGCTCCTACAACGACGCAGCCATCTCCGGTCGTATCACCCACCGGTTCTGAACCATGTACGAAGCTTTCTACGGGCTGAGCAACAAGCCCTTCCAGCTCAATCCCGACCCCCGTTTTTATTACAGCAGCAAGCCGCACCGGCGTGCGCGTTCTTACCTTGTATACGGCGTGATGCGCGGCGAGGGCTTCATTGTCATCACCGGCGAGGTCGGTGCAGGCAAAACCACCATCGTCCGCGACCTGCTTGACAGCCTGGAGAACGGTTCGGTGGTGGCGGCCCACCTGGTGAGCACACAGTTGGGCGCCGAAGACGCACTCAAACTGGTCTGTGCTGCGTTCGGCGTTGCGGTGCGTGGCACCGGCAAGGCCGACATGCTCATGGCGCTGGAAGCTTTCTTCATCACCCAGACAACCCAGGGCAAACGATGCCTGCTGATCGTTGACGAAGCGCAAAACCTGCAGCCACTGGCGGTGGAAGAGTTGCGCATGCTCTCCAATTTCCAGTTTGGCGACCAGGCGCTGCTGCAAACCTTTCTGGTGGGCCAGCCGGAGTTCCGCGACATCCTCCAGGGACCCAGCATGCTGCAGTTGCGGCAACGGGTCACAGCGCGTTGCCATCTGGGCCCGCTGGACGAAGAGGACACCCGCGCCTACGTGGAGCACCGCCTCAAGTGCGCTGGCGCCACCGACAAACCCACGTTCGATGCAGCGGTGTTTGGCGCGCTGTTCCAGCATTCCGGTGGTATTCCGCGGCGCATCAACACCTTGTGCGACCGATTGCTGCTGTTGGGGTATCTGTCCGAGACAACGCACCTCACGCTGGAC
>NZ_JBLYYB010000068.1:0-6152 GCF_048549895.1 Hydrogenophaga sp.
CGCTGAACTTGCGCGGCTCGTTTTTCTGCGTGAGCAGCGCGTCCATCACACCGGCGCCGTTCAGGCCGGTGAGGGCCTTTTCCAGTTCAACGCCTTTCGCCGCAAAAGTCACAGCGCTGGCGCGGCCAAGCGCGATGGCGGCACCCGACAACAGGCTGCGGGTGGGCGCGTGGTCCACCAGCCACTGGAGCGGATCGTCGAAGCCGGCGAACTCGGGAAACTGCTCGGCCATGGCATCCACCGAGGTCTGCACCACGCCCGCCGCATCGGCCAGCGCGAACTCCACGCGCTTCTGCAAGGCCTTGCGCAGCGCCTGCTGCGTCTGAAAACGGCCGTGCGTGCTCACCGCGTCCACGAAGTCCTGGCGATCGGGCGCACTGGAGGCCAGCGCGCCGTAAAAACGCGGCCACACCTGCTCCACCGCCTGCGTGTCGTCTTCGAGCAGCTCGTACTGCACCGGCAATTGCAGCTCCTGCAACACCGACAGCGGCGCGCCGCGCAGCAAGGCGGCGAACCAGCTGTGGAAGGTGCGCACCTGCACCGGTCGGCCCAAGGCCGTGACCCGCGCATGCAGTCTTCGCGCCTCAGCGACACAGCGCTGTGCGTCGGCGACACTCAGGCCGCGTTGCTGCAACACATCCACGAGTTCGGCATCGGACAGATCGGCCCAGCGCCGCAGTTCTTCGCCCAGCCGCTTGCGCATCTCCCCCGCGGCCTTTTTGGTGAAGGTGATCGCCAGAATGTCTTGTGGCGCGCAGCCGTCGAGCAGCGCGCGCAGGATGCGCGAGACCAGCATCCAGGTTTTGCCGGCGCCGGCGCAGGCTTGCACCGCGATGCTGCGCGCCGGGTCGCAGGCGAGCGCATAAAACGCTTCGCGGGACACCGGTGCGCCATTGATTTGGTAGGCCGCTGGTGCGCTCATGAAACGCTCCAGAAATCTTTGCGACACAAACCACGCGCCTTGCAGAACTCGCACACCCGGCCTTCGCCCAGCGCAGGCATGGGGTGGCCGGCGGCCACGCGCGCCATGTCGTGCGACAGGCCGGCGCGCAGCTGTTCACGCGCCTCCAGCACCTCGGTGTGCTCCACCAGCTTGGTGGCGGTGTCGGCGGTCGTGGAGCCAGGCCGGTCGTTGATGCTGAGGTAGGCGGCGCGCAAGGTGTCGTCGGGCAACAGCGCGGCGTAGAAGGCGAGCTGCACGTCTTCCAACGGCTCCTTCAAACGGTCGGTCGTGGTCTTGCGGCTCTCGGTTTTGTAGTCGATCACGAACGGGATCGGGCCCTCGGGGCTGTCCTGCGCGTCCACGCGGTCGAGCTTGCCGTAGAGCTTCCACGGGCCGACGGTGGATGTCATCACCGCTTCGGCCTCCACGAAGCGTGGGCCGGGCCGCTCATTCGTGGCCTCGAACGTGGCGAGCCACTCCAGGTAACCGTCGCGCGTGGCGGGCCACACCACCTCGTAGGGCAGGAAGCTCGCGCCGCCCTCGCCCGCGTTCAGACCCATCGCAGCAGCGGTCTCGGTGGCGAGTCGGTCGAGCGCCGCGCGGTCGGCATCGACGCCAGGGCGTTGGTCGCCGCGTTGTTCGTGAAAGGCGCGCAGCACCGCATGCAGCCAGTTGCCCATGTCGCGCTGGTCGGGCTCGGCCGCGAGCTCGGGCGCATCCACCAACCGCAACTGGCGCATGGCGAAGAACCGGTACGGGCAATCGCGCAGGTCCTGGTACGCGCTGGCCGAGAGTGCACCGGGCAACACATCGCCGGCCGACGGCGCAGGGCGCACCGACGGCGCCGACACCAGCGTCGTCGCTGTGCGCGGGTCGTCTCCGTTGCATGCGTCGGTCTGCAGGGCGAGCACCCAGGCGCTCGGCATCACAGGCTCACCCATGTCCTGCGTGCGCCACAACACGTCCAGCCGCGGCATGCGCAGCAGCGACTTCCAGGCATTCGCCGCCGCCTGGGCCAGTGCGTCGCGAGAGGGCAAGCCCAGCAGCTCGCGCTGCGCTGCGGTCCACGAGCCGGGCGGCTCGGGGCTGGGGTTGAGGTGCACCTCGTCGCAGCCCGGCACCACCGTGGCGGCGAACGAGCGACCGAGCAACTGCGCCATCGGCAGGATCACCACCGACGCTTCGCCGGTGCCGCGCGGCATGAAGGTCGCGCCCTCCAGCACATCGCGCACCCAGGCCGTGAACAAGGCGAGCGGTTTGCGCCCGGCGGATCGACCAGTCGCCGCCTCGCCCGAGGTTTCGCCGATGTCGGAGAGTTCGCGTGCTGCCCCCTCTTCCAGCCGCAGCACCTGCAAGGCTTGTTGGCCCGCCGCGTCGGCTTGAAGCGCGTCCCACAGTCCCGTGGCTTTCAAGGCTTGTGCCACCGCGTCCAGCCACAGCACCAGGCTGCGCGGCGACTGCAGAGCGCTCAGGATCTCGACCAGACCCTCCGGCAAGGCGTGCACCAAGCTGGCTGTGCGCACCGCGGCGCGCCACTGCGACACACCGGCTTCGCGCGCCAGTTGCTCCAGCGTGAGCACGGATTCTTCTGACCAGCGTGGTGCCTGTTTGAGCAAGTCCAGCACATCGTCCATGGACGCGCGTGGCGAAGCCGCACGCAGCAGGCTCATGAGCTGCGCGGCTGCGTGGGTGGTGGAGAGTTTCCAGCCGGTCTCGTCGCGCACCGCGACACCTGCACCGTGCAGCAGCGCGCTGATGCGCCGGGTGAGCAAGCGGTCGGTGGCGACCAGGGCCACGGGCTGATGGCCCTGATTCACACGCGCGATCACGCAGGCGGCTGCGCGCTGCGCTTCGTCTTCGGCGTCATCGCAGGCGTGCAGCGTGCAGCCTGAAGCGTCGGAACCAACCACGCTCCATGAGAGGCTCAGCGCGCGCTCACCCCAGTGCGCCAACAACGCAGCGGCCAGCGGATCGGTCTGAAAGCCTTGGAGCACCACCAGTGCCTGCGCACCCGCACCGGGGCTGGCCTGCGGGCTCCACAACACGTCGGTGGCGTAGGCGGACGTGCTGGCCCAGGTCAGCGCCAGCGTCGCGACCAGGCCCTCCCACTGCAGCGAGGCCGGGCCTGGCAGCAGCGCCTGCTGCAGCGCTTCGGCCCATGCCATGCGCTGCTCTGGCGCCACGGCCGCGGCCAGCGGTGCGAGTTGCCGAGCGGCCTCCACCAGGCGCATGACCATCACCGCGCGCAGCTCGGCATCAGCCCGCGCGGGCGCCACACGGTCGATGAAGGCCGAGGCCACGAGGCAGTCGCGCGCCATGTCCATGCTCAGGTCGGTGGGCCCCGGCATGAAAGGCTGCAGCGACGCAGCCCAGTTGCGGCTGGACTCGAAGCGCGGCGCAAAACCATCGGGGCGGTGGCTTGACCAGGCGCGTCGGCCCACATCCATGAGCTGTGCGTAGGGCACCAGCACCACCACACTGCCAGGCTCGATGCAACGCTGCGCCAACGCCTGAGACAGGGTCTGGATCAACGAAGCCCAATCGCTGGCACTGCCTTCGATTTCTTGCCCGGTTGACGCGGGAAGACCGGATTCGGAAGGCGGGTTGGCTGGCGTCATGAAATGGGGGTTTCTGTCACAATTGCCCGGACTGGTTGGCCCTGTGGTGACCTTCAAGCCCTTGAAGCCCGCGCAAGTGCCCAAACTTTAACCTCCCCATTCAACGTTTTTTAGGATGAATCATGGCGAGCGACCTGATCAAACATGTTTCCGATGCAAGCTTCCAGGCCGACGTTCTGGAAGCGCAGGCGCCCGTTCTGGTCGACTTCTGGGCCGAGTGGTGCGGCCCTTGCAAGATGATCGCGCCCATCCTTGACGAGGTGGCTGGCTCTTACGACGGCAAGCTCAAGATCGCCAAGCTCAACGTGGACGACAACCGCGACGTGCCCGCCAAGTTCGGCATCCGCGGCATCCCGACGCTGATGTTGTTCAAGGACGGTCAGTTGGCTGCCACCAAAGTAGGCGCCATGAGCAAGGCACAGCTCACCGCATTCATCGACCAGCAACTGGCCTGATTTCCGCGGACGCGTGCCCGGGTGCAATGCCCGGGCACCTTTTCAGCGGCCTTTTTTTCCTGTCATAATTTCCCGCAGGCGGATCCGAGACAGACCCCGCCTCTCATCTGCGCACCGTCCGACATCCGGACGCCAGCGCCCCCTCCCCCGGTTCCCGACTCAACTCCCTTCCGGAGTGAATTCCATGCACCTCAACGAACTCAAGGCACTGCACGTGTCTGAAGTCCTCAAGCAGGCTGAAGCGCTTGAGATTGAAAACACCGGCCGCATGCGCAAGCAGGAGCTGATGTTCGCCATCATCAAGAAGCGCGCCAAGGGCGGCGAACTGGTGTACGCCGACGGCGTGCTGGAAGTGCTGCCCGACGGTTTCGGTTTCCTGCGCGCGCCAGACACCAGCTACACCGCCAGCACCGACGACATCTACATCTCGCCCAGCCAGATCCGCCGCTTCAACCTGCACACCGGCGACATGATCGAGGGCGAGGTCCGCATCCCCAAGGACGGCGAACGCTACTTCGCGCTCAACAAGCTCGACAAGATCAACGGCCTGCCCCCCGAGGACAACAAGCACAAGATCATGTTCGAGAACCTGACGCCCCTGTTCCCCAAGGAACAGATGCGCCTGGAACGAGACATCAAGAGCGAAGAGAACATCACCGGCCGCGTGATCGACATCATTGCGCCCATCGGCCGCGGCCAGCGCGCGCTGATCGTGGCGCCGCCCAAGAGCGGCAAGACGGTCATGATGCAGCACATCTGCCATGCCATCTCCGCCAACCACCCCGAGGTGGTGCTGATGGTGTTGCTGGTTGACGAGCGCCCGGAAGAAGTGACCGAGATGCAGCGCACCGTGCGCGGCGAGGTCATTGCTTCCACGTTCGACGAACCCGCCGCGCGCCACGTGCATGTGGCCGAGATGGTGATCGAGCGCGCCAAGCGCCTGGTCGAACTCGGCAAGGACGTGGTGATCATGCTCGACTCCATCACCCGCCTGGCTCGCGCCTACAACAACGTGCTGCCCTCCAGCGGCAAGGTGCTCACCGGTGGTGTGGACGCCAACGCCCTGCAGCGCCCCAAGCGCTTCTTCGGTGCGGCCCGCAAGATCGAAGAAGGCGGCTCGCTCACCATCATTGCCACCGCTCTGGTCGACACTGGCTCGCGCATGGACGAGGTGATCTTTGAAGAGTTCAAGGGCACCGGCAACTGCGAGATCCACCTGGACCGCCGCCTCTACGAGAAGCGCGTTTTCCCCTCGATCCAGCTCAACCGCAGCGGCACCCGCCGGGAAGAGTTGCTGCTGCAGCCCGAGATCCTGCAGAAGACCCGCATCCTGCGTCAGTTCATGTACAACATGGACGAAATCGAGGCCATGGAGATGGTGCTCAAGAGCATGAAGTCGACCAAGAACAACTCCGAGTTTTTCGACATGATGCGCCGGGGCGGCTGATCTGGACTTTCCTGCTAAAATCGCAGGCTTTGCAAATTGCGACAAGTACAGGGAAATGGTTTTCCTGCGGCTGCCGCACCTGAACCTCAAGGACACGTCATGAAAGACGGCATTCACCCCAACTACCGCGAAGTCTGTTTCCAGGACCTCTCCAACGGCTTCAAGTTCGTGACCCGCTCCTGCGCGAACACGAAAGAGATGATCAAGATGGAAGACGGCCGCGAGCTGCCGCTGTTCAAGCTGGACACCTCCAGTGAATCGCACCCCTTCTACACCGGCACGCAGAAAAGCGTGGACAACATGGGTGGTCGTGTGGAGCGTTTCCGCAACCGTTACGCCAAGACGACGCCTGCTGCGAAGTAAGCGGCTTGCAGCCAGTGCCTGCCCAGGCGCTGCGCGATGCTCAAGAAAAGCAGCTGGCTACCCGGCTGCTTTTTTTTCGCCCTTGCTTCTCCGATCCAAGCCCTGAGGCCCTTGTATATTCCCCGCAGTGAACCAGCCCACCCCCGCCATCGTCACGCAGTCAGCCGTGCGCCGCTTGCCCAGGATCGCCCTGCTCCTGTTTTGCGTGGCTTATGTGCTGCCGGGTTTCCTGGGCCGTGAACCATGGAAAAACGCCGATGTCTCTGCCTTCGGTGTCATGCTCGAAATGGCTGCGGGCCACAGCGGTTGGTGGAACCCGCAGGTAC
>NZ_JBLYYB010000069.1:0-17274 GCF_048549895.1 Hydrogenophaga sp.
AATGCAAACGCCCGATGCAGTGCATCGGGCGTCGTTGGCCGGGTAAGCCCTGGCTTGGATCTACCGTCCGGGTGTCAACTCAATTCAGGACGGGTCACGCTTGACATCGCGTTATTCGATCTTGGCCTTCTCGCGCAGGCTCTTTTGAAACTCGGTCAGCTTTTGCTGTTGCATCTGCTGGGCGATCTGCGGTTTGACCTCTTCCATCTTGGGCAACTCGGCCTGGCGGACGTCGTCCACGCGGATGATGTGCCAGCCAAACTGGGTCTTCACCGGCACCTGCGTGGTCTGGCCTTTTTCGAGCTTGACCATGGCCTCGGAGAACTCGGGCACGTAGCTGGCAGCGGCCGCCCAGTCCAGGTCACCGCCGTTGGCACCGGAGCCTGGGTCCTTGGACTGCTTCTTGGCGATGTCTTCGAACTTTGCCTTGCCTTTGAGCGACGCGATGATGGCTTTGGCTTCTTCTTCCTTCTCCACCAGGATGTGGCGGGCGCGGTATTCCTTGCCGCCGTTGGCCGCCACAAACTTGTCGTATTCGGCCTTGATGTCGGCGTCGGTCACCGGGTTCTTGGCCTGGAAATCGGCGAACAGCGCGCGGATCATGATGGTCTGGCGGGCGAGTTCGAGCTGGTTCTTGAACTCGTCGGTGGCGCCGATGCCGCGCTTCTGCGCTTCCTGCATGAACACCTCGCGCAGCACCACTTCTTCCTTGAGCTGGGCGCGCACGGCGTCGTCCACCGGGCGGCCGCTGGCCGCGATCTGCTGCGCCAGCACGTCCAGGCGCGCGGTGGGCACGGCCTTGCCGTTGACGATGGCGATGTTCTGGGCGGAAGCGCTGAAAGCAGCGGCAACGAGCACGGCCACGGTCAGGGCTGAGCGGGAAAATTTCATGGTGTTCCTCGGGGTTGAAAAGGGGTTGGAGCTGCGGGTGCCGACGGGGTTCAGCAGACTCGTATCAGAACGTAGCGACGGGCCGGGAAGCCGCATCAGGGCTTGATTTCAATGGCCAGCGCGTGCAGTCCGGCGTCGGTGAATTTTTGCAGCGCATCATACACAAGGCGGTGTTTCGCGACCCGGCTCAGACCCGCAAAACCAGGCGCTGCGATGCGCACGCGGAAGTGGGTGCCGAAGCCCAGTCCGTTGGACCCCGAATGCCCCGCATGCGCCGCGCTTTCGTCCAGCACTTCGAGTTCGGTGGGCGCCAGCACGGCGCGCAGTTGCGCTTCGATGGCGGCTGCCGTTGGCGTTACGGCTTCGGTCATGATTTTTCCACCGGCTCGTCTTTGAGGAAGCGCGAGATGTACACCCCCTGGCCGATGATGAAAACCACCGGGAACACGTAGCCCCAGAGCTTGAAGTTGACCCAGTCTTCGGTGGAGTAGTAGGCCGCCACGTAGGCGTTGATGGCGGCCATGAACAGGAAGTAGCCGATCCACGCCACAGTGAGCCGTGCCCACACGCCATCGGGCAGGCTGAGTTGGCTGCCCAGCAACAGCTTCAGGAAATTCTTCTTCCAGACCCACAGCGCAGCGGCCAGCACGATGGCCATGCTCGCGTAGAGCACGGTGGGTTTCCACTTGATGAAGCGCTCGTCCTGCAGGAAGAGGGTGAGTGCGCCGAACACCAGGATGAGCACCAGCGTCACCTTTTGCAGGGTCTGCAGCCGGCGGTCGATGCCGTAGATGATGCCGGTCTGCACCACCGTGGCTGCCATCAGCACGGCGGTGGCGGTGTAGATGTCGGCCATCTTGTAGGCGATGACGAACAGGGCGATGGGGAAGAAGTCAATGAGGAAACGCATCGCCGGATTATCCGCTGTGCACTCCGGTCGCCGTTGAGAGGGGTCAAGCAACTGGAAACGGCGGGACGCTGCTGGAACTTGGGGCCGGTGTGGTGGCTCCATACGATTCACGCCTCTTTTTCTGCCTCCAGGAGTTCCACCGACATGTCCCCTCAAGAACAACAATCCATCCTCACCATCGCCTTGCTGGCGGGCTTTGCCGACGGGCACAAGGCAGACAGCGAGCGTGAAGCGATCCGGCGCATGGCCGAGTCGCTGGGCCAGGAAGACGCCGGCGCCGGTCTGCCGCGGCTGTACCAGGACGTGCTGCTCAAACGTGTGTCGCTGGCCGACGCGGCCGCCAACCTGCAAGACGCCGGGCAGCGCCAGCTGGCCTATGAAATGGCGGTGTGCGTGTGTGATGCCGATGGCCGGCAGAGCGAGTCGGAGCGCGCGTTTCTGGCGGACCTGAAGACGCGCCTGAAGCTGGACCCCGCAGCCGCTGCCGCCTTCGAACGCGAGGCCGATGCGGTGGTGCAAGCTGCCGAGAAAACCGTGCCCATGGCGGTGCCTGCAGCGGTTGCTGCCGGCCCGGTGGTGGCGGCGTCTGCCGCCACTGGCGCCGATCTCGACAAATCCATCCTCAACTACGCGCTGCTCAACGGCGCGCTGGAGCTGCTGCCGCAGTCGTGGGCTTCCATGGCCATCATTCCGCTGCAGGTGAAGATGGTCTATGCCATCGGCAAGGCGCACGGTGTGGAGCTGGACCAGGGTCACATTCGCGAGTTCATTGCCGCTGTGGGTGTGGGTCTGACGTCGCAATACCTGGAGCAGTTCGGCCGCAAGCTGCTGGGCGGATTGCTGGGCAAGGTGGCGGGCAGGACCATCGGCGGTGTGGGGGGAGCCGCCACCGGCATGGCGTTTTCGTTTGCCACCACTTATGCGCTGGGCCAGGTGGCCAAGCGCTACTACGCCGGTGGCCGCGTCATGAGCACCGCGCTGCTGCAGGAAACCTTTCAAGGGCTGCTGGGCCCGGCCAAGCAGATGCAGACGCAGTACCTGCCGCAGATCCGCCAGAAGGCATCCACACTGGACGCCGGGCAGATCATGCAATTGATCAAACAGTGACTGGTTCGGACACGGCCATCGCCTCGGCCGCGATGTCCAGCGAGCGCAGGCGCGAGGCCGGGTCGAACACGTCGCTGACGATCATGAATTCGTCGGCGTCGGTGGCCTGTGCCAACGCGGACAGGCCTTCGCGCACCGTGTCTGGCCCACCGATCACGGCAGCGGCCAGGAAGTCGGCAATGCCGGCTTGTTCCTGAGGATGCAGACGCTGCATGAAGCCCTGCACCGGCGGCGGCAACTGGCCGCGCTGGCCGGTGAGGATGCCCAACACACGCTGGTAGGTGCTGGTGGCGAGGAACTCGGCTTCGTCGTCGGTGGGGGCGGCGATCAGCGGCACGCCGATGACCACGTAGGGCTTGGCCAACTGTGCAGAGGGCTTGAAGTGGCTGCGGTACACATCCAGCGCCTGCAGCAACATGCGTGGCGCGAAGTACGAGGCAAATGCGAATGGCAGCCCGCGCTCGGCCGCCAGCCGCGCGGAAAACAGGCTGGAGCCGAGCAACCAGATCGGCACGTTGGTGCCGGTGCCCGGGTTGGCGATCACGCGTTGACCGGGTTGCGCCGGGCCCAGCAGGTGCTGCAGTTCGGCCACGTCGCGCGGGAAGTCGTCTTCGCTCTCGGTGCGGTTGCGGCGCAGGGCGCGCATGGTCGTGGGGTCGGTGCCCGGCGCGCGGCCCAGGCCCAGGTCGATGCGGCCGGGGAAGAGTTCGGCCAGCGTGCCGAAGGCTTCGGCCACCACCAAGGGCGCGTGGTTGGGCAGCATCACGCCGCCCGAACCTATGCGCATGCGTGTTGTGCCACCCGCGATGTGGCCCACCAGCACGGCCGTGGCCGAGCAGGCGATGCCGCTCATGTTGTGGTGCTCGGCGAGCCAGTAGCGGGTGAAGCCCAGCGACTCGGCGTGTTGCGCGGTGCGCAGGGCCACTTTGAGCGCGTCGGCAACCGTGCCGCCTTCGCGCACGGCGACCAGGTCGAGCATGGAGAGTTGAATGTCTTTGAGCTGTTTCATGCCGGGAGGAAGCCTTCGATGGAGAGATACCGCTCGCCCGTGTCGTAGTTGAAGCCGAGCACCACGGCGTTGGCCGGCAGCTCGGGGAGTTTTTGCGCGATGGCAGCCAGCGTGGCGCCCGAGGAAATGCCGACCAGCATGCCTTCTTCGCGCGCGCAGCGGCGCGCCATCTCGCGCGCCGGCTCGGCCTCGACCTGGATCACGCCGTCGAGCACGCTCACATCGAGGTTGTTGGGGATGAAGCCCGCGCCGATGCCCTGGATGGGGTGGGGCGAGGGCGCACCGCCGGAGATGACGGGCGAGGCGGCGGGCTCGACCGCGAACACCTTGAGCCGGGGCCAGCGCGCCTTGAGCACGCGGGCCACGCCGGTGATGTGGCCGCCGGTGCCCACGCCGGTGATGATGGCGTCCAGGCCGTCGGGAAAGTCAGCGGCGATTTCTTCGGCCGTGGTCTGCACGTGCACCGCCACGTTGGCCGGGTTGTTGAATTGCTGCGGCATCCAGGCGCCGGGCGTGCTGGCCACGATTTCTTCGGCGCGTGCGATCGAGCCTTTCATGCCCTTCTCGCGCGGGGTGAGGTCGAAGCTGGCGCCATAGGCCAGCATGAGGCGGCGGCGCTCGATCGACATGCTGTCGGGCATGACGAGGATGATCTTGTAACCCTTGACCGCAGCCACCATGGCCAGGCCAATGCCGGTGTTGCCCGAGGTGGGCTCGACGATGGTTCCGCCCGGTTTGAGCGCGCCGGACTGCTCCGCCGCTTCCACCATGGCCAGGGCGATGCGGTCCTTGATGGAGCCGCCCGGGTTGCTGCGCTCGGACTTGATCCAGACCTGTTGCGTGGCCTCGCCAAACAGCCGCTGGATGCGGATGTGCGGCGTGTTGCCGATGGTCTGCAGGATGGTGTTGGCTTTCATGGCGTGTCCTTCTTGGGCGAGTGTTCCAGTGAAGCCGAGTTCATGCAGTAACGCAAGCCCGTGTCGGTGGGGCCGTCGTCGAACACATGGCCCAGATGGGCGCCGCACTGGCTGCACACGGTTTCCACCCGCACCATGCCGTGGGTGCGGTCGGTGATTTCGGTGATGGCGCCGGGCACGGCCTGCGAGAAGCTGGGCCAGCCACAGCCGGCGTCGAACTTGGTCTTGGCGTCGAACAGCGTGTTGCCACAGCAGACGCAGTGGTAGCTGCCATCGGCCCAGACCTGCTCGTACTTGCCGGTGTAGGGCCGCTCGGTGTGGGCGTGGCGGGTCACATCGAAGGCGCGTGGCTCGGCGCCTTTGGCGGCCAGCAGTTCGCGCCACTCGGCTTCGGTTTTCTGGACGGGGAAGTTCATGCGGATCTCCTGTGAAGGCGCTCAGGACGAGCAGCTGATTTCGATCTGGCTGGCCCAGGCGGGCGGAAAGTCGGCGAGGTCTTCTTGACCAGCGACTTCTTCAAATGGGTGCTCCAGCGCGTTTTGCAACCGCGCCACTTCGCTGAAATCCCCTTGTTTGGCGCGCTGGATGGCCACCTCGCCCAGGTGGTTGCGCAGCACCACGCGCGGGTTGGTGCGCAGCATCTGCGCCTGGGTGGCGGCTGCGTCGAAGCCGGGCTGGGACTGCAGGCGTTCCTGCCAGCGTGTGGCCCAGGCATCGAAAGCCTCGCGCTGCAGAAACAGATCGCGCACAGGCTCCAGATCGCCGGAGACCGCATGGCTCAGCCGGCGCCAGAAGATGCTGAAGTCCACCGCGTCGGCGGCCAGCAGCTTCATCAGCGCTTCGGTCAGGTCGGCGTCGCCGTCTTCCACACGGGTCAGGCCCAGCTTGTCGTTCATGCGCCGCTGCAGCGCGGCCGGCATGAGCGCCTTGTAGGGCTCCAGTGCGTACAGCGCCTGCTGCTGCTCGTCCATCAGCGGCAGCAGCGCCTGGCCCAGGGCAAAGAGGTTCCAGTAGGCGATGTTGGGCTGGCGGTTGTAGGCATAGCGACCGCCGGTGTCGCTGTGGTTGCAGATGTGGCTTGGGATGAAGGCGTCCAGAAACTGGAACGGGCCGTAGTCGATGGTCAGCCCCAGGATGCTCATGTTGTCGGTGTTCATCACGCCGTGGCAGAAACCCACCGCCTGCCACTGCGCCACCATCTCGGCGGTGCGCGCGCTCACGGCTTCGAGCAGTGCAGCGTACGGGTTGCCCGGTGCTTCGCGGCAGGCCGGGTAAAAGTGGTCGATGACGAAATCGGCCAGGGTGCGCAGCTGCGCGTGCTGGCCACTGTGCGAGAAGTGTTCGAAGTGGCCGAAGCGGATGAAGCTGGGCGCCACGCGCGTGACCACCGCCGCCGTTTCAATCTCTTCGCGCCGCACCTTGCCCGGTGAACCGGTGACGCACAGCGCCCGGCTGGTGGGAATGCCCAGCGCGTGCATGGCTTCGCTGCACAGAAATTCGCGGATGGAGCTGCGCAGCACGGCACGGCCGTCGCCCATGCGCGAATAGGGCGTGAGGCCGGCGCCTTTGAGCTGCACTTCCAGCGGTCCGGACGGCCCGGGCAGTTCGCCCAGCAGGATGGCGCGGCCATCACCCAACTGACCCGCCCAGTGGCCGAACTGGTGGCCGCTGTACACACTGGCCAGCGGCCGCATGCCGGGCAACATCGCATTGCCGGTGAAGGCCTGCAGGGCCTCAATGCTCTGCATCCAGGCATCGCCGAGGCCGAGGTCGCGCGCCACGGCGTGGCTTTGGCCGACCCAGTGCGGATCGGGCAGGGGGGTGGGTTGCAGTTCGGTGTGGAAATCGGGGCCGAGATCGGCGAAGCGGTGGGTCCAGGCCAGGGGGAAACTCATGCCGATCATTGTCACCGAGACGACTTGCACCCACTGCCGGGCGGGCTATCCGGGCCAACCCGGGTGGGGTATCGGTGGTGTCTGCGGCATGATCCGTCGACTGTCCAAAACCGCCAGAACCACCAAAACCACACAGGAGATTTCCATGCTGGGCCAGATGCAGAGCCAACCGCTTTTGATTTCAACGCTGATCGTGCACGCCGAGCGGCACCACGCCAGCGGCGAGATCGTCTCCCGCCGGGTGGAGGGCGACATCCACCGCAGCAACTGGGGCCAGATCGCCGTGCGCTCGCGCAAGGTCGCCAATGCGTTGAAAGGTCTGAACCTGGCTTTCGGTGACCGCGTGGCCACGCTGGCCTGGAACGGATACCGCCACCTGGAGCTGTACTTCGGTGTCAGCGGCACCGGGCATGTGCTGCACACACTCAACCCGCGCCTGCACCCCGAGCAGCTCACCTGGATCGTGAACCACGCGGAAGACAAGGTGATCTGCTTCGACATGACCTTTCTGCCACTGATCAAGGCGGTCGCGGCCAAGTGCCCCACGGTCAAACACTGGATCGCGCTGTGCGACGCCGACAAGCTGCCCGCCGACAGCGGCCTGCCCGGCCTGCAGAGCTACGAAGCGTGGATCGCCGACCAGCCCGACACCTACCACTGGCCCACGTTCGACGAGAACTCGGCGTCCAGCATGTGCTACACGAGCGGCACCACCGGCAACCCCAAGGCCGCGCTGTACTCGCACCGCTCGACCATCCTGCATGCGTTCACCGCGGCGCTGCCCGACGCACTGAGCCTGAGCGCGCGCGACAGCGTGCTGCCGGTGGTGCCGATGTTCCACGTCAACGCCTGGGGTCTGCCGTACTCGGCCGCGGCCACTGGCTGCAAGCTGGTCTTCCCCGGCCCGGCCATGGACGGCAAGTCGATCTACGAACTGCTGGAAACCGAGAAGGTGACCATGGCCGCGGGCGTGCCCACGGTGTGGCAGATGCTGCTGGGCCACCTGCAGGCCAACAACCTCAAGTTCGGCACGCTCAAGAGCACCGTGATCGGTGGCTCGGCCTGCCCGCCGGCCATGATGAAGGCCTTCAACGACCAGTACGGCGTGGCCGTGATCCACGCCTGGGGCATGACCGAGATGTCGCCGCTGGGCACGGTGTGTTCGCTGAAAAACGCGCAGAAGGCGCTGCCGGCCGAAGAGCAGCACAAGGTGCTGCTCAAGCAGGGCCGCGCGGTGTACGGCGTGGACATGAAGATCGTCGACGACGCGGGTGATGAGTTGCCGTGGGACGGCAAGAGCTATGGCGATCTGCTGGTGCGCGGCCCCTGGATCATTGCGAGCTACTTCAAGGGTGAGGGCGGTGACCCGCTGCGCTACGACGCGCAAGGCCAGGGCTGGTTCCCCACCGGCGACGTGGCCACCATCGACCCCGACGGCTTCATGCAGATCACCGACCGCAGCAAGGACGTGATCAAGTCCGGCGGCGAATGGATCAGCTCGATCGACGTGGAGAACATCGCCATGGCCCACCCGGCCGTGGCGATGGCCGCCTGTGTGGGCATGCGCCACCCCAAGTGGGACGAGCGGCCCATCGTGGTGGTGGTCAAGAAGCCGGGGGCGGAAGTCACGCGCGAGGAGTTGCTGGCGTTCTTCGAGGGCAAGACCGCGAAGTGGCAGATCCCGGACGACGTGGTGTTTGTCGACGCGATCCCGCTGGGCGCCACCGGCAAGATGCAGAAGATGACCTTGCGCCAGCAACTCAAGGACTACGTGTTGCCGGGCATCTGAGCCCGTGGTTTGGGCAGCAGTGGAGCACTTTTGCCCATAAAAGTCGCCAGTGCGATACCCCCTAGGGGGTATCCCTGAGTGCTGCACCGCAACAGGCTTGTAAGCTGCGAGCGCGACTTTCCCAAAACCATCGGAGACAAACAATGCATTTCGCCCTGAAGAGCCTCACCGCAGCAACGCTGCTTGCTTGCGCGTTCGGCGCACACGCCCAAAAGGGCGAGACCGTCAAGATCGCCCTGATCGACCCACAGACAGGCCTGATGGGCCCGGTGGGCAACAACCAGGTCAGGTCCTGGCAGTTCTTTGCCGAGAAGTTTTCCCAGAGCAACCCGGCCGGTGTGAAATTCGAGTTGATTGCATTCGACAACAAGCTCAGCCCCGCCGAGAGCTTGAACAACCTGAAGGCTGCGCTGGACCAGGGTGTTCGCTACATCGCCCAAGGCAACGGCTCTTCGGTGGCTGGTGCGCTGATCGACGCGATCAGCAAGCACAACGAACGCAACCCCGGCAAGGAAGTGATCTTCCTGAACTACGCCGCTGTGGACCCCGACTTCACCAACAGCAAGTGCAACTACTGGCACTTCCGCTTTGACGCAGACACCTCCATGAAGATGGAGGCCATGACGACCTTCATGAAGGACATCCCCGATGTCAAGAAGGTCTACCTGCTCAACCAGAACTACTCGCACGGCCAGCAGGTCGCCAAGTTCGCCAAGGAGAATCTGGCCCGCAAACGTCCCGATGTGCAGATCGTGGGTGAAGACCTGCACCCTCTGGCGCAGGTGCGTGACTTCGCGCCCTACATCGCCAAGATCAAGGCCTCCGGCGCCGACACGGTGATCACCGGCAACTGGGCATCGGACATGACGCTGCTGGTCAAGGCCGCGGGCGAGGGCGGATACACCGGCAAGTTCTTCACGTACTACACCGGCTTGACGGGCACCCCCACCGCGCTGGGCACGGGTGGCGAAGGCCGTGTGTACCAGGTGGCCTACCAGCACTACAACATGGGCGGCCAGATGGGCAAGTGGGCCGACGAGTTCAAGGCCAAGTACAAGGATGACATGTACACCGGCGCGATCCCGATGGCTTACACGGCGGTGTCCGAAGCCATGGCCAAGGCCAAGTCCACCGACCCCGTGAAGGTCGCTGCAGCCTTGGAGGGCTTGAAGTTCAAGGGCTTCAACGGCGAAGTGGAAATGCGCAAGCTGGACCACCAGTTGCAGCAGCCGCTGTTCGTCACGATCTGGCAAAAAGCCGACAAGAAGTACCCCTACAGCCCGGAGAACACCGGCATGACGCTGGCTCCGGTCAAGGAGTACCCGTCCTATGTGTCCAGCACGCCCACCAGCTGCCAGATGAAGCGTCCAGGCTGATCGCGACGGCAACGCCGCGCACGAATCCGGTTTCGTGCACGGCGGTTGATTTGGGTAAAACCAGCGCCGTTTCAGGCGCTGGTTTGTTTTCACGGTGCTCCGACGGCTGAAAGACCAGCCACGAAAGGCGAACTCATGGAGTTCTTCATCATCTCCATGCTCAACGGCATCAGCTACGGGCTGTTGCTGTTCATGTTGAGTTCGGGATTGACCCTCATCTTCAGCATGATGGGCGTCCTCAATTTTGCGCACGCCAGCTTCTACATGGTCGGCGCCTACATGGGCTACACACTGTCCAACTGGATCGGCTTCTGGCCCGCGCTCATCGTGGCCCCGGTGCTGGTGGGTGCCATGGGTGCTGTGTTCGAGCGCCTCACGCTGCGCAAGGTGCACAAGTTCGGCCACGTGCCCGAACTGCTGGTGACCTTCGGTTTTTCCTACATCCTGCTGGAGGTGGTGCAACTGATCTGGGGCCGCACGGCGCTCGACTTTGCGCCGCCCGAAGCCCTGCGCGGCCCGGCCTTCACGCTGGTGCACCTGGCCGACGATTCGCTGCAGATGGTCTGGGGCGCGGCATCCAGTGAGATGTGTTCCGCCGCCAACGTGATCTGCTCGCCATTCCCGGCGACGCGCGGTTTCATGATGCTGGTCGCCCTGCTGATGTTGTTGTCCTTGTGGCTGCTGCTCACGCGTACTCGCATCGGTCTGGTGATCCAGGCCGCGCTCACCCACCCCGAGACGGTGGAGAGCCTGGGGCACAACGTGCCGCGTGTCTTCATGCTGGTGTTCGGCGCCGGCACCGGCCTGGCCGGTCTGGCCGGTGTCATTGGCGGCAGCACCTTCGTTACCGAGCCGGCCATGGCCGCCACGGTGGGCTCGGTGATCTTCGTGGTGGTCGTGGTGGGCGGCATGGGCTCGCTCTCGGGCGCTTTCCTGGCCTCGCTGCTCATCGGTGTGATCCAGACCTTTGCGGTCGCCTTTGACTACTCTTTCATCAGCCTCGCGCAGCAACTGGGCATTCAACTGTCAGACGCCGCGAAGGAAAACTCGGTGGTCAAGCTCACGCTGTCGCAAGTGGCGCCGATCCTGCCCTACCTGTTCCTGGTGCTGATCCTGATCTTCCGCCCCAAGGGCCTGCTCGGCACGCGAGAGGGCTGACCCGACATGACCACCATGCAACACACCACCACCGGTTTCAACACAGGCCGCTGGACCGTCTGGTCCCTCTTTGCTGCGGTCTTGCTGGTCGCACCTTTCGTGTTCACCAGCAATCTCGCGGTGACCATGCTCTCGCAGATGGGCATCGCTATCATTGCCTGCCTGTCCTACAACATCCTGCTGGGGCAGGGCGGCATGCTGAGCTTCGGCCACGCGGTCTACACCGGTCTGGGTTCGTATGTGGCCATGCACGCGCTCAACGCCGCAGCCGACGGGCAGTTCCCCATTCCGGTGACGCTGCTGCCGCTGGTGGGCGGCGTGACCGGGTTGTTCTTCGCCATCCTGTTTGGCTATGTCACCACCAAGAAAGCCGGGACCACGTTTGCCATGATCACGCTGGGCATGGCCGAGCTGGTGTTTGCCATGTCGCTCATGTTCTCCGAGTTCTTCGGTGGCGAGGCCGGCGTGTCGGGCAACCGGGTGATCGGTGAGGCCTTCATGGGCATCACCTACGGCCCGCCGCGGCAGGTGTACTTCCTGATCGCCGTCTACACCTTCATCTGCGTCGGGCTCATGTTCGCGTTCACGCGCACGCCGCTGGGCCGCATCCTGAACGCCGTGCGCGACAACCCGGAGCGCGTGGAGTTCATTGGCTACAACACGCAGAAGGTTCGCTATTTGTCGTTCATGATCGCCGGCTTCTTCGCCGGCATCGCGGGCGGTCTGGGCGCGCTCAACTTCGAGATCGTCACCGCCGAGGTGGTGGGTGCCGGGCGCTCGGGTGCCTATCTGCTGTTCACTTTTCTGGGCGGCGCCACCATCTTCTTCGGCCCCATCATCGGCGGCATTTTGATGGTGCTGGCCTCGGTGCTGCTCTCGGAGCTCACCAAAGCCTGGCTGCTCTATCTGGGCTTGATCTTCCTGTTCATGGTGATGTACGCGCCCGGTGGTGTAGCCAGCTTGATCATGATGAATGTGCGCGTGGCAGCTTACGGTTTGCTCAAACGCGTGCTCGGCAGCTATGTGCTGCTGGCGCTGTTTGGCGTGGTGATGTTCGCCGGTGCCGGCGCCATGATCGAGATGATGTACCACCTGCAACTCAACGCAGGACAGGACACGCTTTTGCGCTTCTTCGGCGTGGATCTCGACGCCAAGAGTCCGGTGAGCTGGGTCGGCTCCCTCGCCGTCATGGGGGTCGGATTTGCCTTGTTTGAGTGGGTGCGCCGGCGCTTCATGCGCCAGTGGAGCGACATCCAGGTGACGATTGAAAAACACACACAACAGCGGGAGGCTGCATGAGCACGGCGGCAAACACACCGGCTCTGGAACTGCGCGACCTGCGCAAGAGCTTCGGCAAGACCGACATCATCCGCGGCGTGAACCTGGCGGTGAACCCTGGCGAACGCGTGGCCATCATTGGCCCCAACGGCGCTGGAAAATCCACGCTGTTCAACCTCATCTCGGGCCGTTTCGAGCCCAGCAGTGGCGACGTGATGCTGGGAGGCCACCGCATCAACGGCAAGAAGCCTTTCGAGATCAACCGCCTGGGCCTCTCGCGCAGCTTCCAGATCACCAACATCTTCCCCAAGCTCAGCGTGTTCGAGAACCTGCGCTGCGGCGTGCTCTGGAGCCTGGGCTACAAGTACACGTTCCTGAAGTTTCTCGCCAACCTCAAGGACGCCAACGACCGGGCTGAGGAGCTCATGCGCATGATCCACCTGGAGCGCAAGCACGACACACTGGCCATGAACCTCACCTATGCCGAGCAGCGCGCGCTGGAGATCGGCATCACCATCGCTGGTGGCGCGCAGGTGATCCTGCTGGACGAACCCACGGCCGGTATGAGCAAGAGCGAAACCAGCCGCTTCATCGACCTGATCCGCGAGGTGACGGTGGGCAAGACCTTGCTGACGGTGGAGCACGACATGGGCGTGGTGTTCGGCCTGGCCGACCGCATTGCGGTGGTGGTGTACGGCGAGGTGATCGCGTTTGACACGCCCGAAGCCGTGCGCGCCAACCCGCGCGTGCAGGAAGCCTACCTGGGCTCGGTGCTGGCAGATCAACAGGCGGCAGGCCACTGAGGACACACCATGCTTGAGATACAAGACCTTCACGCCTACTACGGCAAGAGCCACGTTCTGCACGGGGTGCATTTTTCGGTCGGCAAGGGCGAGATCGTGGCGCTGCTCGGGCGCAACGGCTCCGGCCGCTCCACCACCGCCAAGGCCATCATGGGACTGGTGGAAGCCACCGGCAGCGTGGCCTGGCTGGGCAAACCCATCCTGGGCAAGAAACCGTTCGAGATTGCCCACCTCGGCATCGGCCACGTGCCCGAGAACCGCGACATCTTTCCCAAACTCACCGTGCAACAGAACCTGCAACTCGGCCAGAAAGGCAAGGGGATCGGTGCACGCTGGAGCTTTGACGACATGTACGCCATGTTCCCGCGCCTGAAGGAGCGGGAGCACACCGAAGCCGGCGTGCTCTCGGGCGGCGAGCAGCAGATGCTCACGCTGTGCCGCACCCTCATGGGCGATCCCGACCTGATCATCATCGACGAGCCCACCGAGGGCCTGGCGCCCAAGATCGTGGAGCTGGTGGCCGAATACCTGCAGAAGCTCAAGGCCCGAGGCGTGTCGGTGCTGCTGATTGAACAGAAGCTCACCATCGCGCTGAGCATTTCCGACCGGGTGCTGGTCATGGGTCACGGCAGCATCGTGTTCGAAGGCACGCCTGAAACGCTCCGTGCCGACTCTCAAGTCCGCAAAGAGTGGCTCGAGGTTTAGGCGCGGCCCCCACGCTCCACCGCTGCGCGGGTCGCTGCCCCCCAAGGGGGCGCTCCCGGCTTGGGGCGGCCCGGCGCCGGGAGTGCTCATCGCCCCCTGACTCACTGGCGACAAGAGGCCCTTGCGACAGCGCAGCAAGTTCCTAGAATCGAACGATCGTTCTTTTTCATCAAGAACGTCACAGTCACGCCCTGCGGCGTCCGTTTTCCGCCAACAACGAAGGAGATTCCATGACCGCTGAGTACCAGGTCCACGGCGATGTGGCCGTCATCACCATGAACAACCCGCCGGTCAACGGCCTGGGTCTCTCCACCCGCCAGGGCATTGCGGCCGGCCTGGAGAAGGCGGAAGCCGATCCGGCCGTGAAGTCCATCGTGATCACCGGTGCCGGCAGGGCGTTTTCGGGCGGTGCCGACATCCGCGAATTCGGCTCACCTAAGGCCCTGGCCGAACCCAACCTGCTCTCCGTCATCCTGGCGGTGGAAAACACGTCCAAGCCCGTCATTGCAGCCATCCACAGCGTGTGCATGGGCGGTGGCCTGGAGCTCGCCTTGGGTTGCCACTACCGCATTGCCGCGCCCGGCACCAGCGTGGCACTGCCCGAGGTGAAATTGGGTCTGATCCCCGGCGCTGGCGGCACGCAGCGCCTGCCGCGTGCCCTGGGAGTGGAGCCCGCCCTCAACATGATCGTGAGCGGCGAGCCGGTGAAGAGCGAAATGCTCGCGATGCTGCCGGGCCAGAAGCTGTTCGACAAGATGGCCGCGTCTGCCGAGAGCCTGGCCGCCGAGGCCCTGGCGCTGGCGCGTGAGATGGCTGCCAAACACGCCGACGGCAGCGCGTTGCCCAAGGTGCGCAACCTGCCTTGCAAACACCCGCTGGGCGATGCGTATTTCGCGTTCGCGCGCAACATGGTCAAAGGCATGTCGAAGAACTTTCCCGCGCCCGCCAAGTGCGTGGACGCGGTGGAAGCCGCCACCAAGAAAAAGTTTGACGACGGCATGGTCTTCGAGCGCGACATCTTCATCAACCTGATGTGGACGCCCGAGTGCCGTGCGCTGCGCCACCTGTTCACCGCAGAGCGCGCCGCGAGCAAGATCCCGGACGTGCCGGAAGACACACCCAAGCGCGAGATCGCCTCGGTCGCCGTCATCGGCGCGGGCACCATGGGCGGCGGCATCGCCATGAACTTCCTCAACGCCGGCATCCCGGTGAAGATGCTGGAGATGAAGCAGGAAGCGCTGGACCGGGGTCTGGCCACCATCCGCAAGAACTACGAAGCGCAGGTGAAAAAGGGCAAGCTCAAGCAGGACAAGTACGAGCAACGCATGGCGCTCTTGAGCACCACGCTGAGCTACGACGACCTGGGCGCCGCCGACCTCGTGATCGAGGCCGTGTTTGAAGAGATCGGCGTGAAGGAAGCGGTGTTCAAGGAACTCGACCGCGTGATGAAGCCCGGCGCGATCCTGGCCAGCAACACCTCGACGCTCGACGTCAACAAGATTGCCAGCTTCACCAAGCGCCCGCAGGACGTGGTGGGATTGCACTTCTTCAGCCCGGCCAACGTGATGAAGCTGCTCGAAGTGGTGCGCGGCGAGAAGACCGCCAAGGACGTGATGGCCACCGTGATGACCGTGGCCAAGAAGATCAAGAAGACGGCGGTGGTCTCAGGCGTGTGCGACGGCTTCATCGGCAACCGCATGATCGAACAGTACGGCCGCCAGGGCGGTTTCCTGCTGGACGAAGGCTGCACGCCCGAGCAGGTCGACAAGGCGATGGAGAAGTTCGGCATGGCCATGGGCCCGTTCCGCATGGGCGACCTGGCCGGCAACGACATCGGCTGGGCGATCCGCAAGCGCCGCTACCAGGAAAAGCCGGACATGAAGTACAGCAAGACGGCTGATTTGCTGTGCGAGAAGGGCCGCTACGGCCAGAAGACCGGCGCCGGCTGGTACGACTACGTGCCGGGCAAGCGCGACGCGATCCCGAACGCCGAGGTGGTGAAGATGATCGAGGACCACCGCAAGAGCCTCGGCATCACGCCGCGCAAGATTTCCGACGAAGAGATCGTGCAGCGCCTGGTGTATTCGCTGGTGAACGAGGCCGCTCACATCCTGGAAGAGGGCATTGCCAACAAGGCCAGCGACATCGACGTGGTCTACATCTTCGGCTACGGCTTCCCCGCGCACCGCGGCGGCCCGATGATCTACGCCGACACGGTGGGCCTGTTCAACGTGGTGCAGAGCATGAAGCGCTTTGCGAAGAACCCGCTGGACGACGCGAAATTCTGGGAGCCGGCACCGCTGCTGGCGCGCCTGGTCGCCGAAGGCAAGACCTTCAACTGAACAACATTTAGGAATTCATCATGACCAACGCCGTCATCGTTTCCACCGCCCGCACCCCCCTGGCCAAGAGCTGGAAGGGCGCCTTCAACATGACCCACGGCGCCACCCTCGGCGGCCACGCGGTGCAGCACGCGGTTGCCCGCGCCGGCATCGAAGCCGCCGAAGTGGACGACGTCATCATGGGCTGCGCCAACCCCGAGGGCGCCACCGGCGCCAACATCGCGCGCCAGATCGCGCTGCGCGCCGGCTTGCCCATCACCACCTCGGGCATGACGGTCAACCGTTTCTGCTCGTCCGGCCTGCAGACCATCGCCATGGCCGCGCAGCGCATCATTGCCGGCGAGGGCGACGTGTATGTGGCCGGTGGCGTGGAGAGCATCTCCTGCGTGCAGCAGGAAATGAACACCCACATGCTGGCCGACCCCTGGCTTGCCAAGAACAAGCCCGAGATTTACTGGAACATGCTGCAGACCGCCGAGCAGGTGGCCAAGCGCTACAACATCGGCCGCGACGCCATGGACGAGTACGGCGCCGCCAGCCAGCAAAAGGCCACGGCTGCACTCGAAGCCGGTCTGTTCAAGGCCGAGATCGCCCCGATCACCGTGACCGCCGGCGTGGCCGACAAGGTCATGGGCCTCACCACCAAGCAGGTGACGGTGGAGAACGACGAAGGCATCCGCGCCGGCACCACCTTTGAAGGCATCCACGGCCTGCGCTCGGCATTGCCGGGCGGTCTGGTCTCGGCCGGCAACGCCAGCCAGTTCAGTGACGGCGGTGGCGCCTGCGTGCTGATGAACGAAACCCTGGCCGAGAAGCGTGGCCTGACCCCGCTGGGCCGTTTCCTCGGCTTTGCGGTGGCGGGTTGCGAGCCTGACGAAATGGGCATCGGCCCGGTCTTCGCCATCCCCAAGGTGCTCGCGCGCCTGGGCCTGAAGGTGAGCGACATCGACCTGTGGGAACTCAACGAAGCCTTCGCGGTGCAGGTGATCTACTGCCGCGACAAGCTGGGCATTCCGGGCGACCGGCTCAACGTCAACGGCGGCGCGATTGCGGTGGGCCACCCCTACGGCGTGTCGGGCCAACGCCTGACCGGC
>NZ_JBLYYB010000070.1:0-8885 GCF_048549895.1 Hydrogenophaga sp.
AATGGGACGGCGCACCACCCCAGCGCGTGACGGCGTACCACGGCATCCGCATGGCGCGCGACCTGAACCTGGCCTACATGGAGCCGCTGACCGATGTGTTCCCGAGCAACCGCAAGGGAGAGCTGGGTGACGTGGCCAAGATGAACTGCGCCACCTGCCACCAGGGCGCCTACAAGCCTCTGCTGGGCGCACCCATGCTCAAGGACCACCCGGAGCTGGCGGCCTACCGGCCCTACACCGCGCCAGCCCCGGCCACGCCCGACGCAGCAGCAGCCCCCGCCGCCGACGCACCCAAACAGTGACGCGGGCGACAGCCGCGTTCACGCATGGCTGAGACAGCACCCGACGTGATCACCCTCTCGGGGGTGGTGGTGGTGGTGCTGGTGAACTACCTGCGCGAACACCAGGCCTGGGGCTGGATGCGCATGGTGCAAGGTTCCGCCTCGCTCAAGGGCGTGCCCGGTGTGGTGTTTGCCAAGGTCATGGGCAGTGGTCACGGCGGCGGCTTCAGCATCCGGCCCAGCGCCAGCCACCAGGGCCTGATCGTGATGTTCGACCACGCTGCGCAGGCCGACGCGTTTCTCGCCGGCCCGATCGTGCAGGCCTACCGCCAACGCGCCGCGCAGTTCTGGAGCGGTGTGCACGAGGTGCTGTCCTCGCGCGGCCAGTGGGATGGCGAGGCCTGGGGCCCCACACCCGCCACCCACCTCAAGCCCGACCACACGGTGCACGACGACGCGGGTGCGGCGCGGCCGCTGGCCGTGATCACGCGCGCCAGCATCCGCCCGGCCAAGGCCATGGCCTTCTGGCGCAACGCACCGGCCACGCAGGCGGCCATGCAGTCGGCCGCCGGCTGCACGCTGGCCATGGGCCTGGGCGAAGCGCCGCTGGTGCGCCAGTGCACCTTCAGTTTGTGGAAAGACACCTCGTCCATGCTCGACTACGCGCACCAGGGCGCACACCAGGCCGCCATCGAAGCAGCCTACCGCCACAACTACTTCGCCGAATCGATGTTCGTGCGCATGCGCCTGCTGGAGCATCACGGGCAATGGATTCCACCCAACGCCATGAACACCGCAGAGCCCGTGGACGGCACACCCCATGGCTGAACACCAGGTCGTCGTCATCGGCGCCGGCATGGCGGGCCTGGTCTCGGCCCTGCAGCTGGCGCAACAGGGGCTGGACGTGACCGTGGTCGAGGCCGCCGCCACACCCGGTGGCAAGGTGCGCCAGCTGCTGGTGGACGGCGCGGCCATCGACAGCGGCCCCACCGTCTTCACCATGCGCTGGGTGTTCGACCAGATCCTGGCTTCGGTGGGCACCACACTCGAAGCCGAGCTGCGCATCCGGCCGCTGCCGGTGCTGGCGCGGCATTGGTGGGACGGCGGTGCTTCACTCGATCTCTTTGCCGACCCGGCGCGCTCTTTCGACGCCGTGGCGCAGTTCGCCGGCCTGGCCGAAGCGAAACGCTTCCAGGGTTTCTGCGCGCAGGCCAAGGCCGCCTACGCGGCGCTGGAAGGGCCCTACCTGCGCAGCGCCTCGCCCAGCCTGCTCGGCATGTCCTTGGGGCTGGGTGCGCGCGGCCTGGCCACGCTGGCGGCCCTTGGCCCCCTGCGCAGCCTGTGGCACAGCCTCGGCCAGCACTTCACCGACCCGCGCCTGCGCCAGCTCTTCGGCCGCTACGCCACCTACACCGGCTCCTCGCCGTGGGAAGCGCCAGCCACGCTGATGCTGATCGCCCAAGTCGAGCTCGACGGCGTGTGGGCCATCGACGGCGGCATGCACGCCCTCGCCCGCTGCCTGGAACGCCTGGCGCGCGAGCGCGGCGCTGCGTTCCGCTACCTGAGCCCGTGCGAACGCATTGAGGTGAAAAACGGCCGCGTGAGCGGTGTGACGCTGGCCAGCGGCGAGACGCTGCCCGCCGACAGCGTGGTCTTCAACGGCGATGTGGCCGCGCTGCGCACCGGTCTGCTCGGCCAGCCTGTGCGCCGCGCCGTCAAACCCAAGGCACTCCCGCGCTCGCTCTCGGCCATCACCTGGTCGGTCCACACGCGCACCAGTGGTCTTGCACTGGACCGCCACAACGTGTTCTTTCGCAACGGCTACGCCAGCGAGTTCAACGACATCTTCCACCACGGTGAACTGCCCAAACAACCCACGGTGTATGTATGCGCACAGGACCGCGGCACCGACCTGGCCGCGCCCACCGGCCGCGAGCGCTTGCTCTGCCTGGTGAACGCGCCGGCCGCGGGCGATCTTCAAACCATCACAAGCGAGGCGATCGAAACATGCGAGAACTCCAGCTTTGCCCTGCTGCGCCGCTGTGGACTTCGGATCGAGAGCGCCGAGCCCCCGTCGATACGCACCACCCCGGTGGACTTTCACCGGCTTTTCCCGGCCACGGGGGGCGCCCTTTATGGGCAGGCGACCCACGGCTGGACCTCGGCCTTCGCCCGCTCCAGCGCCAGCACACCGGTCACGGGCCTTTTCCTGGCGGGGGGGAGCGTCCACCCGGGCCCGGGGGTCCCGATGGCGGCGCTTTCGGGCCAGCTGGCGGCCGCGGCCGTGATGGCGAGCCCCGCTTTGACCAGGTGGTCCCCTCGGGTGGCTACCTCTGGTGGTACGTCGACGCCCTGAGCGACGACGGCCAGTTCGGCCTCTCCATCATTGCGTTCGTGGGCAGCGTGTTTTCGCCGTACTACGCCTGGGCGCGCAGACGCGGCACCACCGACCCCGACAACTTCTGCGCGCTCAACGTGGCGCTCTACAGCGCGGGCGCGCGCCGCTGGTCCATGACCGAGCGCGGCGCCGCGCACAACCGCCGTGACGCCACGCATTTCAAAATCGGGCCGAGCCAGCTCGAATGGCATGGCGATGCGCTCACCATCCACATCGACGAGGTGGGCGTGCCGATCCCCAGGCGCATCCGTGGCACGGTCAAGTTGCGCACGCACCAGCTGTTCAAGTTCGGCACCGCGCTCGATGCCCATGGCCACCACCGCTGGGGGCCGATCGCGCCCCACGCCCGCGTGGAGGTGAAGCTGCAGCACCCCCAGCAGCGCTGGGGCGGCCACGCCTACCTGGACAGCAACGAGGGCGACGAGCCGCTGGAGCGCGCGTTCACCGAATGGGACTGGTCGCGCAGCGCCATGAAAGACGGCAGCACCGCCGTGTTGTACGACGTGGAACCGGGCAAGGCCCAGGGCAAGCTTCTCGCATTGCGCTTCGGGCGCCATGGCAGCGTGCAGCCGTTCGAAGCGCCGCCTTTGCAAACGCTGCCGCGCACCGCCTGGCGCATCGAGCGGCGCATGCGCAGCGACTCGCGCGTGCTCGTGACGCAGCAGCTCGAAGACACGCCGTTCTATCAGCGCGCCATGCTGCAAAGCTCACTGCTGGGCGAGAGCGTTTCCAGTTTTCACGAGACCCTGCGCGTGCCCCGGCTGGTCTCGCCTGTGGTGCAGGCCATGCTGCCCTGGCGCATGCCGCGGCGGGGTTGAAGCAGGCCCCAGCCTGCAGGTTTCAGATCCCCTGAGGTGGTCGCTTGAGGCAGCGGTACGCGCCTGCCCCCGCCAGCACAGCACGGCCAACGCGGCGTAGACAAACGCGCTCCCCTCGTGATACACCACGAGGCCGTCGAAGTGGTTGCCTTCCTCGTTGTAGGGCAGACCGGCCAGGATCACGGCGTGGACGGTGAGCAGCGCGGCGGACAGACCGGCGAGCAGCACCAGCGCGCCGAGCGCAAGGGCCACCCACCGGGATGCTGCTCGGCGCGACATGAACAGACCCTAGCCCAGCAAGGCCGCCAGGCCGCCCTCGGCCTCAAACCGCTGGTTGCGGTAGGCCAGCCGGGTCGGGCCGGGCCACACGCGCTGTGCCACGCTGTGGGCCGGGTCACCGGGGTAGCAGATCACGCGAACGCCGTCCACATCGAACGGCTCGGGCTCGATCAGCACGGGTGGGCGGCTGCGGGCGGCGGTCATCACATCGGCAGCGGTGCGCAGGTGGCCGAGCTGGCACAGGCTCATGATCTGCGGCGGCGCCAGATCGATCTCGCCCGCCCAGTAGCGCTCCAGCGCACGGCGCGGTGCCAGCCACACGGCTTCGGTGGCCTCGAACGCACAATGCTCGGCCTCTTGCCCGAGCGGTGCGGCCGCCACGAAGAACCGCGTGTCAAAACGCTTGTTGGTCACCGAGGGCACGCGCGGCGTGATCCAGCGCGACCACGGCCACACACTGGCGGTGGACACCACACAACCAAGCTGCTGCAACGCCGCAGCGAAACCGGTGCCGGCGGCGGTGAGTTCGCGCACACGCTGCGCCAGATCGGCGCGGTGCACCTGCCCCAGCAGCAGACCGCTTTCTTCAAACGTCTCGCGCAAGGCGGCCACGTGCAGGCCCAGCGCGGTGCCGGGGTCCAGCCCCGGTTCGTTCAGGCTGAGCGCGCAGTCGCGGGCCAAACGGTCGAGTGAGCTCGGGTCCACCTGGTGGTCGGCGGCGTCGAGCTTGCCGCCAGGAAACACATGCACCCCGCCCAGCACGCCCGAGTTGCCATGCCGGCGCACCAGCAGCACCTCCAGGCCTTGCGGGGCGTCGCGCACCACCATCACGGTGGCGGATGGCACGGGGGCGGTGTGAACGACGTCGGAGTTGATCGTGAGAGCCATGCGCGGATTGTCGGTGAGGGTGGAGCGTGCGGCTCAGAACACCGCGTGATCACCCCGCTCGGGCGCGGGCGCGCCACGCACCACGTCGGCATAAAAGTCGAACAGCGTCTGGCTGCCGGTGGACGGTGTGGCCGCCGCGTCATAGCGCCCGGTGGCGGGGTCGAGCACCAGCATGGATTCGGTGGCGTAGTAACGCCCGATGCGTGCGAGCTCGGCCTTGTCTGCGAGCGCCGGCACCACACGCCCCGCCGCGCCCAGCACCGCGATGACGGTGTCGAGCAAACCCACAGGCACGCTCTTGAAGCGCGGCGGCCGACCGACCAGCGCAAACAGGTGTTCGCCCTGCTGGCGCGGCGTGATGGCTTCACCCGGCCCGCCAATGGGCAGCACGCGGTTGTGGCGGGTGGCGTCGGTGAGGCAGTCGGCGATGAAGGCGCCGAGGTCGTCGTCGCTGATGGGCTTGCAGGCCGTGGCACGCCCGTCGCCAAACACCAGAAAGGGCTTGCCCCGGCGCACCCGTTCGATCTGCCCCGAGAGCGACTTGAAGAACGCCGTGGGCCGCACGATGGAGTACGTCAAACCCGACTCGATCAGCACCTGCTCGAACGCCAGCTTGGCTTGTTGAAATGCCAGCAGGGGCTTCTGCACGCAGATGGCCGAGAGCAGCACCACCTGCGACACACCGGCCTGTTGCGCGATGCCCAGCGCGTTCACATGCGCCTGGTGGTCGATGGCCCAGGCGTCCCGGGGCGCTCCGGTGCGCGAAGCCAGGCACGAGACCAGTGCGTCGAAGCGCTCGCCCTGAAAACCATCGCGCACCAACGACACGGGGTCCTGCACATTGCCCACGCGCACCACCGCACCCGGCAGCAGCCGCGCCATGTCGCTGGCCTGCAGCTGGCCACCCACCCCGGCGCGCGGCCGCACAAAACACACCACCTCATGCCCCCGCGCCACCAGGGCGCGCACGGTGGCCTGGCCGATGGTGCCGGTGGCACCGAGCATGAAGATGCGTTGGAGGGTGTGGGTGGGCATGGGGTGATCTTAGTAAGCGCGCCTTGGACAAGACTGTCACCGGCTGTCCAGGCCGGCTCAAGAACCCAGGGCAGGTGTCGATACGCAGGTATCAACCCCAATCTTCGGACCCATGGACGCCCTCAACACCCCCTCCGCCGCCGCCCATTCACCCAGCCTGGCCACGCGTGGCAAAGCGCCAGCCCTGGCGAATGCTGGTGAGTTCCTGAGTTTTCGCCTGGGCGCCGAGGAATACGGCATCGACATCCTGAGCGTGCAGGAAATCCGCTCGTACGAAGAACCCACGCGCATCGCCAATGCGCCCGGGTTCATCAAGGGCGTGGTCAACCTGCGTGGTGTGATCGTGCCCATCGTGGACATGCGCATCAAGCTGGGTTGCGCCAAGGTCGACTACAACGCACTCACCGTGGTGATCGTGCTCAGCGTGCACGACCGTGTGGTGGGTCTGGTGGTGGATTCGGTGAGCGACGTGATCCGCCTGGGCCACGACCACATCAAGGCCGCACCGCAGATCAGCACCACGCTTGATACCGGCTTCATCACCGGTATCGCCAGCGTGGGCGAGCGCATGCTCATCCTGGCCGACATCGAAGCCCTCATCGGCAGCGCCGACATGGGCCTGGTCGCCCACACCCCCTCCGTTCAGTAAATCGCAAAGTTTTCCGCCGCGCGCCGCCCACGAGGCAGCGCGCGGCTCAACACGTCCGTTGGAGTCACCATGAACCTCTTTCGCAATCTGTCTGTCGGCGCCCGCCTGTGGGTCGGTGTCATCGCCATCATCGTGGCCCTGTTTGTTGTGGTGGCCACCGCTGGCGCACGCTCGGCGTCGCTCAACGCCGAGTCCGAGCGCGTGCTCGCCGCCCTCGCCCACAAAACCACCATTGCCACCGAATGGGCCGGCTTGACCGAGACCAACGTCACGCGGGTGCAGGCCTCCATTGCGAGCGCCGACCCGGCCATCGCCGCGATGTACAAAGACCTCATCCCTGCGGGCGTGGCTTCCATTTCCGAGCTGCAAAAGCAACTGCAGGCCATGGACATGAACGAGGCAGAAAAAGCCCAGATGGCCAAGATCGCCGATCTGCGCAAGAGCGTGCTGGCTTCGCTGGCCGTGGCCAACGAAATGAAGAAGGCCGGCGACGCTGCTGGTGCCGCGCAGGAAATTTCCACCCGCTTCAACCAGGCCGTGCCGCCCTACCTCGACGCCTTGCGCGGCTTCGCCCGCATGCAGTCCGACATCCGGCAGGAAGCCCAGGCGGGCTTCACCGAACAGCGCTCCAACAGCCTGGTGATTGCGGCCCTGCAGGTGGGCGCGCTGATCGCCGGCATCGTGGCCGGCGCGTTTTTCCTGATCCGCAACATCCGCAACCCGCTGCGCGACGCCATGCGTTTTGCCGAGCAGATCGCCGGTGGTGACCTCACCGCGCAGATCCGCAACGACCGCAAGGACGAGTTTGGCGCCATGACGGCCGCGCTGCTGGGCATGCGCGACCGCCTGGTCAAGGTGGTGGCCGACGTGAAGCGTGGCACCGACAACATCACCGTGGCCGCCAAGGAGATCGCCACCGGCAACAACGACCTCTCGGCCCGCACCGAACAGACCGCCTCCAACCTGCAGCAAACCGCCGCCAGCATGGAGCAGATGTCGGGCGCGATCCGCCAGTCGGCCGACTCGGCGCGCGTGGCCAACCAGTTGGCCGATGTGGCCGGCCAGAGCGCACAAAAAGGCGGCGAGGTGGTGCACCAGGTGATCACCACCATGGAAGAGATCAACCAGTCCTCGCGCAAGATCAACGACATCATCGGCGTCATCGACGGCATCGCGTTCCAGACCAACATCCTCGCGCTCAACGCCGCCGTGGAAGCCGCCCGCGCGGGTGAACAGGGTCGTGGCTTCGCGGTGGTGGCGGGCGAGGTGCGCAACCTGGCCCAGCGCAGCGCGCAGGCCGCCAAAGAAATCAAGGTGCTGATCGGCACCAGCGTGGACAAGGTCACCGCCGGCACCGAACTGGTGAACCAGGCCGGCAAGACCATGGGCGAGATCGTGGACAACGTGGTGCGCGTGCGCGACATGATCGGCGAGATCGCCAGCGCCTCGGGCGAACAGGCCGACGGCGTGAACCAGATCAACGCGGCCGTGGCCAACCTGGACCAGCTGACCCAGCAGAACGCAGCACTCGTGGAAGAAAGTGCGGCGGCGGCATCGAGCATGAACGACCAGGCCGACCGCCTGGCCGAGGTGGTGCGCGTGTTCCGCGTGGACGCGCAGGCCGCGTCACACAGCACGATCACCCAGATTCGTTCGACCGATCTGCACAAGACAGGCAGCGCCGTTGTGAGCGGCGCGCCGGTGAAAAAGCCGGCGGTTGCCAAGCCCGTGTCGGTGGCGCCGAAGGCCACGCCGTTGAAGCCGGCGTCGCAGCCGATGGCCAAGGTGGCCGAGAAGGCAGGTGCGTCGGACGAGTGGGAATCGTTTTAAAGACCTTGCCCCGCCTGCGGGTCATCGCCGCAAAATAGCGCGATGACCCCATCCCCTGCAGTCAGCTATTGGTTGATGAAATCCGAGCCCGACGAGTGCTCGATCGACGACGCACTCGCCGCCCCCGGCGCCACCGTGCCCTGGACCGGCGTGCGCAACTACCAGGCGCGCAACTTCATGCGCGACGGCATGCGCATCGGCGACGGCGTGCTGTTCTACCACTCGAGTTGCCCACAGCCCGGCATCGTTGGCATCGCGCAGGTCGCGTCCACCACCCGCCCCGACCCCACGCAGTTCGACCCGCAGTCGCCCTACTTCGACCCCAAGTCCAAACCCGAAGCGCCGCGCTGGTTGCTGCTCGATGTGAAGGCGCTGCGCAAGACGCGGCTGCTCGGTTTGCCCGAGTTGCGCGCGAACCCTGCGTTGGCCGAGATGACGCTGCTGCAACGAGGGAGCCGGTTGTCGATCACGCCGGTGAGTGAGGCGCATTGGCAGCTGATCACCGAGGTGCTGATCAAGACCTGAGCACCGCCGATGTTCCATTTATTCGTCGAATATTTGCAATCGACGAATAAATGGAACATACTACGCCAGCATGTCACCCCAACACAACACCCACACCCAGCGCATCCTGGATCTGCTCGCACACAAGGGTTTGCTGCGCCCAAGCGATCTGAATGCCACCGGTACGTCTCGCGTGGTGCTCG
>NZ_JBLYYB010000071.1:0-5132 GCF_048549895.1 Hydrogenophaga sp.
CGCTGGGCGCGGGCATCGGCTGGGCGCGCAGCATCACCTTCAACCCGGCGCTGTCCGACCAGTTCAAGGCATTCTTTGCCCGCCTTGATACCTTCGGCCTGGGCGTGTGCAACGGCTGCCAGATGTTCGCCGAGCTGGCCGACATCATTCCCGGCGCCGAGGCCTGGCCGCGCTTCACCACCAACCAGAGCGAGCGCTTCGAAGCGCGCCTGTCGATGGTGGAAGTGCTCGAATCGCCCAGCCTGTTCTTCGCCGGCATGGCCGGCACCCGCCTGCCGATCGCGGTGGCGCACGGCGAGGGTTACGCCAACTTCCATCACCGTGGCGATGCAGCCAAGGCGATTGCCGCGATGCGCTTCACCGACAACACCGGTGCTGCCACCGAGGCCTACCCGTTCAACCCCAACGGCAGCCCGGGCGGCCTCACGGCCGTGACCACGCTGGACGGCCGCTTCACAGCCATGATGCCGCACCCCGAACGCGTGTTCCGCAACATCCAGATGAGCTGGACCGACCAGGACCCCGCGGCCCACAGTGCGTGGATGCAGCTGTGGCGCAACGCGCGAAAGTGGGTCGCGTAAGCCTTCGCATCGTCACCCCCTCAACCCTCGAAAGAACCCATGGCCGGATCCAGTTTGCTTTTGCTCATCGACGATATCGCCGCCATCCTCGATGACGTGGCGGTGATGACCAAAGTGGCCGCACGGCAAGGCGTGGCAGCGGCCGATGACGTGGCCGTGATGACCAAGCTGGCTGTGAAGAAGACGGCCGGTGTGCTGGGCGACGACCTGGCGCTCAACGCGCAGCAGGTCACCGGCGTGAAGGCCGACCGTGAACTGCCGGTGGTGTGGGCGGTGGCCAAGGGCTCGATGATCAACAAGGCCATCCTGGTACCGGCGGCGCTGCTCATCAGCGTGGTCGCGCCCTGGGCCATCACGCCACTGCTGATGCTCGGCGGCTTGTTCCTGTGCTACGAGGGCGTCGAAAAACTCGTGCACGCGTTTGGTGCCCACAAGGCCGAGGACGAGGCGGAGCACGCCAAGCTGCTGGAGGCCGTGGCCGACAAAAACGTGGACCTGGTGGCCTTCGAGAAAGAGAAGATCAAGGGCGCCGTGCGCACCGATTTCATTCTCTCGGCCGAGATCATCGTGATCAGCCTGGGCACGGTGGCCGCGGCCAGCATGGGCCAGCGCGTGGCCGTGCTGGTGGGCATCTCGGCGCTCATGACGGTGGGCGTCTACGGCCTGGTGGCCGGCATCGTCAAGCTCGACGACCTCGGCCTCTACCTCAACCAGCAGGTGGCCGCCTGGAAACAGGCGATCGGGCGCGGCATTCTGGCTGCGGCGCCCTGGCTCATGAAGACCTTGTCGGTGGTGGGCACCGCCGCCATGTTCCTGGTGGGTGGCGGCATCCTGGTGCACGGCGTGCCGGCGGTGGGCCACGGCATCGAAGAATTTGCCGCTGGCCTGGGCTGGGTGGCGCCTGTGGTGACCAACCTGGCCGGTGCGCTGGTGGGTGTGGTGGCCGGGGCACTGGTGCTGCTGGTGGTGGGGTTCATCGGCCGCCTGCGCGGCAAAAAGCCCCAGACCGCCTGACACGCCGATCCCCCGGGTGGGGATGGCACACGCCGGGGCAGCGTCCTAGAATGATCCGGTCGGCCCCGGGAGCTTGAGCGGCCCGACACCGGACACCGCACCGATTGGCGGTGAAACCTCGGGTCTTCGCCACATGGACGGGATCTTCATCAGCTACCGCAGGGACGATTCGGCGGGCTACGCCGGGCGGCTGTACGACAGGCTCTCGGCCCACTTCGGCACCGATCAGGTGTTCATGGATGTCGAGGGGATCGAACTCGGCACCGATTTCGTCACCGCCATCGAACAGGCGGTGGGGTCCTGCAAGGTCTTGATCGTCGTCATCGGGGACGAGTGGCTGAGCACCACCGACGCCGCCGGGCGCAGACGACTCGACGATCCCCACGATTTCGTGCGCCTTGAAACCCGCGTGGCGCTGGAGCGCGAGATCCGCGTGGTGCCGGTGCTGGTGGGTGGCGCGCTGATGCCGCGCACCGAGGAACTGCCCGACGAACTCAAGTCGCTGGCGCGGCGCCAGGCCATCGAAATCAGCCACAAACAGTGGGACGGATCGACCCGCGAATTGATCCGTGCGCTCAACATCATGCTGGGGCAACGGTCAGACACCGGGATCACCGTGCCCGGTGATGTGCCGGTGGCTCAGACCTTGCACTCACAAGCCGGCGTTGCGCCCGATGCGCTGGGGTCACCCGCGCCGGGTGGGGGTTCTTCGAGGAGATGGATGGTGGTCGCAGGTCTGGTGGCGGGCGTTCTCGGGGTGGCGCTCTGGGCGGGGAGGAGCGAATCGCCCGAGCCAGCGCCGGCAGCGTCGTCGACGCCCACCCTGACGGCCGAGGCACCCCCCGGCCCTGGCAAAGCCGCAGCCCCGGCGACTGCGCCCGCCGCCGTGCCATCCCCGACACCGCCCCCGGTGGCCGCTGTTGCTCCACCCGCACCGCCGACGCCCTCGCCACCAGTCATCCGCCTCTTCCAGAGCCAGGGCGACCCTGCTGGCGCGAAGCTGTGTTACTCGGTGGCCTTGGCTGAGAGCGTCACGCTCACGCCGCAGCTCGGGGCATTGGCCAAGCCGGTCAAGGACTGCGTGACGGTGGCGGTGGCAGAGCCCACGACGTTCACACTGACAGCGCGCAACGCGCATGGCTCGGTCACCAGGACGCTGTCGGTCCGGCCACGCCCGGCGGTGGTGGTTCCCGCGCCGGACCCGGTGGCCATCGCCCCAACGCCTGCGCCTGCACCGGTGCCCGCCGTTGCGCCCAAAGCCGACAGCCTGCTGCCCCGAGCTGGCGAGAGCTGGACCTACCGCACCAGCGGCAAATGGCCGACCAGTCCGCGCCGCGAGATCGTGATTGCCGTGGAGTCGGTTCGCGACGGCGTGGTGACCGACACCTTGCAAGCCGATGCGCAGGAGCGCACAGTGGGCGACACACGCAGGCTCTTGGGCAGCCGGCCCGGCTTCATGGCCTGGCAACAGATCGGCCTGGAGTACAGCCCTTATCTCGGCGCATTCAGGGACTTGAGTTCGCTGGGACCGCTGAGCAACTTCGCCACGCCCGACATGGACACCTGGGGCCAGTGGTACTCCGAGGCCAAGGTGGTGGGCCGCGAAACCGTGAACGTACCCGGCGGCAGCTTCGACGCCTTCAAGGTCGAGGTCTGGAGCAGCCGCAGCGCCACCGGCGGTTCCACCCTGGCACCGATCGAGCCGGTGCGCATTCAGTACCTCGTCTGGTACGCCCCCAACGTCAAGCGCTACGTGAAGATGCAGCGGCGCGTGCTCAGCGCCGGGCACCGGGAAATCGAGAAGGATGTGTTTGAACTGGTAGCGCACCGCTGACCGCCAACGCTCAGGGCAGAATCCGGGGCTTCCCGATCACTGGAGAAGGTCCTTGACTTCAGCCGCACTGCTTGAAAAAACCGCCATCGTTCTCGTGCATGGCGCGTGGCACGGGGCCTGGTGCTGGCGCCGTGTGCTGCCGCTGCTGCGCGGTGCGGGCGTCCAGAGCCACGCGGTCACGCTCACCGGCTTGGGCGAACGGGCCCACTTGCTGTCACCCACGATCGATCTGCACACCCACATCGAGGACGTGATCGGTCTGATCGAAACCGAAGAACTGCAGCGCGTGGTGCTGGTGGGCCACAGCTACGCAGGCATGGTGATCACCGGCGTGGCCGACCGGTTGCAGCGGGAACAGGCAGGCCTGCTGGTGCACCTGGTGTACCTCGACGCTGCCTTGCCCCGCCCGGGTGACAGCTGGAGCAGCGCCCATTCGGAGGACACGCGACAGGCCCGCATCGCGGCATCGCAATCCAGCGGGGGTCTGAGTTTTCCGCCGCCCGATGCCAGCCTGTTTGGCCTGAGCGGCGCCGACCGCGACTGGGTCAACCGCCGCCAGACGCCCCAGCCCTTCCGGCTGTACCAGCAGCCATTGCAGTTTGACGCCGCGAGGGTGGACGCCGTGCCCCGCACCTTCATCGACTGCACCCAGCCCGCGCTGGCCACCATTGCGCCGTCGCGCGTGAGGGTGCGCAGCGAACCCGGCTGGAATGTGGTGGAAATGGCCACCGGCCACGACCCCATGGTCAGCGAGCCTGCAGAGCTCAGCCAGATCCTGCTGCAGATTCACCGACAGGCCTGTGCGTGAAACCCTCATGAACGTGTCCATGACGCAGCGACTTGACCGCATCGATCTGCTGCGCGCCGCCGCCATGCTGTGGATGACGGCGTACCACTTCTGCTTCGACCTCAACTTTTTCCGCCTGATCCGAGAGGACTTCTACCGCGATCCTTTCTGGACCTGGCAACGCACAGCCATCGTGAGCCTGTTCCTGTTCACCGCCGGGCTGTCGCAGGCGGTGGCTTTGCACCAGGGGCAGACCTGGGCGCGCTTCTGGCGCCGCTGGTGGCTGGTGGCGGGCGCGGCCTTGCTGGTCACGGCTGGTTCGCTGCTGGTGTTCCCCAAAAGCTTCATCCATTTCGGCGTGCTGCACGGCATCGCGCTCATGCTGATCGTGGTTCGGCTCACCGCCGGGTGGGGCGCGTGGCTGTGGCCCTTGGGCGCGCTGGCCATCGGCCTCACATTCGTGGCACCAGCCTTGATCCTGTCGGTTCCTGCGCTGGAGGTGCTCAACACGCCTTGGCTCAACGGGCTGGGGCTCATCAGCCGCAAGCCCGTGACCGAGGACTACGTGCCTCTGTTGCCCTGGCTGGGCGTCATGTGGTGGGGGGTGGCGGCTGGACGCTGGGCAATGAGCGAGCGCCCGCAGTGGCTGGGCAGCAGCGCTCCCGCCCAGGGTGGACGCCGGGTCCTGGTGCAACTGGGGCGCTGGAGCCTGAGCTACTACCTGTTGCACCAGCCGGTGCTGATGGGCTTGATCTGGCTGGGAATCCAGCTGGCTTGAAACGAAAAAAGCGCGGAGGCCCGCGCTTTTTCACAAGACGCTGACCCGTCCTGCCAGAGGTTGACACTTTTTCGTGAAAGAAAAGGCAAGTCAAATGGAATCAGGCATCAAGCGCACGCAGAGGGACTACACGCTGGC
>NZ_JBLYYB010000072.1:0-6448 GCF_048549895.1 Hydrogenophaga sp.
CACGTCCAGTCGTGCCGCTGCCATTTCCCTCCCGGACCTCCCTCAGCTCTTGAAGAACACCGGCCCGCTGCGCCGGTGCGCGGCGGGGTCGCGCACCACGTCGGCCAGTGTGGGCAGGGCAGACACATCCAGCCCGGCTTGCAGCAGATCGCCCGCTTCGTGGTCGGCGTCGCGCGTGTCCACCACCAGCTGGCCCTGCGTGGCCATCCAGCGGCAGACCCCGGGCGCCCACTCCACCATGCGCGGCGTGAACGCGCCCACGGCTGCCACGAAGGCGTCGGTGCGCGGATGTGCGCGCAGCGCGATGCCTTGCGCCGAGGTGCAGCTCACCACCAGCGGGCAGTCGGCCAGTGCGGCGTCGGCATCCACCACGCGCTGCGCGCGCAGGCCCAGGCTGTGTGCGTGCTGCACCAGCGCTTCGGCGCTCGCGATGCTGCGTGAAGCCACCCACACCTCCTGCACGCCCAGGCCTTGGTGAAACGCTTCGAGGTGGGCGCGGCCCTGCACGCCCGCGCCCACGATCAGCAAGGGTCCATCGGTGCGCGGCGCCAGCCGCCGCGCGGCCAGCAGCGACACCGCTGCGGTGCGCCGCGCGGTCACGGTGGGGCCGTCGAGCAGGGCGGTGCGCTCGCCGGTGACCGCATCGAACACCACGATGTCGCCCTGGATCGTGCTCAGGCCGCGTGTGGCGTTGTCGGGGATGAAGGTGATGAGTTTGGTGATGGCCACACGCGCGTCGGCTGCGGGCATCACAAAGAAGCTGCCGCCGCCGGCCAGCGCCTGCACGGTGCGCGGTGGCACCACCACGCCAGGGTCGCGCAGCAGGACTTCGATCTCGTGCGCCAGCGCCGGGTAGGGCAGGGCGTCGGCGGTCTGTCGGGCGTTCAGCGCGCTCACCCCTGGCTGGCGGGCAGCGCGATCGTGAAGCTGGCGCCTTCGCCCAGCCGCCCGCGCGCCACCACCGTGCCGCCGTGGCGCTCGACGATGCGCCGCACATTGGCCAGGCCCATGCCTTCGCCCACAAACTCGTCGGCTGCGTGCAGGCGCCGAAACGGCTTGAAGAGCTGATCGGCCTGCTTGGGGTCGAAGCCTGCGCCGTCGTCGGCGAACACGATGTGGTGACCACCGTCGGGCAAGGCCCGCGCGGCCACGCTGATGTGGGCCTGCTCGCGCGCCGAGGTGTACTTGACCGCATTGCCCAGCAGGTTCACAAAGGCCTGCTGCAAGAGGCCTGCGTGTCCGTTGATCTCGGGCATCGGGCCGATGCTCCAGTCGATCGCGCGGTCCGCGCATTGCGGTTGCACCGTGGCCAGTGCCGCCTTCAACACCTCGTCGAGCCGCAGCGGCGCCATGGTGAGCGGCTGGTTGCCCAGGCGGGCGAAGTCCAGCAGGTCGCGCACCATGCGCAGCGCCAGGTCGCCCGACTGCACGCCGCGGCGCATCATTTCGGCCTGCTGCGGATCGAGCTGTTCGCCCAGGTCCTGCAGGGTCATCGCCAGGATGCTGCGCATGTTCACCAGCGGCCCGCGCAGGTCGTGCGCCAGCCGGGCGGCAAAGGCGTCGAGCTCCTGGTTCACGGCCACCAGTTCCTTGACCTGCTGCGACACCTCGGCCTCCAGCCGGCGGTTGTTGACCCGCAGGCGCTGCACTTCGAGTGCGCGCTCCACCGCCGGCACGATGCCGCTGATGCGAAAGGGTTTCTGCACGTAGTCGATGGCGCCGTTCTTCATGGCGTCCACCACGCTGCCGATGCTGCCGTGCGCCGTCATGAGCACGACCACCATGTCGGGGGCCACCGCCTGCGCGCGGCGGGTGAGCTCGATGCCGTCCATGCCCGGCATCTGCAGGTCGGTGAGCATGAGTTCAAAGGCCGATGTGTCCAGCCGGCCCAGGGCCTCCAGTGGATCGGTGCAGCCCACCACGTCGTAACCCTGATCAACCAGGATCTCGCACAGGGCGCGTTGCTGGGGGGCTTCGTCGTCCACCACGAGCAGGCGGGCGCGGGGTCGATGGAGGGCAGGACTGCGATGTGGCATGTTGGGGCGCCCGTTGGCCGATCGGTGGCGTGACCTTGTCACATGAGGAGTTTTTTCACAGTCGCATGGTGACACATACCCTACCACCTACCGCGTTTGTGCGAGCATGTGCGCCAGCAGCTTTCGGTGATTTATTTCTGCTTCAACCAACAGGAGCGATGCTTTGCGTCAAAAGACGGGAATCCGCAGCCTGCTGCTCCTGCTGGTGGTCATCGCCGTCCTGCCGGGCCTGGCCATGCTGATGGTCAGCCACACCCAGACCACCCACGAAGCGGTGCAGCGCGGGCGCCAGGAAATCAAGGCGGTGGGCATGCTGGCGGCGGCCAACCAGGAGCAACTCATCGAGGGCGTGCGGCAGATCCTGGCCACCGTGGCCGCAGGCCCCTCGGTGCGCCGCAACGACCTGCGCGATCTCTGCTTTGAATTCCTGCGCAACGTGGCAGCGGCCACACCGGGCTACGGCAACATCGGTGTGGCCAACCTTCAGGGCGACATCCAGTGCCTGGCCCAGACCGGCCCGAAGCAGATCAACGTGGCCGACCGCAGCTACTTCCGCAACGCGGTGCGCACCCAGCAGTTTTCCCTGGGCGAATACCTGGTGGGACGCGTCTCGGGCAAACGCCAGCTCAGCTTCGGCATGCCGGTCTACGACTATGGCAATGTGCTGGTGGGCGTGGCCTTCACCACCGTGGACCTGGTGCCCGCCGCAGAACGCCTGCAGTCTTTGCCCCTGCCCGGGGCGATGCACGTGGTGTTCACCAACGCCGAGGGCACGCTGCTGGCCTCCAGCCACCTGGGCCTGGAGGCCATCGGACAGCCGATCCGCCAGGACCTGCGTGACGCCGTTCTGGCCGGCGCCACCGGCAGCTTCGATCTGCGCGATGCGCAGGGCGACCACTGGCTGTACGAAGTCGTTCCGCTGAAGGGGGTGGGCGGGGATGGCCTGCAGGTCATCGTCGGTGGCCGGCAGAGCGATGTCCTGGCCCCGGCCACCCGGCAAGCGCCAGCAGCTCGCCGCGATGTCGCTGGCCGCGCTCATCGGCCTGGTGCTGGCCTGGCGCCTGGGGGTGCGGCGCATTGCGCAGCCGGTGTCGCACCTGCTGGGGCGCATGCGCGCTGCAACGCTGAACCAGCCACCGTCGCAGCCGATGCCTGCATCCGCGGGCCGCGAGTTTGCCGAGATCGACGCAGGGCTGGAAAGCATGCTGGCCGAACTCTCGAAAAACCAGGCCCAGCTGGTCAAGGCGCAGCAGATCACGCGCGTGGGCTTCTACCAGCTCGACCTCAACACCCGGATGTACAGCGCCTCGGACACGATTTACGAGTTGCTGGGCCTGGACCCCGCCATGGGGCCGGTGGCGGTGGAGACCTACCAGGCCATGATCCACCCGGAGGACAGGGAGAAAGTGAACGCCCACCGCGACATGCTGTTCAAGGGCGGCAAACCACTGCGCCTGCAGTACCGCATCGTGCGCACCGATGGCCTGGTGCGCTGGGTGGACGGCTTCGGCTTCGTGGAGCGCGATGCGGCCGGCACGCCGCTGGTCTATGCGGGTGCCCTGCAGGACATCACCGAGCAGCACCGGCTGCGCCGCCTGTACATGGTGCAGGGCCAGATCAACGCGGCCATCGTCTCGGCCACCACCCGGGATGCCCTGCTCCAGCGCGTGTGCCAGATCGCGGTGGACGAAGGTGAGCTGCGCATGGCCTGGGTGGCCAGCATGGACGTGCAGCGGCGCACCATGACGGCCCTGGTGAGCGCGGGTGCCGACGACGGCTACACCGACCTGCTCAATAGCGCGGCGGTGGACGTGGACACCTACCCCTCGCCCGTGCCCACCGCACTGCGCACGCGCCAGCTGGTGGTGTCCAACGACATCGCCAGCGATCTGAACATGGGCGCCTGGGCCGTGACGGCGGTGCGCCGGGGCTACAAGGCGGTGGCCGTGGTGCCGATCGCGCCGCAGCGGCAGGTGCCCATGGCCCTGGTGCTCATGGCCAACGAACCCGGGTACTTTCTCGACGAAGAAAGCCGCCTGCTCTCGGCCATGGGCGAGAGCCTGGCGGCGGCACTCGATCAGCTGGAGCGGGTTGCCGAGCGCAAGGTCCGCGAAGAACGCCTGATGCTGCTGGAGACCTGTGTGTCCCGGGTCAACGACATCGTGCTGATCACCGAGGCCGAGCCGTTTGACGAACCGGGGCCGCGCATCCTGTATGTCAACGAAGCGTTCGAGCGCCTGACCGGCTACAGCGCGGCCGAGACCCTGGGGCAAACCCCGCGCATGCTGCACGGCCCCAAAACCCAGCGCGATGCGCTGGACCGCATCCGCCAGAGCATCCAGCGGTGGGAGCCGGTGCGCGAAGAGGTGATCAACTACCGCAAGGACGGCAGCGAGTTCTGGCTGGAGCTCGACATCGTGCCGATCGCCGATGAGACCGGCTGGTTCACCCACTGGGTGGCGATCGAACGCGACATCACGCAGCGCAAGCTGGCCGAGGAAAAAGAGGCCCGGTTGCGTGGCGGCTTTCAGCTGCTGTTCCTGGGCAACCCGCACCCGATGTGGGTGCTGGACCGCGACACCCGCGCCTTCCTCGAAGTGAACAACGCCGCGGTTGAGCAATACGGTTACAGCCGCGAGCAGTTTCTCGCGCTGACGCTGGATGACCTGCGCCCCGAGAGCGAAAAGCAACGCCTGCGCGACCGCGTGCGCGTGGGCTCGCCCGATGGCCGCGAGCGGGTCGGCACCCGGGTGCATCTGCGCAAGAACGGCACCTCGATTGCGGTGGACATCACCACCCAGAACCTCAACTACAACGGGCGCGAGGCCGAGCTGGTGGTGGCGATGGACATCACCGAGCAGGTGGCGATGGAGACGCAGCGCGCACAGGCGCTGCTGGCGGTGCAGGCATCGCAGGCCAGCCTGGCGCGCTCGCAGTTGCTGGCCCGCATGGGCAGCTGGGAGCGCCGGGCGCAGGACCGCTCGGCGGTGTGGTCGGCCAACCTGTACGCCCTCACCGGTCTGGACCCCGCCGCCGGTGCGCCGAGCATTGAAAAAACGCTGGATCGGGTGCACCCGGACGACCGCGCCGAGTACCTGCAGACGATGAACGAATGCCTGCGCGACGGCACCTCGCGAAGCTGGACCTACCGCTGCTTCCTGCCCGACGGCAGCCTGCGATGGTTCGAAGAAAACATCGACGAGCCGCGGCGCGACGCCAGCGGTGCGGTGGTCTCGGTCAGCGGCACGGTGCAGGACGTGACCGAGCGCGTCCAGGCCGAAGCCCGGCTGCAACTGCAGCTCTCGCGCACCGAGTTGCTCAACCACATCGTTCGCGCCACCGACGAACGCCTGGATCTCGACCGCATCTTCCGCGTGGTCTGCGACAACATCGAGTCGCGCTTCGCCACCGTGTTCTCCGCCGCCTTGCTGTTCGACCAGGCAACCCGCTCCTTCAAGGTGGCCCACCTGGGGATGCAGGGCACCGCGCTGGCGGTGCAGCTCGGGCTGCAGGAGGGCGACGCCCTGCCCGCCGCAGACAGCGGCCTGTCGCGTTGCACCCAGGGCGAGCTGCTGCACGAGCCGGTGCTGGCCGACGCGCCGGTGGCCTGGCTGCAGCGGCTGGCCAGCGCGGGCGTGGGCTCGGCGGTGTTTGCGCCGCTGCAGGCACAGGGCGAGGTGCTGGGTGTGCTGGTGGCGGCGCGGGCGCACGGGCACGGCTTTGACAGCGGGGAGTGCGAATTCATGCGCCAGCTGGCCGAACACGTGGCGCTGGCCGCCAGCCAGGCCCGCCTGCACCGTTCACTGCAACAGGCCTACGACGAGCTCAACGAGGCGCAGCAGGTGGTGTTGCAACAGGAGCGCCTGCGCGTGCTGGGGCAGATGGCCAGCGGCATCGCGCACGACATCAACAACGCCATCTCCCCGGTGGCGCTCTACACCGAATCGCTGCTGGCCAACGAGAGCGGTCTCAGCGAGCGCGGACGTGCGCAGTTGCAGACGGTGCAGATCGCCGTGGACGACGTGGCCGAGACCGTGGCGCGCATGCGCGAGTTCTACCGGCCCAGCGACACCGGCGTGCAGCGCCGTGCGGTCGACCTCAACCCGCTGGTGCGCCAGGCCCTCGATCTCACCCGCGCGCGCTGGCGCGACATGCCGCAGCAAGCCGGCATCTCGATCGACGTGGTGCTCGACCTGGGCGCCCCCCTGACGCCGGTCTTCGTGATGGAAGGCGAAATCCGCGACGCGCTGACCAACCTGGTGCTCAACGCGGTGGACGCCATGCCCGAAGGCGGCACGCTCAGCCTGCTGACCTGCCAGGAGACGCAGGCCGATGGCACCGCGCAGGTGGTGCTGGAGGTGCGCGACAGCGGCATCGGCATGGACGCCGAAACCCAGCGGCGCTGCCTGGAG
>NZ_JBLYYB010000073.1:0-3229 GCF_048549895.1 Hydrogenophaga sp.
CGGGCGGTCACGTTACCGAAACGGCGCTGAGAACATCGCTCAGCCCACCGGTCACGATGCGCCGAAATGACCGGTCACATTCGCCGAAATACGCAGTCCAATATGGCTTTCAACAGAAGCTCGCTCTTTTGGAGTAGCTGCGGTGCCGTTGGTGACTCTTGCGCCCCACCGACCTTGGACTTCGTCCTGAAGAGCTTTCGCGAGGTGCGCCAAGGCATTGTCCAGACGTAATCCACTTGCTACCGCCCATTGGAGCTCCTTGAAGATTACGCTGGGATAGCCAGCCCCTTCCACGTCGTTCAAATCAGGAATGAGAAACTTAGGGGCAGGTTGACCTTCGAGAGCCCTCCAAAGGACTTCCATCAATGAGGCGACATCGGTTTGCCTGCCCAGCACGAGAGTCCAAGCCAGCGTCGCCCCGCTATCAGGTGCGATGCACAAGATGAGCTGAAAGCGGTCCAAGACGATCTCCACCCAGTTGCCTTGCTCGTCAAGCAAGTGATACTGGGCTATGGCGTCTATCGAATACTCGTCAAGTTCCCACACGCAGTAGGGAGTCAACGGAGGTGATTGCGGGGCCTCTCCGTTTGAGTATTGCGACGCACGGGCCGCCTCCGGACTGTGGCTTTTTTCTAGCCAGACTTGCAAATTTGAGGGTATGTAGACGGTCCTTACCCACTCACGCAATGCACTTCGAGCCTGGGTTGTGGTACCAAGCGGGTACTCATGTTCTGCGACACCCGCTTGCCTGCAAAGTCCCACAAAATGCAGATGCAAGCGTTGCCAGCTGGCTTTGTTGAACACGATTGCCTTGCGCCTGCGATCGTTCAGAAAGTCAACGAGGCCGCGGTAGATTGCTGGGCGGGTACGGAGCAGTTTTCCAAAAGCTCCACTCAAGCCTGAGCCTTCTGTGACGGCATCATTGTCAAGCGCTGCATCTCTCAGATACTTTTTTCGAGCAGCACCGCGGACAAATGCACGGTAGCCCCACAGCTGACCGTCGGGCGCAATTTCTCGGGCCTTGATGATGAGCTTGCACACCCATGTCTCATCCAAACGAGCTGCCTGGGCTGCCTCGCGTAGCCCGCCACCATTGGCGTAAATGGTTGCTGCACGATCAAGGTGGTTGAAACGTGCTCGATCTTTGGGATCTTTGATTGCAGTCGGATCTACGGTGGGCCAAGATGCAAGTTCGTCGGGCAGCAGGGGCTGCGTGCGTGAGCCCCTAAAAAATGGGTTCGATGATGCTGGCATCGCCGTACGCGCCACTAGAGATATCCAACCTGATTTTTCCGGCATGACGCAGCTTGAAAAGTGCAGCATCCACGAGAGCAATGTCGCCTTGCTTGGTCATGCACCGCATAGCGCCAACGACATCGGCGCGGATCCAGGGCCTCGAATTTCGAAGCAGATTGGCTACATGCTCTTCCATCAACCGCAATCGTTCATGCCGCGCGTACAGACCCACGCGTTGAATCAACCACTCAAGCAGTGGCAGGAGCTTGATGTTGTCGGCTTGTACCTCCCACGCTGTTCGCACGCTTGCTTCGACGCCGTGTGCTTTAGCGACGACCTCGAGCGCTTCCAGCGCACGTGCACTCAGCCCCTTATTGGTCGTGGCCACCACCTCCAAGGTCGGAGCCTGGTTTTTCCACCGGATGAACAAATGGGGCCGTACCTCCACATGCTTGCCTTTGTGAAGAGCACTCCAAGGTTCCCTTCGGGCATCGAGGTCGAGCACAGCCGTGTCGAATCGCCTCAACAGCCAGTTCTGATAAGCGGGCTCTGAATTCATCACCACAGCTTCGTTCGCGAAGGGGTCATACCGGCCGATGCGCTTCATCTTTCCGTTGGAAAAGCGACCTTTGAGACCCCCAACTGAGAAGTCGGGCAAAGTATTTTGTGGGTTTAGAGAGGAGAAGTCAGCGAAGTAGTCGCGCCCCTGCTCAAACGAGGTATACATCGTTCATCCTTCCATGGGACCTGTTTGCGGTGCCGCACCAAAGTGCTTCGCATGAGCGTCAGCACATCGGTGCCTGAGTCATCTCGTGAAACGGAGAGACCAGGTGAATGGGTGGCGAACTCGACACCCAGGAAGGAACGTCAGTAGCGGCTTGACAAGCTGCCGACGTGGGAATATCGTGAGGTGGTCAACTCGACACTGACACTTCACGAAAGCGCCCGAGTGCCTCCGCACTTCGGGCGTTTTTCCTTTTCTGCTTCCTCAGATCTCTGATCGATCGTGCAGGGTTACATGGCAGGCTCCTGTCTATTAATGGCGCCAAGGGCCGTTGAGAATGCATTCGGTCGTGATTGGCATCGGTTGGTGTCCGTCTGCGCCCTCGCACAACTGCGGCCCCTCCCTCCTCTTCATCTCGTGAACATCCGAGCGAAGGCATTGGTCAAACGAAGCGTCGCACAAATCAAGGATTGGCGTTGGGTCTATTTTTTGCCAGAATCCGACCCATGAAACTTCTTCACCCATCGCTGAGCTTTAAACCGCCCACCGACGGGTCCTCGCCTGAACTTATCCATCAACTTCAAACCGCAGAAGTGGGGTCAACTGACTTCGCACTCCCTGTTTCAGCACGAAATGCGAAGCGCAACATTGAGCGTATTCACACCATCGCGGTTTACCAGGCCGCATTGCACGCAACCAACCTGACTTCCGCCTACCAATTGGAAAAGCTTTATGAGGAGGAAATGGCGGGTGGCAAAATTTCGATGCCGAATTGGGGGGGCACACGGTCTAGGTTATGGGATAAATGGTCACGAGGAGAGTCAACAATCCGTTGGCAACTTAGGCGAGGCAGCAAATTAGCTAGAAACAGACTGGCAGCAATAGAGCGGAGATCTGCTGCTTTTTGGACCTTTGTCAATATGCCATTCTGGCGCTATCTCGACCCTGAACCGCCTTCATTGGCTGATGTAATTTCAGATTGCAGTTCTGAAGCTCTTCAATTGGGCACTGGAGACTCAATTGATTTCGTTACAGCCGCTCCTCGCGACCACAAACGCCATATGGAACTCACCCAACTGACCGCTGCGCTGACTGAGAGCTCTTCGCGCTACCTCGCGCTGTGTGCGCTGTGGCGGTCTATGCGATGCTGTGTGAGCACAGACCAAATCGGCACTTACATCCATTTGTACGGCACCTGGCTTTCCTGTCGCGAGGCTCTCAAACGTGATCCGATTCTCGGTAAGGTCGCTGACGATCTGTACCGCCACA
>NZ_JBLYYB010000074.1:0-31694 GCF_048549895.1 Hydrogenophaga sp.
GGCTTGCAGCGGTTACGGGCCGCCCGGGGATGTGGTGGGCGCCACCCGGGAGACCATCGTGGCCCGCATGGGACCGCCCGATGTGCAGCGCCAGGTGGAGGGTGGCACCCGGCTCGAATATCCGCGGGGGCCGTATGGCCGCCACACGTATTTTGTGTACCTGGACGCCGACGGACGCGCCACCCGCTTCGAGCAGGTGCTCACCGAGTCCCGGTTCAACCAGATCAACCCGGGCATGACGCAGGACGCAGTGCTGCTGGCGCTGGGCCGCCCCGGCGAGGTCTGGGGGCTCGGGCGCAACCGGGGCACGGTGTGGAACTACCGCTACGAGAACAACTTCTGCCTGTGGTTCCAGATTGAAATGACGCGAGAGCAGACCGTGCGCTCGGCCGGCTTTGGGGAGCCACCCGAGTGCAACCGGAATGGTGTGGTTCCCTGAGCGGATCGCCTGACCCGCGCAACACCCGACACGCAGAAGGCCAGCCGATGTGCTCCGGCGTGAAAGCCCGTTAGAGTCTGCGCAGTTCTCGGGCTGTGCGGTGGCGGGCGGCCGGGTGCGCAGGAGTTGTTCATGGTCTTGTTGATCCTCGGTCTGGTGTTGTTTCTGGGCATCCATTCGGTGTCCATCGTCTCTGCCGACGGGCGCAACCGCCTGGCCGGGCAGATGGGTGAGGGGCCGTGGAAGGGCCTGTACTCGCTGGTGTCGCTGGCCGGGTTCGCCCTCATCGTGGTGGGCTACGGGGCTGCGCGCGAGGCACCGGTGTTGCTCTACACCTTGCCCAGCGGCTTCAAACACCTCGCGGCCTTGTTGATGCTGCCGGTGTTCGTGTTGTTGCTGGCGGCTTACTTGCCCGGGCGCATCCAGCGCGCGGCCAGACACCCCATGCTGCTGGCGGTGAAGCTGTGGGCGCTGGCGCATTTGCTGGCCAACGGCACGCTGGCCGATGTGTTGCTCTTCGGTGGTTTCCTGGCCTGGGCGGTGGTGGACCGCATCTCGGTGAAAAGGCGCGCCGCTGCGGGCCAGTTGCGCGCGGGGCCGGCGTTGCCCGGCGGCAGGGCCAACGACGCCATCGCACTGGTGGGCGGACTGGGCATCTACGTGTTGTTTGTGGTGTGGGCCCACGCCTGGCTCGTCGGCGTGCGGCCCTTCGGTTGAGGTGGTGGGGGAACCCTGGTGCGCACAGGTGCACCAACCGGATCGACCTTTTGAAACCACACCGGAGATGCCTTCAATGACACGCTCGTTCGCCCTTTCCATTGCCTTGGCCGTGGGTGGTCTCACGTCAACGCTGGCTCAAGCCCAGACCACCGAGGTGGTGGCCAGCGGTCTTCAGAACCCCTGGGGTGTGGCCTTCATCGGCGAGGGCCGCATGCTGGTGACCGAACGACCCGGTCGCATGCGCGTGGTGGAGCCGGACGGTCGCCTCGGCCAGCCGCTGGCCGGCCTGCCTGCGGTGGAGGCGGGCGGGCAGGGTGGTTTGCTCGATGTGATCACCGATCGCGATTTCCACCGCAACCGCACCCTGTATTTCTGCTATTCGGAGGCGGCTGCCAGCGGCGGCGGCAACTCCACTGCCATGGCCTCGGCACGGCTCTCCGCCGACTCGACGCAGCTCAATGAGGTGAAGGTGATCTTCAGCCAGGCGCCCAAGGTCAGCAGCCGCCTGCATTTCGGCTGCCGCATTGCGCAGGCTGGCGACGGCAGCCTGTTCCTGACGCTGGGCGATCGCTACTCGCGCATGAACGATGCACAGACCCTGGACAACCACCACGGCAAAGTGGTTCGTGTGCGCGCCACCGGCGGCGCCCACCCCGACAACCCCTTTGTGGGCCGCCTGGGTGCCCTGCCCGAAATCTGGAGCTTTGGTCACCGCAACCTGCAAGGCGCGACGCTCGGACCCGACGGACGTCTCTGGACTTCGGAGCACGGCCCCCAGGGCGGCGACGAAATCAACCGCCCCGAGGCCGGCAAGAACCACGGCTGGCCCGTGATCACCTTTGGTGAAAACTACGGCGGCGGCGCCATCGGCGAAGGCATCACCAGCAAGCCGGGGCTGGAACAACCGCTGCACCAGTGGACACCGTCCATCGCGCCGTCGGGCCTGGCCTTCATCCGCAGCGAGCGCTACGGCAAAGCCTGGCAAGGCAGTCTGCTGGCCGGATCGCTCAAGTTCCGCTACCTTTCGCGTCTGGTCATTGAAGGCGACCGTGTGGTGCGCGAAGAAAAGCTGCTGCCCAACCTCAACCAGCGCGTGCGCGATGTGCGCGAAGGCCCTGACGGCTTCATTTACCTGCTGACCGACGACCGCAACGGTCAACTCTTGCGCCTGCTGCCCGGGCGCTGAAAGGCCCCATGCGACACGACTCCCCCCAGCCCGCCCCAGGCACGTGTCTGGATGTGAACCGCGCGCACCTGGCACAGCGCTACCAGGCGGTGCGTGGGCAGACGCAGGCGCTCGCCGCACCGCTCTCGCCTGAGGACTGTCAGGCCCAGTCCATGGCCGACGCCAGCCCGACCAAATGGCACCTGGCCCACGTGACGTGGTTCTTCGAGACCTTCGTGCTCGAGCCCTTCGAGCCCGGCTTCAAGCCCTTCAACCCCGCCTTCCGCGTGCTCTACAACAGCTACTACAACGGCGTGGGCGAGCAGTTTGCGCGGCACCAGCGCGGGCTGGTCACGCGGCCCGATCTGGCCGAGGTGTGGCGCTGGCGCGAGCAGGTGGACGAGCGCATCGCACAACTGATCGCGCACACCGACAGCCTTGATGCGCTGTGCCTGATCGAGATGGGCCTGCACCACGAACAGCAGCACCAGGAGCTGCTGCTCACCGACATCAAACACCTGCTCTCCATCAACCCGCTGAGCCCGGCCTACCAGCGCGCCTGGCCGCTGGTGTCGGTGGCGCCCGTGCCCGCGCGCTGGGTCGAGCGCGACGGTGGATTGATCGAGATCGGTCACAGCGGTGAGGGCTTTGCGTTTGACAACGAAACGCCGCGCCACCGCCAGTGGCTGGAGCCGCACGCGCTCATGAACCGCCTGGTGACGCACGGCGAATGGCTGGACTTTGTGCGCGACGGCGGCTACACCGACCCACGCTGGTGGCTCGCCGCCGGCTGGGACTGGGTGCGCACGCAAGGCATTCGTGCACCGCTCTACTGGACGCTTCCGCAAGAGGCCAACGCCCCGCCCACCGTGTTCACCCTGCACGGCGACATGCCGCTGGACCCGCACACGCCGGTGGTGCATGTGAGCTGCTTCGAAGCCGACGCGTTTGCCCGCTGGACCGCCTCAACCCACGCCGACCAGCGTGGCGCCCGCCTGCCCACCGAAGCCGAGTGGGAAGCCGCCGCAGCCTCGCTGCCGGTGCAGGGCAACCTGCAAGAGGCAGGCGCCTTGCACCCCATGCCTGCACGCGCGTCCAACGACGCCTTGCTGCAGATGTTTGGCGACGTGTGGGAATGGACCTCCAGCAGCTACAGCCCCTACCCGGGCTACCAGCCCACAGAAGGCGCGGTGGGCGAATACAACGGCAAGTTCATGGTCAACCAGACGGTGCTGCGCGGCGGCTCCTGCGCCACACCGGCCTCGCACCTGCGCGCGAGCTACCGCAACTTTTTCCCGACCGACGCGCGCTGGCAGTTCAGTGGGCTGCGGTTGGCCAAATCGTTGCCCCCACGCTCCGCCGCTGCGCGGGTCGCTGCCCCCCGAGGGGGCTGATCCGGCTTGGGGCGGCCCGGCGCCGGATCGCTCACCGCGTGAGTAGACGCCGGGCCCCATGGCTGGCCGCGTCCACCACCGCCACCATGAGCAGCATCGCGCCCAGGATGGTGGCGGTCTTGTTCATCTGGAACAGGCCCATGTGGAAGGCCAGCAGCTGGCCCAGACCGCCCGCGCCCACCACACCGAGCACGGCTGCGGCGCGGATGTTGTTTTCCCATCGGTAGAGCGTGTAGCTCATGAGCTGCGGCAGAACCTGGGGCAGCGTGGCATACAGGAACACGCGGCCGTTGCCCACGCCCTGTGTGCGCAGCGCGTCGCCCGGGCCGGGTGGTGCGTTTTCAATCGCTTCGGCGAACAGGCGGCCCAGCACGCCGGTGGTGTGAAAGGCCAGCGCCAGCGTGCCGGCGAACGGGCCCAGGCCGGCCGAGATGAGCAGGAGCGCGGCCCACACCAGCTCGGGGATGCTGCGCAAGGCGTTGAGCACCCAGCGGGTGGGCGTGCGCGCCCAGGCTGCGTCGGCCGAGTGCAGGCGGCTCGCGGGCAGGGCGAGCGCCAGGCCGGCCGTGGCCGCCAGCGCCGTGCCCAGCGCCGACATGGCCAGCGTTTCCCAGGCGCCGATGGCGACCTTTTTCACGAACACGGGCGAGAGGTCGGGCGGGAAGAACTCCGCCACGAAGCGGCCCATGCTGCGCGCTGCGTCGATGGAGAGGAACTGCGCCCACTGCAAATCGAGCGAAGCAAAGCTGGCGACCACCAGCACGACGAGGCCGGCCACAAACCAGCAGGCCTTGCAGCGCGCGTCGAACAGGCGCGGGGGCAGTTTGTAGGGTGGGTTGGCGGCGGTGGGGCGGGTCATGGTGCGCGGTGCCCCCATCCCAGCCTTCCCCCAGAGGGGGAAGGGGCGAAAACCGAGCACCGGCTCCCAGCGGGGGGAGGAGCAAAGACCGCGCACCGGCTCCCTCCCCCGCTGGGGGAGGGTTGGGGTGGGGGCACGCGCACCCATGAAGCCACTGTCATCCCAACGATCTCCTGAGCCACGAACTCACCCGGTCCGCCAGCGCCACCAGCAGCACAAACACCAGCAGCATGGTGGCCACTTCACCGCCGTTGAACATCTTCATCGAGTTATCGAGTTGCTGGCCCAGACCACCGGCACCCACAAACCCCAGCACCACCGACGAGCGGATCGCGCACTCCCAGCGGTACACGGTGTAGCTGGTGAGTTCGGCTGCGTTGGTCGGCAGCAGGCCGTAAAAGAAGGCCTGCAGGCGGCCGCTGCCGTTGCGCAGCAGGGTTTCGGTGGCGTGCGATTCACCGCTCTCCAGGATCTCGCCGTACACCTTGCCCAGCATGCCGCCGTAGGTGAGCGCGATCGCCAGCACGCCGGCCGTTGGGCCCAGGCCGACCACGCGCACGAACACCAGTGCCCACACCAGCTCGGGAATGCTGCGCAGCACGATGAGCAACCAGCGCACCAGTTGGCGCAGCCAGAAGGGGCCACGCGCCATGCGCCCCGAGAGCGCGGACACCGACAGCAGGCGCACCGACAGCAGCGTCAGAGGAATCGCCACCACCAGCGCCAGCGTGACGCCGGCGGTGGCCATGGCCACGGTGCGCCAGGTCTCGCGCGCCACCATGCCCATGAACTCGGCGTTGACCACCAGCGGCCAGAACGTGGCAATGAACTGGCGGCTGACCTTGAGGTTGTCGGGCTCCAGAAAGATCCAGGGCTGGAACTCGGTGGCCACCATCAGCGGCCACAACAGCACCGCACCCAGACCGAGCCAGAACACGCGGCCCGTCCACGCGGGGTCGCGCGCCGGGGCGCTGCGCAAAGAGGGGGCCGCTGCGCTCATGTTCAGCGGCAGTGCATCACCGCGGGCTGGGGTTGGGCCGTTGGTTCGACCACCACCACCGGCACCTCGCCGCGCAGCTCGTGTTCGAACTGGTCGTACAGGCGCGCCAGGCGTGCCTGCGTCACCTCGGCGGCGGGCAGGTCAAAGGCCAGTTGGCCATCTCGCAAACCGACGATGCGCGGGAAATGCGCGAGCGCCACATCCACCTGGTGCAGCGTGGCCACCAGCGTCACACCGCGTTCGCGGGCGCCGTTTTGCAGCGCGGCCACGGCCTGTTTTGAACGGGTGGGGTCGAGTGCGGACAAGGGCTCGTCGATCAGCCAGAGCTTGGCCGGCGCAAGCAGCGCGCGCGCCAGGCCCACGCGCTGGCGTTCACCGCCCGAGAGCCGGTCCACCCGCTCGAAGAGCTTGTCGGCGAGGTCAAAGTGGTCCAGTGCGTCAAAGGCGGCCGGGATGTTGTTGGGGTAGAAGAGCGAGCGCAGGCTGCTCAGCAAACCCATGGCCGGCAGGCGCGCGGCCAGCACCGAGGTGACCACACGCTGGCGCGGCGGCAGTGGTGGCACCTGCGGCGCCAGAAAGAGCTGGCCGCGCTGGCGCTGCAGGGCTGCGCGCGGCAGCGCCCAGGGGTGGCGTCCGTCCAGCTGCAGCGTTCCAGACACCGGTGGCAGCGCGCAGGCCATCACCTGCAGCAGCGTGGTTTTGCCCGCGCCCGACGGCCCGATGACGGCGACCTGCTCGCCCGCGGCGATTTGCAGGTCGAGCGAGCGCAGCGCAGGCGCGTGGCCCACGCGCGCCGCCGGGTGGCGTGCCGAAACGCCTTGCAGTGTGATGTTCAACCGACCGCCCGGTGAATCAGAGCAGGCCGGCGCTGCGCGCAGCGGCTTCCAGGCCCTTGTAGTTCTCGGGCTTGGTTTCGATGTAACGCGTGGCGCGGTTGAGCTTCAAGATCTCGGCGTGCTCGGGGTTGGCGGGCGACAGGCCGATGAGTGCGGCCTTGATCTTCTGCTGCATGGCCACCGGGGTGTCGGCGTGCACCGACCAGTTGTAGTTGAAGTAACCCGGCGTGGTGAAGAACACGTCGACCGCTTTGGTGTCGACCTTGTTCTCGGCGACGAATTTTTTCCACACGGTGATGTCGAGCGCGGCGGCGTCGACCTTGCCGCTGACCACCGAGGCGATGGTGGCGTCGTGCGCGCCGCTGTAGGCGATGCGGCGGAAGTCTTTCTCAGGTTCGATGTTGGCGGCCAGCAGGAAGCTGCGCGGCATCAGGTGGCCCGAGGTGCTGCTCTGCGAGCCGAACGAGACTTGCTTGCCCTTCATGTCGGCCAGGCTCTTGATGCCCGAATCGGTCTTGGCGATGAAGACCGACTGGAACTTGGTGTCTTCCTCGCGCTGGGCCAGCGGCACGACCTTGCCACCCGATCGGATGTTGGCCTGCACGAAGGTGAAACCGCCGAACCACACCAGATCGACCTTCTTGTTGACCAGCGCTTCCACGGCGGCGGGGTAGTCGCTCACCGGGGTGAATTCGACTTTGACGCCGAGTTCTTTTTCCAGGTAGCTGGCCAGCGGCGTGAACTTGCGGATCTGCTCGGTGGCGGCTTCTTCGGGGATGGTAGTGACGCGGAACACGGTTTGTGCGTGAGCGGCGGCGGTGAGGCTGAGCACGGCGCAGGTGAAGAGTGCGCGCAGGGTGCGGGGGGTGGTTGTGAACATGGTGAATCCGGTCAAGAGGGATTGGGGAGGGCGTATTAGACCCGACATGCTTCAACCCGGCAGGGCGCTGGGGCAGTGCTTGTCAGCTTTGCAAGCCCCTGTAAGAAAGCGGGGTACCACACCGACATTGAAAGACGCCTCCGCTATAAAGACCCTTCCCGAAAGCGCCCATGCCCACCCAGACCCCCGCTCCGCCCTTCATCCAGCTGCACCACGAGGACCGGGCCGCGCTGCGCGCCGAACTCGTGGCCGGCCTGCTGGCAACGCCGGCGCACATTGCGCCGAAGTTTTTGTACGACGCGCTGGGCTCGCGCCTGTTCGACGCGATCACCGAGCTGCCCGAGTACTACCCCACGCGCACCGAAGCATCGATCTTCCAGCAGCACGGTGCCGACATGGCCCGCGTGGTGCCTGGCGGCTCCATCCTGCTCGACCTGGGCGCGGGCAGCTGCGCCAAGGCCGCGCGCCTGTTCCCGGTGCTGCGGCCCGCCGCCTATGTGGCGATCGACATTTCGGTGGACTATTTGCGCGACACCTTGCAGCAACTGCAACAGCAACACCCGGCGCTGGCCATGCTTGGTCTGGGCATGGATTTCTCCAGCCGCTTCGCACTCGGTGCCGAGGTGGCCGACTGGCTGGCCGACGGCCCGGCCGCGCAGGCGCCGCGCGTGGTGTTCTACCCCGGCTCCAGCATCGGCAACTTCAATCCCGCCGAGGCACTGGCCTTGCTCCGGCAGGCGCACGCGGTGTGCCGCTCGGGCGGTGCGGGCGGTGGTTTGTTGATCGGCGTGGACCGCGTCAAACCCCGGGCCGTGCTGGAGCCTGCTTACGACGATGCGCTGGGCGTCACGGCCGCCTTCAACCGCAACCTGCTGCTCAACGTGAACCGCGTGCTGGGAGCCGACTTCGCGCCCGCAGCCTGGCGCCACGTGGGGCTGTTCAACGAGCAGGCCTCGCGCATCGAGATGCACCTGCAAGCCACGGCGGAGCAGACCGTGCGCTGGCCCGGTGGCCAGCGGGTGTTTGCCGCGGGTGAACGCCTGCACACCGAGAACTCGTACAAGTGGCAGCCCGAGGACTTTGAAGCGGTGTTGCAAGACGCCGGCTTCGGCCCGGCGCGCCACTGGAGCGACCCCCAGGGTTGGTTCAGCGTGTTCTGGGCACCGGCCTGAACGGGCCTAACTTTTCAGCACCGTGTCGATCAGCCGGAGCATGATGTCGGCGGTGTAGGGCTTGGGCAGAAAGTGGTCCAGGCCCGCCCCCGCGGCCCGGGCGACCTGGCCGTTCTGCGAGATGCCACTCGCACCGATGAGCTTGACCAGCGGGTTGATCTGGCGCAGCGCCTGAACGGTGGCCGGGCCGTCCATCACCGGCATCATCATGTCGGTCAGCACCAGCGCAATGCCCTGCACGTTCTGCGCGTACAAGGCCACGGCCTCGGCGCCGTTGGCGGCCACCACCACGCGGTAGCCATAGGCCTCCAGCGTCTGGCGGGTCACTTGCCGGATGGCGGCCTCGTCGTCCACCACCATGATCAGTTCGCTGTTGCCGCGCGGCACGGTGGTTCTCGGGTCGAGGTCGCGCGTGCCCTCGGCGGTGGGGTCGGCGGGCAGGTAGATGCGAAAGCGCGTGCCCTTGTCGACCTCGCTGTACAGGCGCACGAAGCCGCCGTGGCTTTTGACGATGGCCAGGGTGGTGGCCAGCCCCAGGCCGGTGCCTTCGCCCACGCGTTTGGTGGTGAAGAACGGGTCGAACACGCGGTCCTGGATGTCGGGCGGGATGCCGGCGCCGTTGTCCTCCACCTCGATCTTCACGTAGGCGCCCACGCGGGCTTCGATGTTCATGGCCGCGTAGTGCGCGTCCACCGCCAGGTTCTCGGCCGAGATGGTGATGCGCCCGCCGCCCGGCATCGCGTCGCGCGCGTTCACACACAGGTTCATCAGCACCTGCTGCAGTTGTGTGGGGTCGGCCTGCACCTGCCACAGGTCGGGCGCCACGCTGGAGACGATGGAGATGTTCTTGGGGATGGTCTCGCTCAGGATCTGGTCGAGGTCGTGCAGCACGTCGGTGATGCGCACCTCGTGCCGTTTTCCCTCGACCCCACGGGCGAACGACAGCACCTGTTTGATCATGTCGGCACCGCGCCGCGCGCTCACCTCGATGGTCTTGAGCACCGCCTGGTCGTCCGGGTCGGGCAGTGAGCCCTTGAGCAGCTCAATCGACATCATGATCGGCGCGAGCACGTTGTTGAGGTCGTGCGCAATGCCGCCGGCCAGCGTGCCGATGCTCTCCATGCGCTGCGCGCGCAGAAACTGCTGCTCCAGCAGTTTCTGGTGCGTGATGTCGGTGTTGATGGCCAGGATGGAGCGGGGCTGGCCGGCTTCGTCCCGCACCAGCGTCCAGCGCGACACCAGCAGGATGTGTTTGTCGTCCTGCGTCTTGTGCTCGATCTCGCCCACCCACTCGCCTTGTTCCATCACCGTCTGCTGGCAACGGTCGAACACCTTGGGGTTGTTGAACAGCAGGTCGCGCGCGCCGCGGTGGCGCACCTCGTCCGCGGTCCAGCCGTAAATGCGTTCGGCGCTGCGGTTCCAGAAGGCCACGGTGCCGTCCAGGTTGAGCACCCAGATGGCGTCTTGCGCCTTGTCGAGCAGGGCGGCCTGTTCCCGCAGGCGCTCTTCCACCTGCTTCATCACCGTGGTGTCTTGCAGCGCGCCGTGCACGCCGCTCACCTGGCCTGTTTCGTTCAGCGCGGGCTCGGCCACCGCGCGCACCCATTTCAGTTCACCCGCGCAGGTGGTGATCTGGAACTCGCGGTCGAAGCCTGTGCCGCTGGCTGCACACGCGTCCAGCGCCGCCTTGAACGACGCGCGCGAATCGGAAGAAAAGATCGACAGGAATTCGCCCAGCGTGGGGGGCGATGCGCGGGGCCAGTCCAGCAGGGCGTAGATCTCGTCGGACCACGCCACGGCGTTGATCGCGGGCAAGGCGGTCCAGCCGCCGATCTTGCCCACCCGGCCACCCACCTTGAGCAGATTCTCCTTCTGGCGCAGCGCCTCCGTGGCGCGCTTGCGCTCGGTGATGTCGCGTTCGATCGAGATCCAGTGGGTGTACTGGCCCGCGGCATCGGCAATGGGCACGATGTCCAGCTCCAGCCAGATCTCCTCGCCGTTCTTTTTGTAGTTGAGGATCTCTTCGCGCACCGGCTCCCAGCGCTCCAGGCTGGCGCGGATACGGTCCAGCACCGCGCGCTGCGTGCGTGGGCCTTGCAGCAGGCGCGGCGTCTTGCCGATGATCTCGTGCGGCTGGTAGCCGGTGTGCCGCTCGAAGGCCTTGTTCACATAAATCACCCTCGGCCACTGGCCGTCCACGGGTGCGGCATCGGTGACCACGATGATGTCGTTCATGCGTTGCACGCAGGTCTGCAACAGGCGCAGTTGTTCCTCGTCCTGGCGCTTTTGCGTCACGTCCTGAAAGTAGATCGCCACGCCGTCGTCCATCGGGTGCGCGCGCAGCTCGAACCATCTGCCCAGCGGCGCGTAATAGTCGACTTCGGTGGCCACCGTGCCGGTGTCCAGCGCGCGCTGGTAGCACGCGTGGAAGCGGCTGTTCTCGGTGCCGGGAAAGACATCCCACATCACCTTGTTGAGCATCTCTTTGCGCGACTTCTTCACCCTGCGCGTCATCTCTTCGTTCACAAAGGTGATGTGCCAGTTTCTGTCCAGCGTGAAGAAGGCATCGGACATGTTCTGCAGCGTGGCGCTGAGCTGGGTGGCCAGCGCGTGGCGTTCGATCTCGTGGGTGCGCTGGGTCGTGATGTCCTGCAGCGCACCCTGAAACCCCGTGACGGCGTTGCCGGTGTCTCTCACGGCCTCGCCAATGACGCGCACCCAGATCCGGCGTTGTCGAGCCGTGATCAGTTCGGCTTCGAAATCGAACGCCGTGCCCTGGGTGAGGCATTGGTCCACGGTGGCCGTGATCATGTCCCGGTATTCGGGCGCGTAGAAGGCGATCCCTTCGGCCAGCGTCGGCTGGTGCCCCGGGGGGAGGTCGTGGATCCCACAGGTTTCGTCGGACCAGGTGAGCTGCTGCAACCCGACGTCAAAACTCCAGCCGCCCAGGCGCGCGGCGCGCCCCGCCATCTTCAGCAACAGCTGGTTCTTGTGGAGTTGTTCTTCTGCGTCGCCGCTGGACTGTGCTGGTTGCATGGCCCCATTTCGGACGCCATTGGAGGGAATGTCAAGGAGCGGACAAACCCGACCCCCAGCGCCGCCACAGCTGGCCCAACCAGGCGTGGCCACTCACCAGCACCACACCCGCCAGCACCAGCAGGGCGCCAGTGAGAAAGCCGGACTCGATGGGTTCGTTCAACAGCCAGGCCCCCAGCACCACGCCAAACAAAGGCGTGAGGAAGGTCAGCACGCCCAGCCGGGACGCGAGGTAACGGCCCATGAGCCAGAACCAGACCAGGAAGCTGACGAAGGCCACCACCACCGACTGGAACGCCAGACTCGCCCAGATCAGCGGCGTGGGGTTGAAGGTGGTGTGCCCCATCAGCAAGGCCGCCGGCAGCAGCAGCACAAAGGCGCCGAGCAGTTGGTAGAGCAGCGTCTGCGTGGCTGGCAGGCTGCTCAAGCGCGTGGTGCGGATGACCACCGTGGTGGCGCCCCAGGCCGCGCCACCCAGCAGACCCAGCAGGTCGCCCCAGAGCATGCGCGACCAGTCTTCGTTGCCCTGGGTGTCGCGCAGCAGAAAGGCAATGGCGATGCCGGAAAACGCCATGAAGATGCCCAGCCACTGCAGGGGCGCCAGCCGCTCCGATGGCAGTTTCCACTGCAGACCCAGCGCCGCGAAGATCGGCGCGGTGTAGAGAAACACCACTATGTGCGCTGCCGAGGTGTGGCCCAGGCCTTCGCCGACCAGCAAAAATTCGAGGCCAAACAAGGCACCCGCCACCGCACCGGGTTTCCAGGCGCCGTCGGCCAGCAGCGAGGCCTCGCCCCGGCGCCACATGAGCAGGCCCACCAGGGCGGCGGCTATGCCTGAGCGCACCGCAATCTGCAGGATGGGCGAGAAGTCTTCTGCGGTGGCCTTCAGCGCGATCTGCTGCAGGCTCCAGGTAAGGCAGAGCACGACCATGAGGCCGATGGCGCGGGTGTCGAGGGCTTGTCGGGTGTCCACACAGTTCGATCGTTGAGGGTTGGGGAGGCCATTGTCCTTTTGACTGATCTGAGGCAGATAGCGAGAATCAGACAAACCCCTTCCCAGGACCGTCAAACTTCTCCGCGCTGCCAGAATGCCCCGCTCCCACGCACGCCCCCGTACCCGACACCCGCAGACCACACCCTTCACCGACACGCTGCCGGCCGAAGTGGTTTTTCGAGCGGCGCAGATGCCGGCGGACGCCTTCTTCCCGCACCACCGCCACCACTGGGGCGAGTTCGTCTATGCCTTCAGTGGCGTGATGGAGGTGCAGCTCGCCGCGGAGCATTACCTGATCCCGCCGCAATACGGCCTGTGGCTGCCGCCCGAGGTGGACCACACCGGCATGAACCGGCAGGAGGCGTCGTTCTGCTCGGTCTATGTGGTGCCCGAGCGGGCTGTGCGCATGCCGGCGCAGGTGTGCGCGCTCACCGTGAGCCCCTTGCTGCACGGCCTGCTGGAGCACCTGCGCCAGACCCCGCCCACACAGGCCCAGGGCGCGCCGCACGACCGGCTGCTGCAGGTGGTGCTGGACCAGCTGGAGGCCGCGCCGGTGACCGGCAGTTATCTGCCCATGTCCAGCGATCCGCTGCTGGCCCCCGTGTTGCAGGCGCTGGAGGCATCGCCCGGTGATCCGCGTTCGGTGGCCGATTGGGCGGACTGGGTGCACACCACCGAGCGCACGCTCATGCGCCGCTGCCAGAGCCAGCTGGGCATGACGCTGGCCGAATGGCGCCAGCGCTTGCGCACGGTGAAGGCCATGGCCTTGCTGGAGGCCGGCGAGAAGGTGGAGCACATCGCACAAGACCTGGGCTACGCGTCGACCTCGGCCTTCATCGGCATGTTTCGCCGACTCACCGGTACCACGCCCGACGGCTACCGCAAGGGCCGTTGAGGCCCGGTCAGGCGCTCAGGCCCGCACGCTGCGAAAGCCGGCAAAGATGTCGGTGCGCGCGGCCGGGAAGTAGTTGCGGTAGCGGGGGTGGCGCATGCGCGGGTGGGTGGCGCTGCTCGCGCCCTTGAGCACCGGGCGGCCGTCGAACCAGGGTTGTGAATAGTCCAGGTAAGGGTGCGGCTTGAAGCCGGGGAAGGGCGCAAAGGGGCTGGCGGTCCATTCCCACACGGCGCCCCAGGTGAAGCCCGGCGCGGTGTGCGCCGCCACCTCCCATTCGGCTTCGGTCGGCAGGCGCCGCCCAGCCCAGCGGCACCAGGCCTGTGCCTCGGTGGCGCTGAGGTGGCAGGCCGGGGCTTGCAGGTCCAGCGCCTGCCACGCACCGAAGCGCTGTGCTTCCCAGCCACCTGGCGTGCGCCGCACATAGCGCGGCACGGGGGCCAGGCCTGAGTCCACCAGGGGCAGATAGCGCGCCCAGGTGACGGGGTGGGTGTCGATCTCGAAGGCGACCACGTCCACGGCGTGCGCGCCGAGTTCGTTGTCGAACGCGAAGCCGGGGCCGGCCCAGCCCAGCGTCCAGCGCACGGCCGGCACGTGGGCCACCGCCGTGTGGGCGGGGACTTCGACAGGCTCAGTCCGAACGGGCTGCAAAGCAGGCTCGATCTGAACGGGGAGCGAGGGATGGTCTGCGGCGATGCCCAGTGCCTGCGCCATGTAGACGCCCGCTTCGGCGTGCATGTCTTCGTGGAAGAGGGCGAGGCGGAAAAAGTAGAGGCCGGCGTCGTCTTCGGGCGCCTCAGACAGCAGCGCCAGCGTCTGGGTCAGGCTGGCCGAGAGGTCGGCGCGGGTGGCCTGCGCATCGGGCAAATCAAGCCGCCAACGCTGGTCGTGCGCGACGGCGCTGGAGTCGTAGAGCGCATCGGCGTTGACGCCGCGCGCGGCCTGGCGCGCCTGGCCGCGAAGGGCGTGGGGATCGGCCTGCACGCCGAGCGCCAGCTGCGGGTTGCGCGCAACCCACCAGTCGGCAAACCAGCCGATGTGGCCCAGCTCCCACAGCGGCAGGTTGAGCTCTGGCGTGCAGGGCACGCGCAGGCCCGGGCCGAGTGCCGCCTCGTAGGCCGCGAGCTGTTTGAGCGTGCGTTCGCGCGCGTCCACCAGCTCGGCGGCCAGTGTTGCCCTGTCGGCATGGCGGGCCATGTCGGCGGCGGACCACCGGCCCGAAGGCGCATCACCCACAATTGACGAACTGCCCAAACCCATGAAAAAACCTTCTCTGTGTATCGTCACGCCGGCCCTGGCCGACGCCAACAACGGCAACTGGCAAACCGCCCGCCGCTGGGCGCGTTTGCTCTCGGCGCATTATCGAGTGAGGGTGGCACGCGAGTGGGTGCGGGGTGACGAGGCCGACGTGCTGCTCGCCCTGCACGCGCGCCGCTCGGCGCCCTCGGTGGCCGTGTGGGCGGAAATTCATCCCGAGCGCCCGCTGGTGCTCGCCCTCACCGGCACCGACCTCTACCGCGACATCGCCACCGACGCACAGGCTCAGCGGTCGCTGGCGCTCGCGCACCGCCTCATCGTGCTGCAGGAGCAGGGGCCGCTGGCGCTGCCCGAGGCGCTGCGCGACAAATGCCGCGTGGTGTTCCAGTCGGGCACGCGTCGCCAGACATTGGTCAAGACCACCACCCACCTGCGCGCGGTGATGGTGGGCCACTTGCGAGACGAAAAGTGGCCGCAGACCTTGTTTGAAGCCGCGCGACTGCTGGCGCCCGACGAGGGCATCCACATCGACCACATCGGCGCCGCGCTCGATCCCGCGCTGGGCGAGGCCGCGCAAGCCACCGCGCTGGTTTGCCCGCACTACCGCTGGCTCGGCGGCCTGCCACACGCCGCCACGCGCGCTCGCATGCAACGCGCCCATGTGCTGGTGCACACCAGCCGCATGGAAGGCGGTGCCCATGTGCTGATGGAGGCGGTGCTCTGCGGCACGCCCGTGCTGGCCTCCCGCATTGGCGGCAACGTGGGCATGCTCGGCGCGGATTACGGCGGCTACTTTGCGCCGGGTGACGCGCCCGCGCTGGCGCAGGCCTTGCGCGAGTGCCGTGCGGGCTTGGGCGATCCCGCTGGCAGGCTGGCGACCCTGCAAGCACAATGCGAGACCCGCGCGCCTCTGTTTGATCCGCGCACCGAGCAGGCCCACTTGCTGGCGCTGCTGGCCGAACTGCACTGAGTCGGCCGCCCCCGTTTTTTCCCATCTGGAGACACCCATGAACGCACCCACCCCCACCGCCGCCACCCAGCCCCGCCTCACCAGCCTCTCGCACGGCGGCGGCTGCGGCTGCAAGATCGCGCCCGGCGTGCTCAGCGAAATCTTGAAGGGCACGGCGGCCATGCCGATCCCCAAGGAGTTGCTGGTCGGCATCGAGACGGCGGACGACGCGGCCGTGTACCAGCTCAACGACGAGCAGGCGCTGATCGCCACCACCGACTTTTTCATGCCCATCGTGGACGACCCGTACGACTTCGGTCGCATCGCCGCCACCAACGCCATCAGCGACGTGTACGCCATGGGCGGCACACCCATCATGGCGCTGGCGCTGGTCGGCATGCCCATCAACGTGTTGTCCACGGAGACCATCGGCAAGATCCTGCAAGGCGGGCAGGACGTGTGCCGCGCCGCCGGCATCCCGATCGCGGGTGGCCACACCATCGACTCGGTCGAGCCCATCTACGGCCTGGTGGCCCTGGGCCTGGTGCACCCCAAACGCGTGAAGCGCAACGCCGACGCGAAGGTGGGCGACCGCCTGATCCTGGGCAAGCCCATCGGTGTGGGTGTGCTCTCGGCCGCGCTGAAGAAGGACGCGCTGAGCGCCGAGGGTTACGCGCAGATGATCGCCAACACCACCAAGCTCAACACGCCCGGCCCCGACCTTGCGGCGCTGGACGGCGTGCACGCGCTCACCGACATCACCGGCTTCGGCCTCGCCGGCCACGTGATGGAAATGGCGCGCGGCGCCAACACCACCGTGCGCATCGACATGGCGCGCGTGCCGCTGATTGCCGGCGTGCGCGAACTCGCCGCGGCCGGCATGGTCACGGGCGCTTCGGGCCGCAACTGGGCGGGCTACGGCCACGAGGTGCGTCTCGGTGCTGGCTTGCAGCCGGTGGACCAAGCGCTGCTGTCCGACCCACAAACCAGCGGAGGCCTGTTGGTGGCCTGCAGTCCCGATACGGTGGACGCGGTGCTGGCCATCTTCGAGAAACACGGCTTTGCCGGCGCGGCCGACATCGGCGAAATCGTGGCGCCGGTCGATGGCGTGCGCCTGGTGGTGAACTGAGCCATGGAACGCAGGCGCATCAGCTCCGGCTCGCCGTTCGAAGAGCAGATCGGCTATTCGCGCGCCGTGGTCGCGGGCGACTGGGTGTTCGTCTCGGGCACCACCGGTTTTGACTACACCACCATGACCATTTCCGACAGCGTGGTGGAGCAGGCCGAGCAGTGCCTGCAGAACATCGCCGCCGCGCTCAAAGCAGCCGGCGCCAGCCTGGACGACGTGGTGCGTGTGAACTACGTGCTGCCCGACGGCGCCGACTTCGAAGCCTGCTGGCCGGTGCTGCGAAAACACCTGGGCACCGCCCGCCCCGCGGCCATGATGATCACCGCCGGTCTGCTTGATCCGCGCATGAAAATCGAGATCGAGGTCACGGCGCTCAAACAGCGCTGAATCCCTTTTTTTGCAAATTCACGAAATTTTCGTGAATTTGCAAAAAACGATATATTGGCGAGACCATGGTGCCTCGCCTCATACAGCCCCTCTTCGAGCAACTTGCCCGGCAATACCCTGTCGTCACCCTGACCGGGCCGCGCCAGAGCGGCAAGACCACACTGGCCCGATCGGTGTTTCCGGCAAAGCCTTACGTGACGTTGGAAGACCCCGATGTGCGCCGCTTCGCCACTGAAGACCCGCGCGGTTTCCTGGCGGGTTTCGCACAGGGTGCGATCTTTGACGAAATCCAGCGCGCTCCCGAACTGGCGTCCTACCTGCAAGGCCTGGTGGATGCCGATCCCACACCCGGACGCTTCGTGTTGACCGGCAGTCATCAATTCGAACTCATGCGGGGTGTGACGCAGTCGCTCGCCGGCCGCACCGCGGTGTTGCGGTTGTTGCCGTTCAGCGCCGCCGAGTTGGCCCAGCTGTCCCCCGCGTCGGTATCGCTACCGTTGCCGCAATGGATTTACGCCGGCTTCTATCCGCGCATCCACGATCGGGGCCTCGATCCTTCCCAGGCCCTGGGCGACTACTTCGCGACCTATGTGGAAAGGGATCTGCGCGCCCTCACCGCCGTGCACGACCTGGGCCGATTCGAGCGTTTTGTGCGGCTCTGTGCCGGGCGGGTCGGCCAGTTGGTCAACCTCTCCAGCCTGGCCAACGACGCCGGGGTGTCGCACTCCACGGCCCAGGCCTGGATGGACTTGCTGCAAACCAGCTACATCGTGCACCTGCTTCCGCCCTGGTTCACCAACACCGGCAAGCGGCTCGTCAAGAGCCCGAAACTTTATTTCTACGACGTGGGCCTGGCGTGCTGGTTGCTCGGTTTGCGCAGCGCAGACCAGGTGTCTCGCGATCCGCTGTGGGGTGGTCTGTTCGAGAACTTCATCGTGATGGAGGCCTTGAAAGACCGCTTCAACCAGGGCGAGCACGCGCCGCTCTATTTCTACCGGGACTCCACGGGTCACGAGGTGGACTTGCTCGTGCCCACCCGGGGCCGTTTCAGGGCGCTGGAGATCAAGGCGGGCGCCACCGTCAACAACGACTACTTCAGAGGATTGCAGCAGTTCGCCAAGGCCCACCCCGACCAGCTGGACACCGGTGGTGTCGTGTTTGGTGGTGCACAAGGCCAGGGCCGAAGCGATTGGCCTGTGTGGTCCTGGCATTCGTTGTTGAGCCCACCGCCCTATTCAAAAAACCGGAGACTCGCATGACCCACGCCCCCATCCTCGCTTTCGACATCTTCGGCACCGTGGTCGACTGGCACGGCAGCATCACGCGCGAAGTCGCCGCGCTGTACCCGCAGGTGGACGCCGATGCCTTTGCGCTCGCCTGGCGCGCGGGTTACCAGCCAGCCATGCAGCGGGTGCGTTCGGGCGAGCTGGGCTGGACACTCATCGACGATCTGCACCGGCTGATCCTCGACGATCTGTTGCCACGGTTCGGTTTGAGCGCGCTCACCGAAACGCAGAAACAGCACCTCAACAAGGTCTGGCACCGGCTTGACCCCTGGCCCGACACGGTGGCCGGGCTCACGCGCCTGAAGACCCGCCACACCATCTGCAGCCTCTCCAACGGCAACATCGGCTTGCTGACCAACATGGCCAAACGCGCGGGCCTGCCGTGGGACTGCGTGCTCTCGGCCGAGGTGTTTCGCGCCTACAAGCCCGACCCCGCCACCTACCTGGGTGTGGCCCGCGTGTTCGATGTAGCGCCTTCCGACGTGATGCTGGTCGCGGCCCACCAGGACGATCTGGCGGCGGCGCGGGCTTGCGGGTTGCGCACCGCCTACATCGAACGGCCGCTGGAGTTTGGCGCGAAGCACCCCAAGGACGTGTCACCCGATGCGGCCAACACCTTTCACGCGAAGAGCCTGGTGCATCTCGCCGAACAACTCGGCTGCTGAGGGCCGATCAGCGCAGCGGGATCACTCCACGCGCACCGACGCACGCACGGGTTCAACCAGCGTTTTGCCGGGGTTCAGGTTGTCCATCAGATCGAGCTGCAAGGTGTAGTTGCCCACGGGCGGCGCCAGCCACACCTCGGTCTGGCCTTCGGGAAACTCCAGCACCGCGGGTGCGCCCCGGCCTTCGGGTGCGGCGGTGAGGCGGAAGTGGCCGGTGCCGGCGATGCCTTGCGAGCGGTGCGCCACTTCCAGTGCCGAGGCGTGGAACTGCACACGAAACGGGTTCTTCAGCGTGGCGCCGTCCAGCCCCATGGACAGGCCCTTGACCGACAAGGTCTTGGGGTCGACGCCGGTCTTGCGCGTCACGGTGATGCGGGTGGGTTTGCTGAACACAAAGTGCGGCAGGTGCTTCTGGTCGGCCAGCAGCATGCGCAGGGTGTAGGTGCCCGGCTCCAGCGTGAGCACGGTTTCCATCTGGCCTTTGCCGAAGTGGATGTACTGCTCGTTGAAGGGCAGCGCTTCCTTGAAGTTCAGCGGCAGATCGCGGTTGACCAGCAGGTGGTGGTGGCCGCTGCGGGCCCGGCCCGGTTGGGCAATGGGGGCGAGGCCCCAGCCCGCAGAGAGCCCGAACTTCACGAGGTAGGGCGTCTCGATCTGGTCGCCGTCCTTGAGGTTGGTGAAATAGGCCTCGGCGGTCAGGCGCGGTGGGGCCGCCTGCCACGGGTGCGCCTTGGCCGCGCCCGTTGCCACGGCCGGTGGTGGGGCCGTGGGCTGTGCATGGACGGTAAGCGTGGTCAGGAGCAGGGCGATCGGCAGGAGCGGGATTGCGACAAAGCGCTGGGCAATGGACATGGCGTTGTATGGTCGGGTGGCAGGACGGCGAAGCGCACAACGGGTTGCAGTGGCTCGCTGCCCAACTCGCGAAAGGGATTTCATTATGAACAGCCGACTCGGGTATTCAAAGTTTGCCAACCAGATCGCCAGATTGAGCGGAAGGCCCAAAACCTTCACGCTCGCCGCAGCGGTGATCGTCGTTTGGATGGTCACCGGGCCGTTGTTTGACTACAGCGACACCTGGCAGCTGGTGATCAACACCGGCACCACCATCGTCACCTTTCTCATGGTGTTTCTGATCCAGAACACGCAGAACCGCGATTCGGAGGCCCTGCAGATCAAGATGGACGAGCTGATCCGCGCCACCAAAGGCGCGCACAACGCGCTGCTCGACCTGGAAGAACTGGAGCAGGGCGAGCTGGACGAGTTTCGGCGGCGCTACCAACTGCTGGCCAGCGAGGCCAGGCGAGACCTCGCGCGTGGGGATCAGGACACCGGTTCGCCCGAGGCCTGAGCGCCAGGGCGCGGGCCGACCCGGTAGCGCTCGATGAAACCGCGGTCGATGCGGTCTTTCCAGCGCCAGGCCCACGCGCCTTGCGCGCTGAGTGGCCCGTAACTCGCAATGGCGTGACCGGTGCCGCACGAGAGCAGGTTGAGTGTGTTCGTGGGCGGTTGGTGGGGCTTCAAAGGCTTGCGTTGGTGAAACGCCAGCAGGTTGTGCGCCAGCGGCGGGCCGGCGCGCACGGCGTACACACCACTGCGCGCGTGCGGCACATCGGCGCGTGTGGCCACGTCGCCCGCAGCAAACACATGCGGGTGGCTGGTGCTTTGCTGGAACGCGTTCACGAGCACATGACCACTGTCGGACAAAGCGAGTCCGCTGCCCTGCAGCCACGGCGGCGCGTGGGTGCCGATGGCCAGCAGCGGCACGTCGCAGGCCAGGCGTGCGCCGTTGCCCAGCACCACCTCACCCGCGGCCATGCCCACGCAGGCTTCGCGCAGCACGGTGATGCCGCGGCGTTTGAGCTGGCGCAGCACCTTGCGTTGCACCGCGGGGCGGTAGCCGTCGGCCACCTCGGGTCCGCCGGTGATGAGCGTGAAGCGTGCGCCCGCCATGCCGTGCTGGCGAATGGCCTGCTCGGCGGCGAACACAAGCTCGATGCCCGCCGCCCCCGCGCCCACCACCGCGAGTGACACCGGTTTTTGCTGCGCCAGCGCCATCACCTGCGGCCAGAGCTGGGCAAAGGCTTCAATGGGACGCACGGCCAGCGCGTGGGTGGCGGCGCCTGGCATGTCGGCTTCCAGCCGCGCGCGGTCGATCACCGCGCCGGTGTCGATGGACAGCACATCAAAGCCCAGCGTGGCCGGCACACCCTGCGCACCGCCCGCCGCCGCGATGCTCACTGTGTTGCCCACCGGGTCGATGCCCTGGCAGCGCCCCTGCACCCAGCGTGCGCCGGCCGCGCGCACCAGCGGCTCCAGCGCGATGCGGCAGTCGGCCTCTGTGTAGTGGCCGGCCACGAAGCCGGGCGTCATGCCGCTGTAGGTCTGGTAGGCAAAGGGGGTGAGCACCGTCACGTCCAGATCGGCGGGGCGGTGCTGCGCCAGGCTGGCCAGCACCTGCACGTGGGCATGACCGGCGCCGAGCAACAGAAGTTTTTTGATGCCGTGGTGCATGGGCTCCGATGGTACGTGGCGTGTCAAGGCGCGCGGTCGGTCCACCGGAGATCGGCCACCCAGCCGCTGCTGGTGCTGGCGGTGTTGTCGCTGTCGGCGCCCAGCAGCACGCGGGTGATGCGTGGCGTTGGAGCGCCCGCAGGCAGTTCGTCGGCGAACAGTGTGGCGAAGTCCTGCGCCACGTCGCGCGACTCCTGCACCCAGCGCGCCAGCGGTGCGTTTGCGCCTTGCAGGCTGATGAAGCGCACACGCTTCGTGTACGGGTTGGGGCCTTGTGTGAGGGCGGGGTGGGTGCTGTCCCAGACGTAGCACACCGTGGCCGCCGGCAAGGCCTCGCCGCTCACGCTGCGCGCGATGCGCAGCACGGTGCGTTCCACAAACGGTACCCGGTCCAGCGCGTGGTCGAACATCACACAGACCTTGAGCGCGGCGTCGTCGCCGGCCTTGGTGAGGATGTCGGGTGCGCTCTGTCCACCTGAAAGCGGCGCATCCAGCCGCCAGCGCCACTGCAACCGCGCGGGCGCAGGGCCGCTCCAGTCCTGCACCAGCGTGCCGTAGCTCGACGCCGTGACCACCTGCACCGCCGCCACACCTTCCACGCGGCCCGCTTCAAAACGCGTGGGCGGGATGTCGGCCTTGGCTTTGGGGAAACCCACGAATCGCCACGCGGGGTTGAGCGCGCCATCAGCCTGCACCAGCGCGGGCAGGGGTGTCTGCGCCAAGGCCGCTGCGCTGGTCGTCAGCAGCAGCCATGCGAGCACGCAGACCGGCGCTTTCAACCGCGCCGCCAGTCATGAAACCGGCCCACCCAGGCCAGCAGCTGCTGCGGCGCGTGCGCGCGTTTCCATTCGCCGGCCGTGTACTTGTTGGCTTCCGCGAGCGTGGGGTAGGTGTGGATGGTGCCCAGGATCTTGTTGAGGCCCAGGCCGTGTTTCATGGCCAGCACGTACTCGGCCAGCAGATCACCCGCGTGCGTGCCGACGATGGTCACGCCCAAAATGGTGTCCTTGCCGGGCACAGTGAGCACCTTCACGAAACCGTGCGCCTCGCTGTCGGCGATGGCGCGGTCGAGGTCGTCGATGCCGTACTTCGTGACTTCCACCGCGATGCCTTTTTCTTTCGCCTCCTGCTCGTTCAGACCCACGCGCGCCACCTCGGGGTCGATGAAGGTGGCCCAGGGGATCACGCGGTAGTCGGCCTTGAACTTCCTGAAGTCGCCGAAGAGTGCGTTGACCGCTGCGTACCAGGCCTGGTGCGCCGCCACGTGGGTGAACTGGTAGGGCCCGGCCACGTCGCCCGCAGCGTAGATGTTGGGGTAGAGCGTCTGCAGGTACTCGTTGGTCTCCACCGTCTTGTTCGTTGGAATGCCCAGCTCCTCCAGGCCGTAGCCGGTGAGGCGCGCGCTGCGGCCCACGGCGCAGAGCAATTCGTCGAACTCGATGCGTTGTTCGGTGCCGGCGTGCTCGACCACCAGGGTCTTCACACCACCGGTGTTGTCCACGCGCAAGGCCTTGTGGCCGGTGCGCACGTCCACACCGTCTTTCATGAGCGCCAGACGCGCGAGCTCGCTCACCTCTTCGTCTTCACGCGCCATCACGCGCGGCGCCATTTCCACCTGCGTCACCTGCGAGCCCAGGCGCGCAAAGCTCTGTGCGAGTTCGCAGCCGATCGGCCCACCGCCCAGCACCACCAGGCGCTTCGGCACCTCGTCGAGTTCGCCGAACTTCTCCCACATCGTGTCGCTGGTCACATAGCCGCTGTCTTCCAGCCCGGGCAGGGGCGGCACCAAGGGCCGGGCACCGGCGGCGATCACGATGCTGCGCGTGGTGAGGGTTTGTGTGCTGCCGTCGTTGAGTGCAATCTCCACCGTCCACGGGTTCACCAGCTTCGCGTGACCCTGCAGCACCTCCACGCCCAGCCCGGTGTAGCGCTCCACGCTGTCGTGCGGCTCGATGGCGCGCACGATGGCCTGGATGCGCTGCATCACCGCCTTGAAACTGAAAGTGGGTGGCGTGCTGTGCAATCCGTAGGTTTCGCCGTGGCGCATCTGGTGGGCCAGCTTCGCGCTTTTGATGAGCGCCTTGCTCGGCACGCAGCCGTAGTTCAGGCAGTCGCCACCCATCTTGTGCGATTCGACCAGCGTGACCTTGGCCTTCACCACCGCCGCGATGTAGGCCGACACCAGACCACCCGCACCCGCGCCGATCACGATCAGGTTGCGGTCAAAGCGTTTGGGTTTCACGCCGGCCCAGCGCGCATACACCTTGCGCTTTTGCAGCAGACCCACGATCCACTTTGCGATCAAGGGAAACACACCGAGCAGCACAAACGAGCCCAGCAGCGCCGGGCTCAGAATGCCCTGCAGCGAGTTGATCTGCGCCAGCTGCGTGCCCGCGTTCACATACACCAGCGTGCCGGCCAGCATGCCGATCTGGCTCACCGCGTAGAAGGTCAGCGCCTTCATCTTGGTGAGGCCCATCACCAGGTTGATCACGAAAAACGGCACCACCGGGATCAGCCGCAGCGTGAAGAGGTAGAACGCGCCGTCTTTGTCGATGCCGCGGTTGATCTCGGCCAGGCGGTTGCCGAACCTGGCTTCGATGCTGTCGCGCAGCACGAAACGCGACACCAGAAACGCCAGCGTGGCGCCGATGCACGAGGCGAACGACACCAGCAGCGTGCCCCACCACAGCCCGAAGATGGCGCCACCGGCCAGCGTGATGATGGTGGCCCCGGGGAAGGAGAGCGCGGTGGCCGCCACATAGAGCGCGAAGTAGGCGAGCGAGACCTTGAGCGGCTCTGCCGCGTAGAGTGCCTCGAAGCGGGCCTGGCTCTGTTTGAGGTAGTCCAGGCTCAGGAAGCGGCCCAGATCCAGCCAGAAAAAGGCCGCGAGTCCCAGGGCGACCACCGCCAGCAGAAAGATTTTTCGAAAGCTCACGACAATTCCAGTGTGGGTTTGCAACCAGTCGGTCGCCGGGGCCGATGCATTCTTACACCTTCACCCCGTTCAACGCCGTCTTCCCTGAGGTATCCCGGCTTGCCGATTTCCAACGACGTCATCCACCGATTGCGCCTGGCCTTGCAGGCGGTCGGCCACCCTGCCGCAGGGCAGCCGTTGGTGCCGCTGCCCGACAAAGGCCTGGCGCACGACCATGTGCGCCTGCAAGGCACCGGCTGGCTCGCGCGCATCCCGAAGCAGAGCCAGCTCGGGTTGACCGCACAAGACAACCTGGACTACCAGCGCGCCTGCTTCGAGCGCGCGGCCGCCAGTGGTCACACCCCCACCTTGTACGGTGTGCTGCCGCCCTCGACCCACCTGCCACGCGGCGCGCTGCTGGTGCAGGCCATCGAAGGCCGCCCGGCCCGTTTGCCCCACGACCTGTCCGCGCTGGCCAGCGCGCTCGCCGCGCTGCACGCGCTGCCGCTGCCCGAGGCGGCGGCGCGCGCTCCGCTGCTGAACGCAGCCGACCCGCTGTTGGCGCTGGTGCAGGAGATCGACGCGCAGGCCGTTCACCTGGCAGCGGCCGGGCTGCCGGCGGTGGTGCTGGCGGCCATCCAGCGTGAGCGGCAGCGGCTTCAAACCTGCGTGAGCGCCACAGACCGCCCCGCGCGCTGCCTCATCGCGTTCGACGCTCACCCGGGCAACTTCATCGTGCAGTCCGACGGGTGTGCGGTGCTGGTCGATCTGGAGAAGTGCCGCTATGCCCACCCCGGCCTGGACCTCGCCCACGCCACGCTCTACACCTCGACCACCTGGGACGTGGACACCCACGCCGTGCTCACGGTGGACGAGGCGCTGGGCTTCCACAAAGCCTGGGCCGACGCAGTGGGGCCTCTCGCGGCCACCGCACTGCCCTGGCACGGTGTGCTCCGCCGCGCCATGTGGCTCTGGTCCATCACTTGGTGCGCAAAGTGGCGCGCGCTTTCCAGCGCATCCACACACGCCAGCGCCGATGGCGAAGACTGGTCCAGCGAGCGCAGCGAAGCCGCGCTGGTGGACCACGTGCGCAACCGTGTGGATCACTACCTGAGCGCCGAGGTGGTGGACGCGGTGCTCCACGGCTTCAACCGGTTTGAACGCGGGCTCGGCGCATGAGGCTGGCCATCGTTGTTCCGGTGCTCAACGAAGCCGCCACGCTGGCCGCGCGGCTGCAGGCGCTGGCACCGCTGCGCGCGCGGGGCGCCGAGCTGCTGGTGGTGGACGGTGGCAGCACCGACGGCACCATGACCATCGCGCAGCCCCATGCCGACCGGGTGCTGCAGGCACCGCGCGGTCGGGCCTCGCAACTCAACGCGGGCGCCGCTGCCACCCGCGCCGACGTGCTGCTGTTCCTGCACGCCGACACGCAGCTGCCGGCCAACGCCGACCAAGTGATCGAGCAGGCCCTGCAACGCGGCCACCGCTGGGGCCGGTTCGATGTGCGCATCGAAGGCCGGCACCCGCTGTTGCCCCTGGTGGCGTGGTTCATGAACTGGCGCTCGCGCCTCACCGGCATCGCCACCGGCGACCAGGCCATGTTCGTGCAGCGGCGGCTGTTTGAATCCGTGGGGGGCTTCGCGTCCATGCCCCTGATGGAAGACATCGAGCTGAGCCAGCGCCTCAAGACGATCGAAGCGCCGGCCTGCCTGCGCGCGCGCGTGACCACCTCGGGCCGCCGCTGGGACCAGCGCGGTCTCTGGCGCACGGTGCTGCTGATGTGGCGGCTGCGCGCGGCGCACGCGCTGGGCCTGGATGCGCACACGCTCGCGCTGCGCTACGGCTACACACCGCGCGCCCCGGCGGCCTTGGCCATCCTCGCCAAAGCCCCGGTGGCGGGTCTCGCCAAGACACGGTTGATGCCCCTGCTGGGCGCAGCCGGCGCTGCCCGTGCGCAGCGCGGCTTCACGCTGCAGACCCTGGCCACCGCGCGCTCGGCCAGCACCGGTGAAGTGACGCTGTGGTGCGCACCCGATGCGTCGCACCGCTTCTTCCGTGCGCTGGCACGGCGGCACGGCGCGACAACACGGCCTCAGCCCGGTGGGGATCTTGGCCAGCGCATGGCAGCCGCCCTGTCGCACCACTTCGCTCAGACCCCGCACCGACCACTGCTCATCGCCGGCACCGACTGCCCGGCACTCACGCCGGGGCACCTGCAGCAGGCCGCCGACGCACTGCAGCATGCCGACGCGGTGCTGATCCCGGCCGAAGACGGCGGCTACGTGTTGATCGGTTTTCGAAAGCCCGTGCCCGAGGTGTTCAACGGCATCGAATGGAGCACGCCACAGGTGCTGGAGCAGACCCGCGAGCGCCTGCGCGCGGCGGGCCTGCGCTGGAGTGAGCTGGCCACACTGTGGGATGTGGACGAACCCGCCGACTGGCTGCGCTGGCGCTCGACGCGGGGGGGCCGACGTGCATGAGCCCCGATAATCCTGACGCCCTGCGGGGCTGCACGATCTCGCCGAAAATCTGCCCCTGCCTTGCCAGGCCCACGCACCTTCCATTCGACAGGACCTCCCCTTGAACCAGCTGATCAGGCTCGTCTACGCCAGCCGCTCTGCGGTGCAGCCCACCACGCACCAAGGCGTGGACCCCGGCATTGCCCGGATTCTGGCGAAGTCCCGCAAGAACAACGCCCGGCTCGACGTGGTGGGTGGTCTGCTGTTCGGGGACGGCTACTTTCTGCAGTGCCTCGAAGGCGATGCGCGAATCGTGCAAAACCTCTACAGCAAGATCGAAGCCGACACACGCCACCGCGATGTGACCGTGCTGTTGCAGTCGTCGATCAACATGCGCACGTTCGGCGCGTGGTCGATGAAATACGTGCCCGGTGAACAGCGGCTGCAAGGTCTGTTGCGGCAATGGGGAGAGACGACGTTCAACCCCTACCAGCTGACCAGAGACCAGATCGACACGGCCGTGCGCTTCTTGCGCGACGAGGAAGATGCGGTGGACACCGTGCCCAGCGAGCTCCAGCCGCTGGCTGGCGAGCCCGATCCAGTCGTGCAGCCACCCCGGCGTGCCTCGCCTCGCGAAGCCAAGCCGCGCGGGGCTTCAAGGACCCAACCCGCTGCAGCACCCGGCAGCACAAGCTTCGTGAAGGTGGTGGCGGGTGTTGCGCTGATTTGCCTGTCGGCTTTGGCGTTCACGCTGCTCAGGTAGAACCGGACCAGGTCTCCATCGGCACCTTGCCCGTGCCGATCCCAGGGGCGGTGGGCAAAACCCGAATGCCTTGTTTGACGGTTGTCATGGTGGGTCTCGGGTCGAAGGCGTATGTTGCGTCATGGCCCTTCAACATCTGACGCTCGAAACGCCGCCTCGGGCTGTGCCAAGCCCGCACAGCCAGCCAGGTCAGCAGGTGTTGGGGGCGCTGCAGAGCCTGGACACCGGCCTCACCCCCGCCCAGGCCACCGAGCGCCTGGCGCAACACGGCCCCAACCGCATCGAACAGGTGGCGCCCACCCGTGTGTGGATGCGCGTGCTGCGCCAGTTCAACAACCTGCTGATCCACGTGTTGCTCGTGGCCGCGCTGGTCACGGTCTGGCTGCGCGACTACCTGGACGCGGCGGTGATCCTGGGCGTGGTGGTGATCAACGCCGTCATTGGTTTTGTGCAGGAAGGCAAGGCCGAGCGCGCGCTGGAGGCCGTGCGCGTCCTGCTGGCCAGCCGGGCCACCGTGTTGCGTGGTGGTGACCGCCACGAAATCGACGCCGCCGATCTCGTGCCAGGCGATGTGGTGCTGCTGGAGTCGGGCGCACGCGTGCCGGCCGACCTGCGGCTGTTGCGCACCAAGAACCTGCGCATCGATGAGGCTGCGCTCACCGGTGAATCGGTGCCCGCCGAGAAAGACGCGCAGCCGGTGGCGGTCGATGCGCCGCTGGGCGAGCGCCTGTGCATGGCCTTTGCCGGCACCACGGTGGCGGTGGGGCAGGCCAGCGGCGTGGTGGTGGCCACCGCGCGTCAGACCGAGATCGGCAAGATCGGTGCGCTGGTCTCCGACCTGAACAGTCTGGCCACGCCGCTCACGCGCCGCCTGGACCAGTTCGCACGCCGGATCACGCTGGTGATCGGCGTGGTGAGTGTGGTCACCTTTCTCTACGGCAGCTTCATCGGCGGCCTGCCGCCGCTGGCGCTGTTCCTCGCGGTGGTGGGCCTGGCCGTGGCCGCCATCCCCGAAGGCCTGCCCGCCATCGTCACCATCACGCTGGCCATCGGCACCGCGGCCATGGCGCGCCAGCGCGCGGTGGTGCGGCGCCTGCCGGCGGTGGAAACGCTGGGCTCGGTGAGCGTGATCTGCACCGACAAGACCGGCACCCTCACGCGCAACGAAATGACCGCTGTGCGCGCGATGCTGGCCAGCCGCACGCTGGACGTGACCGGCGCGGGCTACGCGCCCGAGGGGGGCTTTCACCACGGCGGCAAGGCGCTGGACCCGATGCAGGACAGCGAGCTGCAGCGCCTGGCGCGCTGCGCTCTGCTGTGCAACGACGCGCAGTTGCACCACACGCCGACTGAGGGCTGGGTGCTGGCTGGTGACCCCACCGAAGGCGCGCTGTTGTCGATGGCGCGCAAGGCCGGGCTGGACCCGGCCGAAGCCGCCGCGCTCACGCCGCGCCAGGACGACATTCCGTTCGAGTCCGAACACCGCTTCATGGCCACGCTGCACCACGACCACACCGGGCGTGTGTTTGTGTTGCTCAAGGGCGCGCCCGAGCGCGTGCTCTCACTGTGCGTGAACGACACCGGTGGCGGCTCACTGGACAGCGCCACCTGGCAGGCGCGCATGGACGACGCCGCAGCGCAAGGCCAGCGGGTGCTGGCACTGGCCGAGTGCGAGCTGCCAGCCGGCACGGCGTCTTTGAACATGAACGACATCACGCCGCGTTTCACCTTGCTCGGCTTGGTGGGGCTGATGGACCCGCCGCGCACCGAGGCCGTGGCGGCGGTGGCCGAGTGCCAGCGCGCCGGCATCCGTGTGGTGATGATCACCGGCGACCACGCGGTGACGGCCGCGGCAATAGGCCGCGCGATCGGCCTGCGCGATGGCCAGCCACTCACCGGCGCCGAGATCGACCGGCTCGACAACGCCGCGTTGCAAGCGCGGCTGGCGCAGACCGATGTGGTGGCGCGCGCCAGCCCCGAACACAAGCTGCGCCTGGTGGCCACGCTGCAGTCCGCAGGCCAATTGGTGGCCATGACGGGCGACGGTGTGAACGACGCGCCCGCGCTCAAGGCCGCCGACATCGGCGTGGCCATGGGCCAGCGCGGCACCGACGCGGCGCGCGAGGCGGCCGACCTGGTGCTCACCGACGACAACTTCGCCACCATCGCCACCGCCGTGCGCGAGGGCCGCACGGTGTTCGACAACATCAAGAAGTCGCTGCTGTTCGTGTTGCCCACCAACGGCGGCGAGGCCGGGCTGATCTTGCTGGCCGTGTTTGCCGGCCTGGCCATGCCCGTCACGGCCGCGCAGATCCTGTGGATCAACATGGTGACCAGCATCACGCTGGACATGTCGCTGGCCTTCGAGCCGGCCGAGCGCGGCGTGATGCAGCGCCCGCCGCGTCCGGCGAACGAGCCCCTCATCACGCGCTGGATGCTGGTGCGTGTGGTTTTCGTGAGCCTGCTGCTCATGGGGGCTGCGTTCCTTGTTTTCAACTGGCAACTGGCGCGCGGTGGCAGCCTGGAGATGGCACGCACCAGCGTCATCAACCTGGTGGTGGTGGGCGAAATCGTCTACCTCTTCAACGTGCGGCATTTCACCGCCAGCGCCTTCACGCGCAGCACCTGGCTGGGCAACCCGGTGGCGCTGGGCACGGTGGTGGTCACGCTGGTGCTGCAGATGCTGCTGACCTACGCGCCGCCGATGCAGCGGCTGTTCGGCACGGCCGCGCTGGACGCGCCCACCTGGGGCGTCATCGCGGCGTTGGCGGGCGGCCTGTTCCTGGCGGTGGAGTTGGAGAAGGGGGTGCTGCGCCGCCGTGGCGTGCACCGCCTCTGATCATTTGAAGCGCTGCCAGCCCCAGCCGATGCGCAGCGCCGTGGTGAGGGCGCACAAGGCTGCAAAGCCGCAGGCGATGGGCGCAAACCACTGCGGCCACAGGCACATGGCCACAAACGCGGCGATGGTCTCGGTGGCCTCGGTCAGGCCGCCTAGAAAGTAAAAACTTTTGTCCGGGAAATCGGTGGATGCCAGCTCGCGCTTCGCGGCCACGATGGCAAAGGCCAGGAAGCTGCTGGCTGTGCCCATGAAGCTGGTCAGCAACACGGCGGCGGGCAGCGCGTTGTGCACCGGGTCGGCCACGGCGAACGCCAGCGGGATGGCCGCGTAGAACAGAAAGTCCAGCGTGATGTCGAGGAAGCCGCCCCGGTCGGTGGGCGTGGTGGCACGCGCCACCGCACCGTCCAGGCCGTCCATGAGCCGCGAGAGCAGCAGCAAGACCAGGCCCGCCATGAAATGCTGAAAGACGATGGCCAGCGCCGCGGCCATGCCGAGCGCGAAGCCGATGAAGCTCAGCGCATCGGCGCCCACACCCACCCGCACCAACACGCGGGCCACGCGCGTGAGCACCGGCTTGAGCACTTGTTGAATGGCGCTATCCAGCACGGCCCAGCTCCAACACAAGAGACGGGTCGGCCACGTCGGCCGCGTCGTGCGTCACCAGCACGGCGGGCACACCGCTGTCGCGCAGGTGTTCGAACACGAAGGCGCGGAACTGGTCGCGCAGCGCGGCGTCGAGTTTGGAAAATGGCTCGTCGAGCAGCAAGGCCTTGGGCCTCGCGAGCAAGGCCCGCATGAGCGCCACGCGGGCGCGCTGCCCGCCCGACAGCGTGGCGGGGTCGCGCGGGCCGAAGCCGGCCAGCCCAGCCTCATCCAGCGCTTGTTCCACCGCCGCGAGTCGCTCGCGTTTGGGCCCGGCCGGCACGGCGAACAGCAGGTTCTCGCCCACCGTCATGTGGGCGAACAGCAAATCGTCCTGGAACAGCAGGCCGATGCCGCGCTGCGCGGTGGGCACATTCGTGAGGTCGCGCCCGTCCAGCGTCACCGTGCCTTCAAACCGCAAGGCCTCGCTGCCCTCGGCCACGCTGTGCAGCGTGCCGGCGATGGCCGCGAGCACCGAACTCTTGCCGCTGCCGCTGGGGCCC
>NZ_JBLYYB010000075.1:0-13974 GCF_048549895.1 Hydrogenophaga sp.
CCAGCGTGTAGTCCCTCTGCGTGCGCTTGATGCCTGATTCCATTTGACTTGCCTTTTCTTTCACGAAAAAGTGTCAACCTCTGGCAGGACGGGTCACGGGCGAAAAAAAAGCCACCGGACCCGGTGGCTTTTTTGTGGACGCCGAGCCCGCAGGCTCAGGTGCTCAGATGTAGCGGTTGTGCAAGTGGCGCGCTGCACGGGCCTGACCCAGACGCTCCCAGTACGACATCTCGGGCGCAGCGGCGACTGCGGCTGGCACCGGCAGACCCAGCGGCGCCAGGGCGTCGTCAAACGTGCCGGCAGGCTCGTCCGCTTCGGCGCGGGTGCGGGCCAGGGTGAGTTCGCTCATCAGGCGCGGGTCGAGACGGGCCATTTCCCACAGGCGGGTTTCAGCGCGGGCTTCGGCCATCGACTGCGACCAGCTGTCCAGCACCACGATGCCCCGACGGGCCAGGCGGCGAGCCGAGTCTGCAAACAGCGCCAGACCGGCGAACACAACCACCCACAGGAACACCCAGGCGAGCAGGAGATGGCCGTCGGCCCAGGTGCTGACCAGCCGGTCGGCGAGCACGACCATGGCTGCAACGACGGCAGCCAGCATCAAGGCGGCCAGACCGCGCGCGCCGTTGGTGTGGCGTTGGGCTTGTTGGGCCGACGGTGCGCGACCGAGGCCCAGAGAAACAGAATGAGAGGTGGTGGCAAGGGTGCTCATGGCAGGCTCCTGGAAAGGAAGAAACGTCTTTTGGACACCGCAATACTAGGGTTAACCCGCATTTATTCCCAATTTATCTTTGTGATGGATTACATTCGCCACGGTGATAAATAGCCTGAACTTCCGCACGCTGGATCTGAACCTGCTTCGGGTATTTGACGAGGTGATGACCGAGCGCAACCTCACCCGCGCCGCCCACAACCTGGCCATGACACAGCCCGCTGTGAGCAACGCGCTGCGGCGCTTGCGCGAGGTGGTGGGTGACGACCTCGTGCGCCGCTCGGGCTACGGCGTGGAGCCCACGCCGCTGGCGCTGAGCCTGTGGCCCTCGGTGCGCGACGCCCTGCACCTGCTGCGCGAATCCCTGGCGCCCGGCACCTTCGAGCCGCTGAGCGCCCACAACGCTTTCGTGCTGACCATGGCCGACGCCACCGCCGCCAAGCTGGTGCCGGGCCTGATGGACATCTTTGAAACCGAAGCGCCCGGGGTGAACCTGCGGGTGCTGCCGCTGACCACCCGCGACCCGCGCGAGCTGCTGGAAAGCGGCTCAGCCGACCTGGCCATCGGGCACTTCCCTGGCGTGCTGGCCGAGCTCGGCGCCCTGCACCTGCAGGAGAACAACCCGCGCTTCCTGCACCAGCGCCTGTACGACGGCGAATACGTGGTGGTGATGCGCAAAGGGCATCCGTTGGCCGGGCGGCCCTTGAGCCTGGACGTCTACTGCGAAGCGCGCCATCTGCTGGTGAGCTTCTCCGGGCGGCCTTTTGGTTTTGTGGACGAAGCGCTGGCCGCCCTCTCGCGCCAGCGGCGGGTGGTGCTCACGGTCAACCAGTTCTTCACCGCCGGGCGCGTGGTGGCCACGACCGACCTGCTCACGGTGCTGCCGCGCCATTTTGTGGGCGCCACCGGCATGGAGCACGAACTCGCCCTGGCGGACCTGCCCCTGCCCATGACACCTGTGCACGTGGATGCGCTGTGGCACCGCCAGGCCACGCACAACAGCGCACACCGCTGGCTGCGCGAAGCGGTCGAGCGGGCGTCGGCGGTCGGCTTTCGCAACGTCAAGGTGGTGCCGGAGCCCCCGCGGGCGCGCAGGGCAAAGAAGCCCGCCGCAGGCACTGATTGACAATGCCCGCATGAACCTCCAGCTGCTCAGCGACCTGCACCTCGAAGCCAACCCCGCGTTCGTGCCCGTGCCGGCCACCGGTGCCGACCTGCTCGTGCTGGCCGGTGACATCGGCTCCTACCAGGTGCGGCGCGACGGCAGCGTGATGGACGAGCCCGATTGGGGCCTGCAGCGCTTCTCGCCCCTGCCCCAGTACGCGGGCTGGCCCGCGCCGGTGGTGTTCGTGCCCGGCAACCACGAGTACGACGCGCTGGATCTGGACCAGGCCCACGCCGATCTGCGCAAAACCTGCGACCGGCTCGGCATCCAGTGGCTGGAGCGCGAAACCCTGCAGATGCACGGCGTGCGCCTGATCGGCACCACGCTCTGGAGCGACTACGACGCATTGGGCGAAGCCGCCCCCGCGCCCACGCCACCGCGACACGGCCGCGCCGGTGCGGTGGCGCCCCGACGCGCACCCGATCCGCTGACCCACCGCCTGCAGCAGCGCGAGAAAGCCTTTCGCGCAGCCAACCATTACCTGGTGAAGATGGGTGGCCAACGGCGCGGCCGCCTGTTTGACGCCGAAGCCATGCGCGAACTCGCACTGGAATGCCAGGCCTGGCTGCGCAACGCGCTGGCCGAGCCGTTCGACGGACCCACCGTGGTCGTCACCCATTTCGCGCCCACGCTGCACAGCATGGACCCGCGCTACGGCAGGAGCCCCGGCACGGCAGGCTTCTGCAACGGCCTGGACGATCTGCTGCCACTGGCCGACCTCTGGCTGCACGGCCACCTGCATTGCCCGACCGACGTGCAGGTCGGGCGCTGTCGCATCAAAGCCAATCCACTCGGATACCACGACAAGAACGAGCAGGCCGCCTTTGTGCCCGCGAGCTGCATCGAGGTGGGTGCGCGCAGCGTTGCCCCCCGCCAGGTGCAGCCGGTTTGAGCCAGCGCAAGGAAATGACCCGCGATGCCTCTAAACTCGCAGGCACCTCGATGACCCACCAAGGAGACCCCCATGAAGATCCTGCTCGCCGTTGATGGCAGCGCGTACACCAAGAAAATGCTGGCCTACCTGGCCACGCACGACGAGATGTTCGGCACCAACAACGCCATCACGCTCATCACCGTGCAGTTGCCGCTGCCCCCGCGCGCGCGCGCTGCCGTGGGCGCCGACGTGGCCAACGGTTACCACGCCGACGAAGCCGCGAAGGTCACGGCACCCGTGGTCAAGTTCCTCAAGCGCCACGGCATGGAACCCACGGTGGTGTCCAAAGTGGGCGCACCGGGTGAAGTGATCGCCAAGGTCGCCGACAGTGGCAAGTTCGACTTGCTCGTGATGGGCTCCCACGGCCACAGCGCGCTGGGCAACCTGGTCATGGGCTCGGTGGCGACCAAGGTGCTGGCGCATTGCGGCGTGCCGGTGTTGCTGGTTCGCTGAACCTGCTTGCGCAGACAACAAAGGCCGCGATTGCGGCCTTTTTCTTTGGCGGTCGGGATCGGAAATCAGCGCGACTTCAGCCCGTCGAAGCAGGTGCTGAGCACCATCTCGATGATGTCCTCGTTGCTGTACTGACCCGAGCCCTTGAGGAAACCCAGCACCGGATCGCAGGCCCGCGCAAACAGCGTGTAGAGCACAGCCACCGGTGGCAAGCTGCTGTTGAGGCTGCCGTCAGCCTGCGCCTGCGTGATCCAGCCGCCCAGGCGCTCGCTCACATCCATGAGACCGTCGACATAGGCTTTGTTGGTGGTCAGCGAAGCGCGCAGGCTGGAGTTGGCGCTGGGCAGCGACGGCATTTCCCCCGCCAGCTGCACCTCCATCGTCCAGCGGGCCACGGCCCTGAGCTGCTCGATCGGCGCGCTGCCGACGTGGCCCTCCAGGCTGTCGAGAAACGCGCGGGCGCGCTCCATCACGCGCACCATGGCCGCAGCGGCCAGGTCTTCCTTGCTGGGGAAATGTTTGTACAGGCTGGCCTTGGCGATGCCCACCTCGGCGGCCACCTCGTCCACCGTCATGGCATCAAAGCCCTTCTCGGCCAGCAAGCGGTTCACCGCCGAGACGATGGCGTCTTCGCGCGCCAGGTGCATTTGCTGGCGGAAGCTGCGTTTCTTGGGGGCTTCGTTGGGGGATTTCTGGACTTCGCTGGGCATGGACAACCTTTGGGTACCCGAAGAATTCTGCTTCACTTTGGCGGTTTCTTCGACACGACGACCGAAAAGCAATTTCAAAGACCGCCGGGTAACTACTTCGGCTGTTTGGCCTCCGCCGCCGGGCGCAGGTTCTCGGCAGCCGCCGTGCGCAAGGCCATGCTCAAGGCGTCCAGCACGTCCGAGTTCAGGTTCCAGCAGTGCCAGTACAGCGCCACGCCAAGTCGGTGGCGCGGGGCCAGGTTGACCAGTTCGCCCGATTCGATCAGCTCGCGCACCCGCAGCTCGGGCAACACGCTCACCCCCCAGCCGGCCTGCACCGCGCGCACCTGGCCCTCGCTGGACGGCACAAACAACTGCTTGAGCATCACGCGCGGCAGGCCGAAGGCCTTCATCACGAAGCCGTGCTGCAGGTTGTCCTTGCGGTTGAAGGCCACGAACGGCACTTTGTGGAAGTTGTGCGCGTTCAGTCCTTTGGGCAGGTGCTGCGCGGCAAAGTCGGCGCGTGCCACGGCCACGTAGTCCATGGAGCCCAGCGCTTCCATCTTGCAGCCGCGCAAGGCCTGGCCGAGCGACGTGACACAGCCCAGCACCTGGCCTTCGCGCAGCCACTCGTGGGTGAATTCCTGGTCGTCGGTGATGATTTCGATCGGCAGGCCGTTCTGCGCCAACGCGTCCAGCGCGGGCAGTGCCCAGGTGGCGATGCTGTCGGCGTTGATGGCCACCGAAATGCGCTCCTCTTCGCGACCGCTGCCGGTGGAGCTGGGTGCGAGTTCCTTGAGGTCTTTTTCCAGATCGGCGCGCAGCAGCCGCATCATCTTGGCGTGCTTGAGCATGAGCTGACCGGCCTGCGTGGGCTTGAGCGGGCGGCTGCGCACGATCAGCACGGTGCCGACCTGCGCTTCCAGCGCCCGCAGTCGCTGCGACACCGCCGACTGCGTGATCGACAAACGCTGTGCAGCGCGCTCGAACCCGCCTTCTTCAATGATGGCGGCCAGGCATTCGAGGGCGTCGGGATCGAAGGTGCTCATCGGGTGTTGGAGGGTGCTCGCTGCTCACATAAGCAGATCTGATGCCCAAAATTTTAGTTTAATTCCGCTTCACTTCGAAGCCGCTTCTTTCGATACTGCGATCAGTTTCATCCCCTTGAGGAGCAGGTCATGCAGGTCACCATTCTCGGCGCGGGCATCATCGGCGTCAGCACCGCGTGGCACTTGCTGGAGCGCGGCCACGAAGTCACGCTGGTCGACCGCCAGCCCGACGCCGCGCTGGAAACCAGCTTTGCCAACGCGGCGCAAATTTCGGTGAGCTACTGCGAGCCCTGGGCCAACAAGGACGCGCCGCTCAAAACCCTGAAGTGGATGTTCTCCGACGAGTCGCCGCTGCTGTTCCGCCCGCAACTCGACTGGGCGCAGTGGCGCTGGGGCTTGCAGTTTCTGGCGCAGTGCAACGACGCAGCGTTCGAGCGCAACGTGGCGCAGCTCGTGGCGCTGGGCTCCTACAGCCACAGCGCGCTCAAGGCCGTGGTGGCCGCCACCGGCATCGAATACCACCGGCTGGAGCGCGGCATTGCCCACTACTACACCGACCAGAAATCCTTTGACGGGGCCGCCGAGGCCGCTGCCGTGATGCAGCGTTTCGGCGTCAAGCGCCGCGTGGTCTCGCGCAACGAACTGCTCGGCATCGAACCCGCGCTGCAGGCCTTTGCCGATCGCATTGTGGGCGGCACCTACACCCAGAGCGACGAGTCGGGCGACGCGCGCAGCTTCACGCAACAACTCGCCGCGCTGTGCGGCCAGCGCGGTGCGCGGCTGATGTTCGGCCACGACATCGAGCGCCTGCACAGCGACGGCCGCGAGATCCGCGAGGTGCGCGTGCGCGACCGCCAGAGCGGCACCGCGCGCACGCTCAAGGCCGACGCCTTTGTGGTGGCCTGCGGCTCGTACACCACGCCGCTGCTCAAATCGGTCGGCGTGCATGTGCCGATCTACCCGGGCAAGGGCTACAGCGCCACGCTGCCGCTGCTCAAGCCCGGGCAGGCGCCCAGCGTGAGCATGATCGACGACCAGCTCAAGATCGCCGTCTCGCGCCTGGGCAACCAGCTGCGCGTGGCCGGCACCATCGAGCTCGGTGGTTTTGACCTGTCGCTGGACACACCGCTGGCCAAGAAACGCTGCGAGATGCTGGTGCGCCGCATCGAGCAGGTGTTTCCCGGCGTGGCCGACACACGCACGCCCGAACAAGGCGGCGATCCGCAGTTCTGGTGCGGCCTGCGCCCGGCCACACCGACCAACATCCCGCTCATTGGGCGTCTGCCGCTGAAGAACCTCTGGGTCAACGCTGGCCACGGCACGCTGGGCTGGACCCACGGCGCGGGCTCCGGCAAGGCACTGGCCGAGCTGATCCACGGGGAACAACCAGCCATGGACTTCGGCTTTCACGGCATGCCGCGTGCGACACAAGGCGCTCCAGTTTCCGCTCGCCTGCGGGTGGCCCAGCCGCCCAGCCAGGCCTGAGCTTCAGGGCCGCAGGCGCTCCACCATCCAGCGCTGCAGGTCCATCCACATCTGCCGCATCTCGCTCTCCAGCGGCGCGCGAAACGCATTGGGCAGCTCGATGGTGACCACCGGCATGCCGCGGTGCACGCCGCCGTAGTTGCCCAGGCTGCCCGGGAAGATGCCCACCTGGTCCAGGTAAAGCCGGCCGAGCTTGGGTGGTGGTGCGCCCGGGCCATCAAAGTCGAGCACGCCGTAGGGCGCGTGGATGCTCACGATCAGGTGCGGCTGGAAGCGCGCCATCTCCTCGTGCAGAAAGCGCGACTCCGGCTCCGACAACGGGCTGGGCCCCGGCCAGCGGCGCGGGTCTTTCTTCGTGCGCTGTTCCCAGTACACCTTGGCATCGCTGGCCCAGTTGGGTGTGGGAAAGTTGCGGTTGAGGTCCACGCCGCGCGCGTTCACGCGCCTGGCGGGGCGCGCGAGCAAGCCGTCGGGGTTGAGCACGGGAATGAAGCGCCAGTGGGCGTCGGCCGGTTCCTTCAGCGCATGCTGGATCCAGTGCAGCGCCACCGAGGCCGAGGACATTTCGTCGCCATGGATGGCGCCCACCACCAGCACACGCAGCCGCGCTTGCGGCGCCACCACGTCGCGCGCGTACAGCGTGCGGCCCTGCGACGAGCGGCCTTCGGTGCCCACCAGACCGGCCGCGTCGCACAGCGCGCGGCCCATGTGCGGCAGGCGGGCCGAGAGGTGCACACAAGGCGGCGCGCTGGCGGGCACGGTGGTGCGGTGGTGCGGTGGTCCGCGCAGGGGTGATGTGGCCTGCGCACCGCTGGTGCAAAGCCACCCCGCGGCCAGCGCGGCGAACACGGCCCAGGCAGACAGGCGGTTCGCGGGGAACAAAGGGGAGCAATGCATCACGGCATTCTAGGGACGGCACCAGGCAAACACACCGATCACCGAGAATCGAGACACCCTCGCTCCACGCACCTGCTCCCGATGCCTTCTGACCGTCCCGCCCCCCTTCAGGCCCGCGCGCCCGATTTCTCGGCCCGCGAGTTCCGCGCCTCGCTGGGCATGTTCGCCACCGGCGTGACCATCGTCACCGCGCGCACCGACAGCGGCGAACTGGTGGGGCTCACCGCCAACTCGTTCAACTCGGTCTCGCTGAGCCCGCCGCTGGTGCTCTGGAGCCTGGGCCGCTCCGCCGGCTCCATGGCCGCGTTTTCCAACGGGCGGCATTACGCCATCAACGTGCTCGCGGCCGACCAGCAGGCGCTGGCCGAGCAATTTGCCGCCAAGGACACGGACCGCTGGGCCGGCGTGGCGTTTCGCGAGGGCGGCAACGGCGCGCCCCTGCTCGACGGTGCTGCGGCCACCTTCGAATGCTTCAACCGCAGCCAGTACGCCGAAGGCGACCACGTGATCTTTGTGGGCGAGGTGGAGCGCTGCAGCCACCGCGCCGAAGCCTCGCCGCTGCTGTTCCACGGCGGGCGTTTCTACACCGAACATCCGCTCTGAACAGCGCGCGCCCGGGCGACAGGGCGACGCGCACGACCTCGCGACAATGGACTGATGAGCCCGTCCACCGCCCGCAAAACCCACCTCGACGCCCTCGCCATCACCCTGCTCGTGGTGTGCTGTGCCTTCTGGGGTTTTCAGCAGATCCTGATCAAGGACACGGTGGGCGAGGTGCCTCCGCTGTGGCAGGCCTCGCTGCGGTTCTGGGGTGCGGCGGTGCTGATCGGGCTGTGGTGCGCGGCGCGCGGTGTGCCCCTGTTCGAGCGCGACGGCACGCTCAAAGCCGGGCTGCTTGCGGGCTCCCTGTTTGCGGGTGAGTTTGCGTTCATCTACCTCGGGCTGATGCACACCACTGCTTCGCGCCTCACGGTGTTCCTCTACACCAGCCCCTTTGTGGTGGCGCTGCTGTTGCCGCGCGTGGTACCCGGCGAGAAGCTGCGGCGCGTTCAGTGGGTGGGCCTGGTGATCGCATTTGCCGCCGTCGCAATGGCCTTTGGTGAAGGCTTCATGCACGGCTCGCCGGTGGCCGGCGCGTGGCTGGGCGACGCGATGGCGCTGGCGGCGGGCGTGCTCTGGGGCCTGACCACACTGACCATCCGCGCCACGAAACTCGCGACCGCCAGCCCCGAGAAAACGCTGTTCTACCAGGTGGCGGTCACGGCGGCGGTGGCGCCTTTCATCTCGCTGGCACTCGGCGAAGTGTGGTCGCTCGACTACTCGGTGCGTGCCTGGGGCTCGCTGGGCATCCAGACGGTGGTGGGCGCGTTCGCGAGTTACCTCACCTGGATGTGGATGCTGCGCCACTACCCGGCCACACAGATGTCGACCTTCACCTTCCTCACGCCGGTGTTCGCGCTGGTGTTCGGCGTGGTGCTGCTGAGTGAGCCGCTCACGTTGCAGCTGGTGCTGGCCTTGGTGGGTGTGGCCGTCGGAATTGTTCTGGTCTCGAAGCGTTGAACGAGATCAGTTCTTCTTGCTCAGACCCAGCCGTTCAATGGTGTTCTTCTCCGCCGCAAACGTGCGCGCCGCATACGCCGTGTAGTCGGCGGTGTTCATGTAGATCGTGGGCTGGTAGAACTTGTCGAAGGTGGCCTTGACCTCGGGGTCGTCCAGGGTGCTCTTGAACGCGTCGTGCAGCACCTTCACCACGGCCGGGTCCATGCCCTTGGGGCCACCGATGCCGAACGGCGATTCGGTGATGGTGTCCCAGCCGCTTTCCTTCACCGTGGGCACGTCGGCAAAAGCCTTGTTGCGCTCACGGCCCAGCGTGGCCAGCAGGCGCAGCTTGCCGCTCTGCACATGCGGCGCAAATTCGGTGGTGCCGCTCATCATGCGGATGTGGCCCCCGAGGATGGCGGTCATGATCTCGGCCGAGCCCTTGAACGGGATCGGGTTGAGCTGGATGCCCGCTTTCTCGCTGAACTCTTCGATCGCCAGGTGCGGCGTGGTGCCGGTGCCGGTGTGGCCGTATTCGAGCTTGCCCGGGTTGGCCTTGGCGTAGGCCACCATCTCCTTGAGCGTCTTGAACGGCGCGTCCGCCGTGCAGGCCAGGCCAAAGGTGTAGCCGGTGAGGCAGACGATGTGGGTGATGTCGGTCACCGGGTTGAAGGGCATGGTCTGCATGTGCGGCAGGCGGTAGATGCCCAGCGGCAGCTGCGTGAGGGTGTAGCCGTCGGGCTTGGCCTGCACCATGGCGCTGGCGCCCAGCGTGCCGCCCACCCCGGGCTTGTTCTCGATCACCACCGGCACACCCAGGGCCTTGCTGGCGCTCTGGGCCAGCGCGCGCATCACGCCGTCGCTGCTGCCGCCGGCGGGCCAGGGTGCAATGAGCGTGATGGGGCGCGAGGGAAACTTGTCTTGCGCCCACGCTGCGCTGCTGAACAAGCCCGGCGCGGCCACCGCAGCGGCGCCGCTGGCGGCCAGGGTGAGCGCCTGGCGGCGGCTGACGGAACGGTCGGTGGGCTGCATGGCGGATCTCCGTTGTTGAGCTGAACCACAACGTAGCGCAAGCCCATGGACACCAACAGCGGGTTACCCCCAAGGGCTCACGCGTTCAGTGGCCATCGAGTCGTCTCTGGGCAAACGCCACGTACCAACCGAGACACCCGGGATTGGCCATGGCCTCCTGGTTGATCACCTTCTCCAGCGGCTGGCCGAGCAGCAGTTTCTTGATCGGCAGTTCCTGCTTCTTGCCCGAAAGCGTGCGCGGGATCTCGGCCACCTGGAACACATCGTTGGGCACAAAACGCGGCGAGAGCGCGGTCTTGATGCTGTCGGTGATGCGCTGGCGCACGGCGGCGTCGAGCACCACGCCTTCGCGCAGCACCACGAACAGCGGCATGTAGCTCTCACAGCCCAGGTACTCCAGATCCACCACCATCGAGTCCATCACCTCGGGCAGGGCTTCGACCGCGCTGTAGAGCTCGCTGGTGCCCATGCGCAGGCCGTGGCGGTTGATGGTGGCGTCGGAGCGGCCGTAGATCACACAGGAGCCATCGGGGTGGATGCGCAGCCAGTCGCCGTGGCGCCACACCGCGCCGGCAGCTGTGTCGAGGTCACCGCCACCGGGTTTGCGGCCATGGCCGGCCGGGTACATGTCGAAGTAACTGCCGAGCAAACGCTTGTTGTCCACATCTCCCACGAAGTGCAGCGGCATCGACGGGATGGGCTGCGTGCACACCAGCTCGCCCACCTCGTCGATCACCGGCAGGCCTTGCTCGTTCCACGCTTCCACCGCGCAGCCCATGAGGCGGCATTGCATGCGACCGGGGGTCTGCGGGAGTTCGCGGTGGCCGCCGATGAAAGCGCCGGCGAAGTCGGTGCCGCCCGAGATGTTGCACCACCAGATGTCGCGTTGTTCATCACTCTGAGCGATGGCCGCGAACTGCGAAGTGCCCCACCGCTGCGCGTCTTCCGACAACGGCGAGCCCGTGCTGCCCAGCGCGCGCACCGCCGACAGGTCTCCGCAGGTCGACAGGTCCACACCGGCCTTGAAGCAGTTCGCAAAAAACGCCGCGCCCGCACCGAAGAAGGTCACGCCCTGCTCGGCGGCGAAGCGCCACAGCGTGGTCCAGTCGGGCTGGTCTTTGGAGCCACCCGGGTTGCCGTCATAGATCACGCAGGTGGTGCCGCCGAGCAGGCCGCTGATCTGTGCGTTCCACATCACCCAGCCGGTGGAGCTGTACCAGTGGTAGCGCTCGCCCCAGCTGTTGGGCTCATAGCTGCAGCCGATGTCGTTGTGCAGGATCTTGAGCGCCAGCGCCACGATGGTGGTGCCGCCGTGGCCGTGCACGATGGGTTTGGGCAGGCCGGTGGTGCCGCTCGAATACACGATCCACAGCGGATGGTCGAAGGGCAGCCACAGCGGTTCGAAGCGCGCCACGGCCGCGTCCATGCGCGCGGTGGCCTCGGCAAAAGAAATGCAGGGTGCGGCGGCCTGCAGCGCGCGGTCGGCCGCCGCGGCGTCATCGGCGGCCAGGTTGGTGTGCAGCACCACGTGGCGCACCGTGGGCAGGGCCGCGCGCAGCTCGGCCACCACGGCCAGGCGGTCAAAGTCGCGCGCGCCGTAGGTCACGCCGTCGCAGGCGATCAGCACCACCGGCTCGATCTGGCGAAAGCGGTCGAGCACGGCGTTGGTGCCCATGTCGGGCGCGCACAGGCTCCACACACCGCCGATACTCACCGTGGCCAGAAACGCCACCATGGCTTCGGGAATGTTGGGCAGGTAGGCCGCCACGCGGTCACCGGGGCGCACGCCCTGGGCCTGCAGGTGCAGGGCCAGCGAGGCCACCTGGCGGCGCAACTCGGGCCAGCTCATCTCCACGTGGTGACCCTTTTCGTTGCGGCTCACGATGGCCATGAACCCGGCGTCGTGCGCGGGCTGCACGTGGCGCAGCACCTGTTGTGCGTAGTTCACCCGCGCGCCCGGGAACCACTGCGCACCCGGCATCACGTTGCGCTGCAGCACGGCGGTGTGCGGCGTGATTGAGCGCATGTCGAAGTAGTCCCAGATGCTCTGCCAGAAGGCGTCGAGGTCGGTGGTGGACCAGCGCCAGAGCGCGTTGTAGCTGTCGAAATGCAGGCCGCGCTGCTCGGCCAGCCACTGCTGGTACAGCCGGATCTGCGGGATGTAGGGAGGTGGGTTTGTCTCGTTCATGCCGTTGTCCTTTTTGGCCATCAGGGTAACAGCGAAGGCCCGCGCTTTGGGAGCCGGCGCGCCTCGGGTTTGCACGGCCTTTCGTGCGCGCCACAGGCACGGCCCGGCCCTGCGCTTGCGGGCACAATCCTTGCGGGCCTCCGGGCCATCCACCACCCACCACAAGGAGACCCCCATGGGCCTGTTCACCTGGACAGAAAAGACATCGGCCACCCTCGACAACGGCGGCGTGATCGCCCCCGACGAGCGCCTGCCATGGCCGCAAACCACGGTGATGGGTGTGCAGCACGTCATCGCCATGTTCGGTGCCACGGTGCTGGCCCCGCTGCTCATGGGCTTCAACCCCAACGTGGCCATCCTCATGAGCGGCATCGGCACGCTCATCTTCTTCTTCATCACCGGCGGCAAGGTGCCGAGCTACCTCGGCTCCAGCTTTGCGTTCATCGGCGTGGTGATCGCCGCCAGCGGCTACGCCGGCCCGGGCCCCAACGCCAACCTGGGCGTGGCGCTGGGCGGCATCATCATCTGCGGCCTGGTCTACACCGTCATCGGCTTCATCGTGCACGCCACCAACGTGAAGCACCACAAGTCCCGCCCCATGGCCGGCATGGAAGTGGACGAGGTTGACGAAGGCGCGGCCGTGCACTGGATCGAGCGCCTCATGCCGCCGGTGGTCACCGGCACCGTGGTCGCCGTGATCGGCCTGAACCTGGCCGCCATCCCGATCAAGAACATGGCGCCCACCGGCTTTGATGCGTGGATGCAGGCCATCACCTTCATCAGCGTGGCGCTGGTGGCCGTGTACGCGCGCGGCATGACGCAGCGCCTCCTGATCCTGGTGGGCCTCATCGCCGCCAGCGTGGTCTACGCCGTGCTCACCAACGGCCTGGGCCTGGGCAAGCCCATCGACTTCTCGGGCATCGCCGGCGCCGCGTGGTTCGGCATGCCCACCTTTGCCGCGCCGGTGTTCCAGGCACAGGCCATCCTGCTGATCGCTCCGGTGGCGCTGATCCTGGTGGCGGAGAACCTGGGCCACATCAAGGCCGTGAGCGCCATGACCGGGCGCGACCTCAACCCGTACCTGGGCAAAGCCTTCATCGGCGACGGCGTGGCCACCATGGTCAGCGGCGCGGCCGGCGGCACCGGCGTGACCACCTACGCCGAGAACATCGGCGTGATGGCTGCCACCAAGATCTACTCCACCGCCATGTTTGTCGTGGCCGCGGTCATTGCCATCGTGCTGGGCTTCTCACCGAAGTTCGGCGCGCTGATCCAGGCCATTCCACTGGCTGTGATGGGTGGCGTGTCCATCGTGGTGTTCGGCCTCATCGCGATCGCCGGCGCCAAGATCTGGGTCGACAACAAGGTCGATTTTTCCGACAACAAGAACCTGCTGGTGGCCGCGATCCCGATCATCCTGGGCACCGGCGAGTACACGCTGAAGTTCGGCGAATTCGGCCTCGGTGGCATCGGCACCGCCACCTTCGGCGCGATCTTTCTCTACTGGCTGCTCAGCCGCGGCAAGGCATGAGCACCACGGCGGTCTGAGAGAAGCCCATCTCGGTTGACGAGCTTGCCCGCATCCATGTGGGCACAGCCGTGGAACACCTGGGCAATCCGCGCCGTGGGCCTGGACATCAACGCCAACCACCTCAAAGGCGCCACCATCGGCTGGGTCACCGGCATCACCCGCCCCGTGCACATCGGCCGCACCACGCAGGTGTGGCAGATCGACATGACCAACGATGCGGGCGAGATGACCTGCGTGTCGCGAATCACGATGGCGGTGCTGGCACCGAGGTGATGGGCGCGTCTCCTCCCGTGGTTGACG
>NZ_JBLYYB010000076.1:0-87003 GCF_048549895.1 Hydrogenophaga sp.
AACGAACGTATTCGAAATCAACCGGCTGGCGGTTGATGCCCATGACGGGAGGTGCAATCCAGCCGGCGAACTTGCCTGGCTCGGTCACACGACCCATGAGCGAGGCAACGAACGCGAAGTCGCCCGGGGTCGGCAGCCACTCGTCTTTGCGCGCGGCCCATTCGGCGTCCGTGATCACCTTGCCTTCGGGCGTGGTCTTCACACCGGCCAGCGCGCCGATCTGGCGGTTGAACGCCTTGTGCGGCGCCACCAGGCGGTGCGCAATGCCGGCTTTTTCCAGCACGCGGTTCCAGCGGCCCACACCGGCCACCGAGTCGCGGATGTAGTCGTCGCGCAGCACTTCGTTGAGCGCGTTGAGCATCGGCACGTCTTTCTCGACGATCTGGCCGTTGTGCACTTCCAGCACCTTGTAGGTCTGGCCCTTGAGCACGTGGTCGTCAGCGCGTTTGCCTTCTTCAAAGCGGCCCTTGAGACCCGAGCTGTAGAAGATGGCGGCGTTGCTCGACTGGTCGGCGCCGAACAGGTCGATGGTCACGCTGTAGTGGAAGTTCAAATAGCGCTGGACGGTGCCGATGTCGATGCAACCAGCGGCGCGAATCAACGCCGGGTCGTCGGTCTTGAGCTCGTTCATCACCTGCGCGGTGCGGGTCAACACGCGCGAGATGCCGCTCTCGCCCACGAACATGTGGTGCGCCTCTTCGGTCAGCATGAACTTGGTCGTGCGCGCCAGCGGATCGAACGCGCTTTCAGCCAGAGCGGACAACTGGAACTTGCCGTCGCGGTCGGTGAAGTAGGTGAACATGAAGAAGGCCAGCCAGTCGGGCGTCTTCTCGTTGAACGCGCCCAGGATGCGTGGGTTGTCCGCGTCGCCCGAGGTGCGCTGCAAGAGCGCGTCGGCTTCTTCACGGCCGTCGCGACCAAAGTGTTTGTGCAGCAAATACACCATGGCCCACAGGTGGCGGCCTTCTTCCACGTTGATCTGGAACAGGTTGCGCAGGTCGTACATGCTGGGCGCGGTCAGGCCCAGGTGGCGCTGCTGCTCCACCGACGCCGGCTCGGTGTCGCCCTGGGTGACGATGATGCGGCGCAGGTTGGCGCGGTGTTCACCGGGCACGTCCTGCCAGGCTTTTTCGCCCTTGTGGTCGCCAAAGTGGATTTCGCGCTCGGCATCGCCCGGGTTCAAAAAGATGCCCCAGCGGTAGTCGCGCATCTTCACGTGGCCAAACTGCGCCCAGCCCTGTGGGTCCACGCTCACGGCGGTGCGCAGGTACACCTCGTGGTCGGTCGAACCCTCGGGGCCGACGTCGTCCCACCAGTTGATGAAGTTGGGCTGCCAGCCTTCGAGCGCGCGCTGCAGGGTGCGGTCTTCGCTCAGGTTGACGTTGTTCGGGATCTTGTCGCTGTAGTTGATGCTGGACATGCGGTTCTCCTGGAGCGTTTAAGAAAAAGTGATCGGGGACGGAGGTGTCAGGTCAAGGGGTGCCGTGGAACCGGCTTTGCCGGGCCACAGGCGCCGTCCCCCTGGGGGGAAGACGCCGCAGGCGGCGCAGGGGGGCTTCATGTCACACGCGATTGAAATCAAAAGCGGCCTTGTCGCCTTTTCCGTAGACCTTCAAGGCACCTTTTTCGCCCACGGCGTTGGGGCGGATGAAGATCCAGTTCTGCCAGGCGGTGAGCCGGCCGAAGATGCGCGTGGCCATGTTTTCTTTCTGCGCAAAACGCAGGTTGGCTTCCAGGCCGGTCAGCGCGTCGGGCGACATCGAGGCGCGCTCCTCCAGTGCCATGCGCACTTCGTCGTCCCAGTCGATGTCGTCCGGTGCGGCGGTGATCAGGCCGAGCGCGAGTGCGGCGTCGGCATCCAGCGCCTGGCCGATGGCGGCCTGTGCGGCGGCCATGGGGCCGGCTTCTTCGTAAAAGCGGCGCTGCAGGCGCGACTGGTCGTTGACCATGGGCAACACACCGAAGTTGAAACCGTCGAGCTGCAGCTTGGGCGCTTTCTCGGCGTCGTCGGGCAGGGCCAGCATGTAGGCGCGGTCGGCGCAGAAGGCCAGCTCGGCAAAACAACCCACGAAGCACGAGCCCGATTCGATGAGTGCGAACAGGCTGCGCGAGGACACGTCGAGCCGCGCAAAGGTGCGGCGCATCAGACCCAGCGTTTCACGCACCAGCCAGTGGTCCTTGTTCGCGAGCATCACGGCGTCGCTGGCCAACACGGCGGCGGCATCACCCTCGGTCTTGAGCAGCCACGTGCCGATGTCGAGTTCGTTGGTGCGCAGGCACAGGATGGCGTCGTCGAGTTCGCGCGTCATCTGCAGCGGCCACCAGGCGGCACCCGCGGCTTCAATGGCGGCGCTGTCTTTTGGCTGCGCGCCGGTGGGCGCTTTCAGCGTGATGGTGGCGCTGCGTTTGGCGCGGTCGATGGCCACGTTCACATAGGCGTAGCTCAGGCCGTTGGCGCTGTCGGTGCGGGTGATGCGCGGCAGGGCCACGCCTTTGCCTGTGGCAGGGCGGTCGCTCTGCGTGGCCAGCGCGGCTGCGCGCTCCTTCACGTGGTCGGCGAACTTCTGCGGCTTGGCAATCGAGTCCACCAGGCGCCAGTCGACCGCCTTCTGGCCACGCACGCCTTCGCTGGTGGTGCAGAAGATGTCGGCCAGGTCGTGGCGCACGTGGCGCTTGTCGGTCACGCGGGTCAGGCCGCCGGTGCCGGGCAGCACGCCGAGCAAAGGCACTTCCGGCAATGAGACAGCAGACGAGCGGTCGTCGACCAGCACGATCTCGTCGCAGGCCAGCGCCAGCTCGTAGCCGCCGCCGGCGCAGGCGCCGTTGAGCGCGGCCACAAATTTGAGGCCGCTGTGTTTGGAGGAGTCTTCGATGCCGTTACGCGTTTCGTTGGTGAACTTGCAGAAGTTCACTTTCCAGGCGTGGCTGGAAACACCGAGCATGAAGATGTTGGCGCCAGAGCAGAACACGCGGTCCTTGGCGCTGGTGACGACCACGGTGCGCACCTCGGGGTGCTCGAAGCGCACGCGGTTCAGCGCGTCGTGCAGTTCAATGTCCACACCCAGGTCGTAGCTGTTGAGCTTGAGCTTGTAGCCAGGGCGGATGCCGGCGTCTTCGTTGATGTCGATGGCCAGCGTGGCCACGGCACCGTCGAACGACAGCTTCCAGTGGCGGTACTGGCTGGGCTCGGTGCGGTAGTCGACCGTGGTGGGGGCGGTGGCGACGGGTGCGGCTGCAACGGGCGCGGTGGCGATGGCGGTATCACTCATGGGGTTGTCTCCTCGGGGCTGCTGGGCTGGATAGGGGCCCGACAAACCGGCATTCAACTGCCGGCGGGAGCCCAATGACGTGAATAATAATTCACAAAGTCAAAACGGTCAATGCACTTTCATGCATGTTTTGTAACGAGGCCCAGCTGCTCGCGAACCTGGATTCGCAACGCCTGGAAAGCGTCGTCCAGGCTGTAGGCGCTGGTGTTGAAGCTCATGTCGGCCTTGGAATAGAAGGCCGAGCGGCCGGCCAGGATGCGCTTCAGATCTTCCATGGCCTCGCGGCTGGCCGCCATGGGGCGCATGTCGCCCTGCGCGGCGACGCGGCCCATGTGGTCGGCCGGATCGGCCTGCAGCCACACGGTGGTGCAGTGCGAGAGCAGCAGGTTGAAGTTGGCCGCGTCCGACACGAGGCCGCCCGGGGTGGCAATGACCACCTCGGGGTAGATCTGGATCGCTTCTTCCAGCGCGCGGCGCTCATAGCGGCGGTAGGCCGGCGTGCCGTAGAGCGAGTGGATTTCGTTGATGCTGCAGCCAGCGAACTTTTCAATCTCGCGGCTGAGTTCGATGAACGCAAAACCCAGGTCGTCGGCCAGGCGCTGGCCCAGCGTGGACTTCCCCGCGCCGCGCAGGCCGATCAATGCGATGCGCGAGCTGCGGCCGGGGTCGCCACCAGGCAAGGCACCGCCGCCCAGCAGCCCGCCGATAGCCACGCGCACACGGCGCAAATCGGCCTCGCCACGGCCTTCGAGCAGCTCGCGGATCAGCAGCCATTCGGGTGAGCTTGTGCTCACATCACCCAGCAATTCGGCGAGCGAACAATGCAGCGCCTGCGCCACCTGCAGCAGCACCAGGATGGACGCGTTGCCGGTGCCGTATTCGAGGTTGGCGAGGTGCCGCTCGGACACATCGGCCGCCACGGCCACCGCCTTGCGCGTCATGCCGCGGCGCGAGCGCAGGGTGCGAACACGCTCGCCGAGCGCCACCAGAAAAGGGTTTCGGGCCTCCTCGTCCACGGGAGCGAGGTCAGCGGGCCGGGCGGCGGCCATCACGCCGGGATCGGCAGCGTCCATGGGGTGCCTGAACTTTCAAACGGTTTCATCGGGCTCGGGAAAAACCCGCCGGGGGCTTGCCAAGCGTCGCAACATGCACTTTAATGCACATCTCGGCGCACGCAAGATAGTGCATTTATAGCGCCATTCTCCACCCGCGAACAGCCCCGGCCGCTCGCCCACCCGAATTCACCCACATGACCACCTCTCCCCTGCTCCCCAACCACCTCGGCGGCCAATGGGTCACCGGCACCGGCGCGGGCACGCCGCTGTTCGACCCGGTGCTCGGTACCGAACTGGCGCGCGTGAGCAGCGCCGGGCTCGACCTGGCCGCCGGCTTCAACTTTGCCCGCGAACAAGGCGGCGCGGCCTTGCGCGCCCTGAGCTACGTTGAACGCGCCGGCCTGCTGGGCGCCATCGTGAAAGTGCTGCAAGCCAACCGCGACGCCTACTACGAAATCGCCACCGCCAACTGCGGCACCACCACCAAAGACTCGGCGGTCGATATCGACGGCGGCATCTTCACCCTGGGCTACTACGCCAAGCAAGGCGAGGCCCTGGGCAGCGCCCACGCGCTGCTCGACGGCGAGCGCATCCGCATGGGCAAGGACCCGGTGTTCCAGACCCAGCACATGCTCACCCCCACGCGCGGCGTGGCGCTGTTCATCAACGCCTTCAACTTCCCGAGCTGGGGCCTGTGGGAGAAGGCCGCGCCCGCGCTGCTCTCGGGCGTGCCGGTGATCGTGAAACCTGCCACCGCCACCGCCTGGCTCACGCAGCGCATGGTCAAGGACGTGATCGACGCGGGCATCCTGCCGCCGGGCGCGCTGTCGGTGGTCTGCGGCTCGTCGGCCGGGCTGATGGACCAGTTGCAACCGTTCGACGTGGTCTCGTTCACCGGCTCGGCCGAGACGGCGCGCATCATCCGCAGCCACCCCGCCGTGGCCGAGCGGTCGGTGCGCTGCAACATCGAGGCCGACAGCCTCAACAGCGCCTTGCTCGACCCGGCAGCCACGCCCGAGAGCGAAGCCTTCGGCCTGCTGGTGAGCGAGGTCGTGCGCGAGATGACGGTGAAGGCCGGCCAGAAGTGCACCGCGATCCGCCGCGTGTTCGTGCCGCGCGCGCTCTATGACGCGGTGGCCCAGGCGATTGGCGCCAAGCTCGCCAAGACCTCGGTGGGCAACCCGCGCAACGAGGCGGTGCGCATGGGCTCGCTGGTGAGCCAGGAACAGAAAGCCAGCGTGCTCGAAGGCATTGCCAAGTTGCGCGCCGAGGCCGAGGTGCTGTTTGACGGCAGCAGCGCCGCGCTGGTGGACGCGGACGCGTCGGTGGCCGCCTGCGTGGCACCTGTGCTGCTGGGTTCCCGCGAGCCAGCCAAAGCCAAGCTGCTGCACGCGATGGAAGTGTTCGGCCCGGTGGCCACGCTCATGGCTTACGACAGCGTCGAACAAGCGTATGAACTGATCCGCCGCGGCGAAGGCTCGCTGGTCTGCTCGGTCTACAGCGCCGACCCCACCTTCATCGCCGCCGCCGCGCTCGAACTCGGCTCGGCCCACGGCCGCGTGCACGCCATCTCACCCGACGTGGCGGCCAGCCAGAGCGGCCACGGCAACGTGATGCCCATGTCGCTGCACGGCGGCCCCGGCCGCGCCGGCGGTGGCGAAGAACTCGGCGGCCTGCGCGCACTGGGCTTCTACCACCGCCGCAGCGCCGTGCAGGCCAGCAGCGCCGCGCTCGATGTCCTTGGAGCTTCCGCAGTAGCGATGAAACTCTGAATTCGCTCCTTCCCCCGCTGGGGGAAGGTTGGGATGGGGGCGCGCACGCCGACAATGCCACTTCATGCGTGCCCCCACCCCAGCCCTCCCCCAGAGGGGGAGGGAGTCGGTCCCACAAACCCGCTAGAGGAGACAAGCCCCATGACCACCCCCCACGTCGCCGCCCCACCCGAACGCTTCAATTTCGCACGCCACCTGCTCGCGCTCAACGCTGGCCGAGCCGGGAAGACCGCCCTGATCGACGACCAGGGCACACTGACCTACGGCCAGCTCGCCGACCAGGTGCAGCGCTTTGCCGGTGCGCTCACCGCGCTGGGCCTGCGGCGCGAAGAGCGCGTGCTGCTGCTCATGCACGACTGCAGCGACTGGGTGGTGGCCTTTCTCGGCGCGCTGCACGCCGGTGTGGTGCCGGTGGCGGTGAACACCCTGCTCACTGCGCAGGACTACGCCTACATGCTGACCAACAGCCGCGCGCAGGCGGCCATCGTGTCCGCCGCGCTGCTGCCCACACTGCAGACCGCGCTGGCCTCACAAGCCACGGAGGTGAAGCACCTGATCGTCTCGCGCGCCACCGAGCCCCTGCCCGCCGGTGCGCACAGCTTCAACGCGCTCGTTGCCAGCATTCAGCCCGCAGCAGCGGCCGACACGCACGGCGATGAACCCGCCTTCTGGCTCTTTTCCAGCGGCTCCACCGGCGCGCCCAAGGGCACGGTGCACACCCAGGCCAACCTGTACTGGACGGCCGAGCTCTATGGCAAAGCCGTGCTGGATCTGCGCGAAGACGACGTGGTGTTCTCCGCCGCCAAATTGTTCTTCGCCTACGGCCTGGGCAACGCGCTGACATTCCCGCTGAGCGTGGGCGCCAGCGTGGTGCTGATGGCCGAGCGGCCCACGCCGCAGGCCTGCTTCAAACGCTTCACGGAACAAAAACCCACGGTGTTCTACGGCGCCCCCACCGGCTACGGCGGCATGCTCGCCAGCCCCGACCTGCCCAAAAAGAGCGACGTGGCGCTGCGCCTGTGCTCCTCGGCAGGCGAGGCGCTGCCGCAAGACATCGGCCAGCGCTGGACGAATCATTTCGGCGTGGAAATCATCGATGGCATCGGCTCCACCGAGATGCTGCACGTGTTCCTCTCCAACCGCCCGGGCGACGTGCGCTACGGCACCACCGGCAAGCCCGTGCCGGGTTACGAAATCGAGCTGCGCGGCGAAGACGGCCGACCCGTGCCCGACGGCGAGATCGGCGACCTCTACATCAAGGGCCCGAGTGCAGCGCTGATGTACTGGAACAACCGCACCAAAACGCGCGACACCTTCCAGGGCGGCTGGACCAAGGCCGGCGACAAATACACGCGCGATCTCGAGGGCTACTGCACCTACGCCGGGCGCAACGACGACATGCTCAAGGTCAGCGGCATCTACGTGAGCCCGTTCGAGGTGGAAGCCACACTGGTGCAGCACCCGGCGGTGCTGGAGGCTGCGGTGATCGGAAAGACGGACGCCGACGGCCTGACCAAGACCAAGGCCTTCGTGGTGCTCAAGAACGGTGTGCAGGCCACCGAGGCCGAGCTGCAGGCGTTTGTGAAAGAAAAACTCGCGCCCTACAAGTACCCGAGGTTCATCGAGTTTCTGCCCGAACTGCCGAAGACGGCCACGGGCAAGATCCAGCGCTTTCGGCTGCGCGAGCGCGAGACACCCCAGGGCTGATGCCCGACGCCTGGATCAACCGACTTCCAGTGTGGTCAGCCCATACAGGCGCGAGAGCGCCAACTGTGGAGCAGGGCCTCGGTACATGCGGGCGGTGGGAAAGGTGGCCTCCAGACCTCGCCGCTGCGCGAGCTGTGCAGCCGCTGAGTTGCACTGGGGCACGTCGATGAAAACGGGTTGTGTTGCAGGTACCCGGGAGCACAGGGCATCGAACAGGGCCTCGGCAATGGCCGGGGTGTCGGCGCACAGCGGCGCCAGTTTGTAGCCCTCCTGGCAGACCCGAACCACCCCATAGCCCCGCAGCTCGCCGCCTTCCCACCAGCCCAATGCGTGGCTCTGGGGCATCTGGATCCACGCCTGCAAAAACGCAGGTCGCGGCGCTGGAAGGAAAGCAGTGTCGTAAGCGGTCAGCCTGTCAAACGGCACGGCGGACAACGGCACCACCCGCCAGTCTGGCGCCACCGCCGCCTCGCGCCCCCAGCCTTTCAACCGGACGTTGTACCAAGCCAGTTCGAATCCGGACTTGCGGTAGTTGTCCTGCTGCGCGACCACACCGTCCAGCCCCACCACGCAGTCCTTGACGTGCTCCAGCGAGGCACACCAGATGGCCTTGCCCAGACCGTGTCCGCGCAACAGCGGATCGACGATGTAGAAGCCCAGAAATGCGTGGTTGCCGCCGACACGGACACAGGAAATCGACGCCACCGGCCCCTCGCCCAGCCAGCCCATGAAGAACCCCCGGGGATCGACGCTGTAGAGCGGGTCCAGGTCGTGCAGTCCGGGGTTCCAGCCTTCCCGAGCGGCCCAGCGCATGGCAGTGGACAGGTGGTCACGGGTCATGCGGCGAATCTGGTAGGTTGGAAGTGGCAAGGTCATCTCCAGGGGGTAGGCTGCATCACATCCCAAACCCCAGGGCCATGCCATACCGCACCGGCAGTAATTCGACACCCGCACGGACGCAAAAAAGCCGGCGCTGGGCCGGCTCTTGCAGAAAGCGTGACGGGATCGCGCCTCAGGTTTCCTTGGAAATCTTGATGCTCGGAAACTTGCTGGAGAAGTCCTTGGCCTTGGCCGCGATCTTGATCGCCAGCTGGCGTGCCACCGATTTGTAGAGCGCTGCGATCTCGCCATCGGGGTCGGCCACCACGCTGGGCATGCCGCTGTCGGCCTGCACGCGGATGCTCATGTTCAGCGGCAGCGCGCCCAGGTAGTCCATGCCGTACTCGGTCGCCATGTTCTTGCCGCCGTCCACACCGAAGATGTGTTCGGTGTGGCCGCACTTCTCGCACACGTGCACCGCCATGTTTTCCACGATGCCCAGGATGGGCACGCCCACCTTCTCGAACATCTTGATGCCCTTGCGCGCGTCAAGCAGCGCAATGTCCTGCGGCGTGGTCACGATCACCGCGCCGGTGAGCGGCACGCGCTGGGAGAGCGTGAGCTGGATGTCGCCGGTGCCCGGGGGCATGTCGACGATCAGATAGTCGAGGTCTTTCCAGTTGGTCTGGCGCAGCAACTGCTCCAGCGCCTGGGTGGCCATGGGGCCGCGCCAGATCATGGCTTCGTCGCGGTCGATCAGAAAGCCGATCGAGATCACCTGCACGCCGTAGTTTTCCAGCGGCTCCATGGTCTGGCCGTCCGCGCTCTCGGGCCGGCCTTCCACACCCATCATCATGGGCTGGCTCGGGCCGTAGATGTCGGCGTCCAGAATGCCGACCTTCGCGCCTTCGGCAGAGAGTGCCAGCGCCAGGTTGACCGCCGTGGTGCTCTTGCCCACGCCGCCCTTGCCCGAGGCCACAGCAATGATGTTCTTCACGTTGGGCATGACCTGCACGCCGCGCTGCACCGCGTGCGCGGTGATCTTCATGGTCATGTTGACCGACACGTTCTCCACGCCCGCGACCGACTTGGCGGCGGTGATGAGGGCCTTGCGAAACGCCGGCATCTGGCTCTTGGCCGGATAACCCAGCTCGACGTCGAAGGACACGTCACCGTCCTGGGTCTGCAGATTTTTCAGCGCCTTGCTGGTGACGAAGTCGCGTCCGGTGTTCGGATCGATGACGGCTTGCAGCGCGGTCAGCAGCGCCTGGGAATCAACGGACATGGGGAACTGTCTCCAGAGGGGGTGGGGGTATCGGGTTTTGCAAACGGGCTGAAGTCTAACGCCCCACCCTGACCGGGGTCATTCACACAATCGCCATGAGGACATCCATCACGCCTCCGGCCTAAAATCGCCGGTTACCCAGAAGAAAGCCCACCCCATGAGCCAGCGACGCCTGTTCGTCACCACCGCCCTGCCCTACGCCAACGGGCATTTCCACATCGGCCACATCATGGAATACATCCAGGCCGACATCTGGGTGCGGTTCCAGCGCATGCAGGGCAACGAGGTGCACTTTGTCTGCGCCGACGACGCGCACGGAGCGCCCATCATGATCGCCGCCGGCAAGGCAGGCAAGACGCCGCAGCAGTTCGTGGCCGACATCGCCTCCGGCCGCAAGCCCTACCTCGACGGTTTCCACATCGCATTCGACAACTGGCACAGCACCGACGCGCCCGAGAACCACGAACTCGCGCAGCAGATCTACCGCGACCTCAAGGCCAACAGCCTGATCGAGACGCGCACCATCGAACAGTTCTTCGATCCCGAGAAGAACATGTTCCTGCCCGACCGCTTCATCAAGGGCGAGTGCCCCAACTGCCACGCCAAGGACCAGTACGGTGACAACTGCGAGGTCTGCAGCAAGGTCTACAGCCCCACCGACCTGATCAACCCGTACTCCGCGCTCTCGGGTGCGAAGCCCGTGCTCAAGCAGTCGGAACACTTCTTCTTCAAGCTCTCCGACCCGCGCTGCCTGGCCTTCCTGGATCAGTGGACCCAAAGCGGCGCGGTGCAGCCCGAGGTGCTCAACAAGATCAGCGAGTGGATCGAACCCGGCGAGGACGGCAAACCCAAGATGGGCGACTGGGACATCAGCCGCGACGCGCCCTACTTCGGTATCGAGATTCCCGACGCACCGGGCAAGTATTTTTATGTGTGGCTGGACGCGCCGGTGGGCTACCTCGCGTCATTGAAAAACTGGTTCGGCAAAACCGGTCGCGATTTCGACGCTTTCATGGCCGACCCGACCACCGAGCAGTTCCATTTCATCGGCAAGGACATCATCACCTTCCACACGCTGTTCTGGCCAGCCATGCTGCACTTCAGCGGTCGCAAGGTGCCCAACGCGGTGTTCGTGCACGGCTTCCTCACGGTGAACAACGGCGAGAAGATGAGCAAGAGCCGCGGCACCGGGCTCGATCCACTCAAGTACCTGAGCCTGGGCATGAACCCGGAGTGGCTGCGCTACTACCTGGCGGCCAAGCTGTCGGCGCGCAACGAAGACATCGATTTCAACCCCGACGACTTCCTGGCACGGGTCAACAGCGACCTGATCGGCAAGTACATCAACATCGCCTCGCGCGCCGCCGGCTTCATCGCCAAACGCTTCGACGGCAAGCTCGGTGAAGTGTCCGCCGACGGCGACAACCTGATCGACCACCTGCAGACCGCCGCGCCCTCGATCACCGCGCTCTACGCCGAGCGCGAGTACGGACGGGCACTGCGCGAAGTGATGCTGCTGGCCGACCGCGTGAACGCCTATGTGGACCAGAACAAACCGTGGGAACTCGCCAAGCAGGACGGCATGGACGGCCGCCTGCACGACGTGTGCACCGCCTGCATTGAAGCCTTCCGCCTGCTCACGCTCTACCTCAAGCCGGTGCTGCCTGCGCTGGCTGTGAATGTGGAGGCCTTCCTGCAGGTCCAGCCCCTGCAGTTCAGCGACGCATCGCGCCTGCTGGGCGCCGGCCACGGCATCAACGCCTACCAGCACCTGATGCAGCGCGTGGACGTGAAGCAGCTCGATGCACTGTTTGCGTTGCCGCCAGCGCCTGCGGTGGAGGCGACCGTGCCCGGTGGCGAGCCCATCGCCGACACCATCACCATCGACGACTTCGGCAAGATCGACCTGCGCATCGCGCAGATCGTCAACTGCGAAGCGGTGGAAGGGTCCACCAAGCTGCTGCGCCTGACGCTGGATGTGGGTGAAGGCAGGACGCGCAATGTGTTCAGCGGCATTGCCAGCGCCTACGCACCCGAAGACCTGGTGGGCAAGCTCACCGTGATGGTGGCCAACCTGGCGCCGCGCAAGATGAAGTTCGGCGTGAGCGAAGGCATGGTGCTGGCCGCCAGCCATGCGGACGAAACGGCAGAACCAGGCATCCACATCCTGAACCCGTGGCCGGGTGCAAAACCTGGCATGCGAGTCAGGTAATCAACGATTCCTGTCCAGGTCTGGATCGCGCATCGACATCGTGCGGATCACCCGCAGGTCCGGGTCGAACACGGCGGTGAACACCTTGGCGTCGCTCTGGTTGTTGCCGTCCATGTAGCGCCAGTCGTAATGCGTCTCGCGCTTGAGATCGTAGGTGGTGATCTTCATCGGCTTGCCCAGCATGCGGCGAACCTCTTCCATGGCCATGCCGGGCGACACCCGCGCAAAGTTGCGTTCGGTGAGCACCTGGCGCAGCGCGGCCATGCGCCCGTCCGGCCCGATGGTGATCATGTAGTTCACATGGCCCTCGGGCTGGCGGTTGTATTCGTAGATCTGCGCGCCGTCCTCGCCCTCCCACACCGCCTCGGGGGCACCGAAGCGTTCGCGCACGTCGGCCTCGGTGGAGACGCCTTCTTCCAGTTCGCTGATGTTCTTCGCATCGCACGCCGCGAGCAGCGACGCCACAGCCAGCAGGGTGACCCAGAACCCTCGGCGAACAACGCCGTTCAAACCACGCATGCGAACCACCTTCTTCGGGGTGAAAAACTCAGTGTAAGTCCGCGCTGTTCGCGGTCTTTGGCTGTCAGCTTCGTGAACCGTTGCCAAAGGTAACATGCCCCATGTTTCAAGGACTGCCACCCCTCGCACCGTTCCGTCCGCGACTGCTTAAAGACATCAAAGGCTACAACCGGGACAAGCTGACGCGCGACATGGGTGCGGGTGCCACGGTCGGCATCGTGGCCTTGCCGCTGGCCATGGCCTTTGCGATCGCCAGCGGCCTGCAACCCGAAGCCGGGCTGTGGACAGCGATCATCGCGGGCTTCCTGATCTCGGCCCTGGGCGGCACATCGGTGCAGATCGGTGGCCCGGCAGGCGCCTTCATCGTCATCGTCTACGGCATCGTCGAGCGCTACGGCGTGGCCAACCTGCTGATCTCCACCGCCAGCGCCGGGGTGCTGCTGTTCCTGCTCGGTCTGTTTCGCCTGGGCACGCTGGTGCGTTATGTGCCGGTCACGGTGGTGATCGGTTTCACCAACGGCATCGCGGTGCTGATCGCACTCTCGCAGGTGCGCGACCTGCTGGGCCTGGACATCGAAAAAATGCCGGCCAGCTTCTTCGGCCAGATCGGCGCCATCACCGGCCACATCCACAGCCTCAACCCGTTCGCGCTCGGGCTCGGAGGCCTGTGCGTGTTGGGTCTGGTGGTGTGGCCGCGCCTGTGGGCGGTGGATTCGCAGTTACGCCGCCAGCTCGAATCCATCGAAACCGTGAGCGCGCTCAAGGCCACCTCGCGCATTCCGGGCCCGGTGATCGCACTTGTCTCGCTGTCGCTGCTGGCCTGGGCACTCAGCTTGCCGGTGGAGACGGTGGGCACGCGTTTTGGTGGCATTCCGCAAGGCCTGCCGGTGTTCGAGCTGCCCGATTTTTCGTGGGAGACCGTGCGCCTGCTGGTCACGCCCACGCTCACCATCGCGCTGCTGGGCGCCATTGAGTCGCTGCTGTGCGCGCGCGTGGCCGACCAGTTGGGTGACGCGCCCAAACACGACCCCAACCAGGAACTCATGGCCCAAGGCATAGCCAATGCCGTGGTGCCCTTCTTCGGCGGCATGCCAGCCACCGGCACCATCGCGCGCACAGTGACCAACATCCGCTCGGGCGCTGCCTCGCCGGTGGCGGGCATGGTGCATGCGCTCACGCTGGCCGCCGTGGTCTTGCTCGCGGCACCACTGGCGTACCACATCCCCTTGTCGGTGCTCGCGGGCGTGCTGCTGTTCGTGGCGTGGAACATGGGCGAATGGCGCGAGTTCGCGCGGCTCAAACACTTCAGCAACCACTACCGGTTGATGATGCTGTCCACCTTTTTCGTCACCATCGTCTTTGACCTGACCGTGGCGGTGGAGCTGGGTCTGGTACTCGCGGTGGTGCTGTTTGTGCGGCGCCAGAGCGAGATCTTCCGCGCCGAGCCGGTGGCACGCACCGAGCACCAGGCCACCTACAAACTCTATGGCTCGCTGTTCTTTGGCGCCGTGGCCAAGATCGACCCCATCGTGGCCGAGGTCGAACGCTCACCCACCCCCGTCAACGTGATGCTCGACGCCAGCCACATGATCTCGCTGGACACCACCGGGCTGGACGCGCTGGAGCAGCTGCACAAGGCGGTGCACAAGCGCGGCGGGCATCTGGGCATGGTGGGGCTGCACCCGCAGCCGCGTTCGCTGATCGAACGCTCCGGCTTCGCAGCGCGGCTGAACACCTGCGAGTGACCCAAGGCTCCCCGGCCCCAGGTGCGGGCCGGTAAAATCGCGCCTTTCCCTCGCACCAGGCTCCGAACACCATGTCCCTCTTCCGCCGCCCCGACTACAAGTCCGACGCCACGTTGTTCATCGAACAACTCAAGGCCGACAAGCCCGGGCTGGAGCAGTCGCAGCGCCAGGGCCGCTCGCTCTTGTGGGACAAGGCCATCGACCGCAGCTTCCAGGCAGAGGCCAAAACCGCCCGCGTGCCGCAGCAGCCCTACGTCTACCAGACCGGCTCCGACCACAGCTGATCCCACCGCGTTCACTCAACAGCGACATGGGCAACGAGGTCCACACACTCGACGCCGCGCCCCAGGGGCTGGACGCGGTGCTGCCCACCGTGGTGGACCACGTGGCGCTGGCGCGGCTGTATGGCGAACCGCTGTTCGCCATGCCGCGCGACCTCTACATCCCGCCGGACGCGCTGCAGATCTTTCTGGAAGCGTTTGAAGGTCCGCTGGACCTGCTGCTGTACCTGATCCGCAAGCAGAACTTCAACATCCTCGACATCCCGATGGCGGCGGTGACCCGCCAGTACCTCACCTACGTGGACGAGATCCGCAACAGCAACCTGGAGCTGGCGGCCGAGTACCTGCTGATGGCAGCGATGCTGATCGAGATCAAGTCGCGCATGCTGCTGCCGCCCAAGAAGACGGCCGAAGGCGAAGAGGCCGAAGACCCGCGCGCCGAGCTGGTGCGCCGCCTGCTCGAATACGAGCAGATGAAGCTGGCCGCCCAGCGCCTGACCGAAGCCCCCCAGTACGGCCGCGATTTTTTGCGCGCGCAGGTGTACGTGGAACAAGCGCTGGCGCCGCGTTTCCCCGACGTGAGCCCCATCGACCTGCAAAGCGCCTGGCGCGACATCCTGAAACGCGCCAAGCTCGTGCAACACCACAAGATCAGCCGCGAAGAGCTCTCGGTGCGCGAGCACATGAGCATCGTGCTGCGCCGCCTGCAAGGCCGCAAGTTCGTCGAGTTCGGCGAACTGTTCGACACTGAAAAAGGCTCGCCTGTGCTCGTGGTCACCTTCATTGCCATGCTGGAGCTGGCCAAAGAGACGCTCATCGAATTGACCCAGGCCGAGGCCTTCGCCCCCATCTACGTGCGCCTCGCCTACACCCCATCCTGAACTGTCCTGCATGACCGACCTTCACCGCTTCGACGTCCTCATCATCGGCAGCGGCCTGGCCGGGCTGACCGCTGCGCTGCACCTGTCCACCACCCACCGCGTGGCCGTGGTCACCAAACGCGCCCTGCTCGACGGATCGAGCAACTGGGCACAGGGCGGCATTGCGGCGGTGCTGGCCGAGGGCGACAGCGTGGCCTCGCATGTGGAAGACACGCTGGTGGCCGGTGCCGGCCTGTGCGACCTGGAGGCCACGCAGTTCACGGTGGAGAACGCGCCTGCGGCCATCACCTGGCTGCAGGAGCTGGGCGTGCCCTTTTCGCTGGAAGCGGGCGAGCTGCACCTCACGCGCGAGGGCGGCCACAGCCACCGGCGCATCGTGCACGCAGCCGACGCCACCGGCGCTGCGGTGCAGGCCACGCTGATCGAACGCGTGCGCAACACCCCCGCCATCCAGGTCTTCGAGCACCACATGCTGGTGGACTTGATCACCGACCGCAAACTGCCCGACCACAGCACCGCCAACAGCGTTGCCGAGCGCTGTTTTGGCGCCTACGTGCTGGACACCGTGCGCGACGAGGTCGTGACCTTCAGCGCCGCCCACACCGTGCTGGCCACGGGTGGTGCGGGCAAGGTCTACCTCTACACCACCAACCCCGACACCGCCACCGGCGACGGCATCGCCGCGGGCTGGCGCGCGGGCTGCCAGGTGGGCAACATGGAATTCATCCAGTTCCACCCGACCTGCCTCTACCACCCGCACGCCAAGAGCTACCTGATCACCGAGGCCGTGCGCGGCGAAGGCGGCCTGCTCAAGCTGCCGGCGCACCTGGGCAGCCACCGCTTCATGCCCGACCACGACCCCCGCGCCGAACTGGCACCGCGCGACGTGGTGGCGCGCGCGATCGACTTCGAGATGAAAAAACACGGCCTGGACTGCGTGTACCTCGACATCTCGCACCAGAGCCCCGCGTTTCTGCAGGAGCACTTTCCCAACATCCTGGCGCGCTGCGCCGAGCTGGGCATCGACATCACGAAAGAGCCGATTCCCGTGGTGCCGGCCGCGCACTACACCTGTGGCGGCATCGTGACCGACCTCGGTGGCCGCACCGACATCGCCGGTCTGTACGCGGTGGGTGAAACCACCTGCACCGGCCTGCACGGCGCCAACCGCCTGGCCAGCAATTCGCTGGTGGAGTGCATGGTGTTTGCGCAGGGCGCAGTGAACGCGATCCGCTCGGCGACCACCACCGATGCGCCGGTCATACCGTTGTGGGACGACAGTCGCGTGACCGACGCCGACGAGCAGGTGGTGATCTCGCACAACTGGGATGAACTGCGCCGCTTCATGTGGGACTACGTGGGCATCGTGCGCACCAACAAGCGCCTGGAGCGCGCAGCGCACCGCATCTCACTGCTGCAGGCTGAAATTCACGAGTTCTATTCGCAGTTCCACGTCACGCGCGATCTGCTGGAGTTGCGCAATCTGGTACAGGTGGCCGACCTGATCGTGATGTCGGCCATGCTGCGGCACGAGAGCCGCGGGCTGCACTTCAGCCGCGACTACCCGGACATGTTGCCGGTGGCCAAGCCAACGATCCTCGTGCCGCCGGCTCGCTGAGCCAACCATCCCGTTCGCCCTGCGCCTGTCGAAGGGCTCACCCAGGTGTGGGCGAGGGCTTCGACAAGCTCAGCCCGAACGGAAATGTCAGGCGGCGCCGATGTTCGGCACCAGCGCACCCGGGTTCTGGCCGATGCGCTGCGCACCGGTGAACGCCAACATGCGGTCGATGGGCAAACGAGCCCGGGGGATCAGCGATGGGTCCACATGGATTTCGTTCAGGCCCTTCTCCAGGATCTGAGCCACGCCGGCCAGCCCGTTCATGGCCATCCAGGGGCAATGCGCACAACTCTTGCAGGTGGCACTGTTGCCGGCCGTGGGCGCTTCGATGAACACCTTGCCCGGGTTCTGCTGGCGCAGCATGTGCATCATGCCGTTGTCGGTGGCCACGATGAACTCGGGCGCGTCCATCTCGCGCGCGGCGCGCAGGATGGCCGAGGTGGAGCCCACCAAGTCGGCCAGCGCGATCACGTCGGCCGGGCTCTCCGGGTGCACCAGCACCTTGGCTTGCGGGTGCTCCTTCATCAGTGCCCGCAGCTCGAAGGCCTTGAACTCGTCGTGCACGATGCAGGCCCCGCCCCACATCACCATGTCGGCACCGGTCTCGCGCTGGATGTAGCCGCCCAGGTGTTTGTCGGGCGCCCACAGGATCTTGTGGCCCTTGTCCTTGAGTGCGCTCACGATGTCCAGCGCGCAGCTGGACGTGACCAGCCAGTCCGAACGCGCCTTCACCGCCGCGCTGGTGTTGGCGTACACCACCACGGTGCGGTCGGGGTGGGCATCGCAGAAGGCGCTGAACTCGTCGATGGGACAGCCCAGGTCAAGCGAGCAGTTGGCGTCGAGATCGGGCATGAGCACGGTTTTCTCGGGGCTCAGGATCTTCGCGGTCTCACCCATGAAGCGCACGCCCGAAACAATCAGCGTTTGCGCCGCGTGGTCGCGGCCGAAACGCGCCATCTCCAGCGAGTCGCTCACGATGCCACCGGTTTCGATGGCCAGGTCCTGCAGGTCGGGGTGCACGTAATAGTGCGACACCATCACCGCGTTGCGCTCTTTCAGCAGGCGGCGAATCTTGTCCTTCAACTCCGCGCGTTGTTTGGGACCAGGTTCCACCGGCACACGCGCCCAGGCGTGCTGCGTGGGGCAGGCGGGTTGTTCGTATTCGACGTCGATGACAGTGGCTTCGGTGTTCATGGGTGTCCTTGTCGACGCGTCAAAGCGCCTCGAATCGCATGGAAAAATCGATCGCCTTCACGTCTTTGGTGAGGGCGCCGATGGAGATGCGGTCCACGCCGGTGTCGGCCAGCGCGCGCACGGTCTGCAGGTTCACGCCACCGGAAATCTCCAACACGGCGCGGCCCGCGTTGCGCTTCACCGCTTCCTGCAAGGTGGGGATGTCCATGTTGTCCAGCAAGACCATGGTGGCGCCGCAGGCCAGGGCCTCGTCGAGCTGGGCCAGGGTCTCCACTTCAATCTCGACAAACCGCGCCTGGGGAGCGGTCTCGCGCACGCGCTGAAGCACCTGGGCCACACCGCCCGCCGCGGCAATGTGGTTCTCCTTGATGAGCACCGCGTCATACAAGCCGATGCGGTGGTTCACACCACCACCGGTCTTCACCGCGTATTTCTGCGCCAGCCGCAAACCCGGCAAGGTCTTGCGCGTGTCCACGATCTGCGCGCGTGTGCCGGCCACCGCGTCCACGAATACCGCCGTTTTGGTGGCCACGGCCGAGAGCAGTTGCAGGAAGTTGAGTGCGGTGCGCTCGGCCGTGAGCAAGCGCTGGGCACGGCCTTCGATGGTGAGCACGGTCTGGTCGGCCGCGCAGCGCTGGCCCTCGGCCACGTGCCAGGTCAGCCGGGCCTGCGGATCGGTGGCAAGCACCGCCGCCTCAACCCACGGCGTGCCGCAGATCACCGCCGCCTCGCGCGCCAGGATGCGCGCCCGCGCGGGCCGCTCGGCGTCGATCAGCGCGGCGGTCAGGTCGCCTGCGCCCACGTCTTCGGCGAGGGCCAGCGACACGTCGCGCAAGGCCAGTTCTTGCAAGTCTTCCAGGGTGAAATCGGAGAGGTGTTTCATGGGCCGCAAGCATACCGGGATGGTCTATAGTCCCGCATTCTCACCCACCCCTGAAACACGCGGGACCCAAGAATGAGCACCCCCACCAACGCCCCGCCCATGGCCACACCCTACGGCACGCTGCCCACCGCCTCACCCCTGCCCCAGCGCAAACCTGTGAGCCTGCCGCGTCTGCATGAGATGCGCGAGCGCGGCGAGAAAATCACCATGCTCACCGCCTACGACGCGACCTTCGCCGCCGTGGCCGACGCCGCCGGTGTCGAATGCATCCTGGTGGGCGACTCACTCGGCATGGTGTGCCAGGGCCTGGCCAGCACCGCCGGCGTGACGCTGGAGACCATGGCTTACCACGTGGAGAGCGTGGCGCGTGGTCTGCGCCGCGTGCAGGCCACGGCCTGGTTGCTGGGCGACCTGCCGTTTGGCAGCTACCACGAGTCCAAAGAACAGGCCATGCGCAGCGCGGCCCAGCTGGTGCACGCGGGTGCGCACATGGTCAAGCTCGAAGGCGGCGGCTGGACGGCCGACACCGTGCGTTTTCTGGTCGAACGCGGCATCCCGGTGTGTGCCCACCTGGGCCTGACACCGCAGACGGTGCACGCGCTCGGCGGCTACCGCGTGCAAGGCCGTGGCGATGCGGCCGCGCTTGTCCTCAAGCGCCATGCGCTCGAACTGCAGGACGCCGGTGCCACCATGGTGGTGCTGGAAATGGTGCCCGCAGCCCTCTCGGCCGAGATCACCCGCCAACTCCCGACCTGCCACACCATCGGCATCGGCGCAGGCCAGGGCACGGCCGGCCAGGTGCTGGTGATGCACGACATGCTCGGCGTCAACCTGGGCAAGAACCCGAAGTTCGTGCGCAACTTCATGGAAGGCGCCGGCAGCGTGCGCGACGCCATGGCCGCTTATGTGGCGGCGGTGAAGGACGGCAGCTTTCCAGACGACGCGCTGCACGCCTGGTGACCATGAAACTCGTCCACACCATCGAAGATCTGCGCACCACGCTGCGACCCTTCAACAGCCCCGCCCTGGTGCCCACCATGGGCAACCTGCACGCCGGGCACCTTGATCTCGTGCGCACCGCCAAGCCGCTGGGCGATGTGACGGTGGCCAGCATCTTCGTCAACCGCCTGCAGTTCGCGCCCCACGAAGACTTCGACACCTACCCGCGCACCTTGCAGGCCGATTGCGACAAGCTCGCCGCTGCGGGTTGTGACGTGGTGTTCGCCCCGTCGGAAAAAGAGATGTACCCCGAGCCGCAGGGCTTCAAGGTGCAGCCGTCTGCCGAGCTGGCCGATATCCTGGAGGGCCACTTTCGCCCCGGCTTTTTCACCGGCGTGTGCACGGTGGTGATGAAGCTGTTCCAGAGCGTGTTGTCTGAGGCCAAGGGCGAACGTTTTGCCATCTTCGGGCAGAAAGACTACCAGCAGCAGATGGTGATCCGGCGCATGGTCAAGCAGTTTGCGCTGCCCATCACCATCGTCAGCGGCGACACCCAGCGTGCCCCCGACGGCCTGGCCTTGAGCTCGCGCAACGGTTATTTGAGCGAGGCCGAGCGCGCCGAGGCGGTGCAGCTCTCGCTCGCCCTGCGCGCGTTGGGCCGCGACGCGCTGGCCGCCGCCGACGGTCTGGTGCGCCAGCTCCCCGCGCTGGAAGAACGCGCCATGCAGGGCCTGGCCGCGCGCGGCTGGCAGCCCGACTATTTGACCGTGCGCCGCCGCGCCGACCTGCAGGCTCCCCAAGCGGGCGACCCCCTCGTGGTGCTGGGCGCCGCGCGGTTGGGCAAAACCCGGCTCATCGACAACTTCGAAATCTGACCCGGGAGGTTTGCCATGCTCCAGCTGCGCCCCAACTGCGAATGCTGCAACCGCGACCTGCCCAACGAATCGGTGGACGCGCGCATCTGTACGTTTGAATGCACCTTCTGCAGCGACTGCGCGGAAACGAAGCTGAACAACACCTGCCCGAACTGCAGCGGCGAGCTGGTGCGACGCCCGCGTCGGCCGGCCGCAGCGCTGGCGCGCAACCCGGCGTCGACCGAGCGCGTGTTCAACCCGGCGGGCTGCACGCCCGCTTGATCAGAGCAGTTCGTCCTTGGGGTCCCGGCCCATGAGCAGGGCCACCGCCTGCGCGGGCTGCAGGCGTCCGTCCAGCAGGGCCACCACCGCGTCGGTGATGGGCATGTCCACACCCAGTGAACGCGCACGCTGCGCCACCGTCCGCGCGCTGTAGACACCTTCGGCCACATGGCCAAGCGAATCCACCGCCTGCTGCAGGTTCATGCCCTGCGCGAGCAACTGGCCCACCTTGCGGTTGCGCGAGAGGTCGCCGGTGGCGGTGAGCACCAGGTCGCCCAAGCCCGAGAGGCCCATGAAGGTTTCGGCCTTGGCGCCCAGGGCCAGGCCCAGGCGGGTCATCTCGGCCAGGCCGCGGGTGATGAGCGCGGCGCGCGCGTTCATGCCCAGCCCCAGCCCATCACACAGGCCGGTGGCGATGGCCAGCACGTTTTTCACCGCACCGCCCACCTCCACGCCCACGATGTCGTCGTTGGCGTAAACGCGCAGCGTGGGGCTGTGAAAGGCGGCCACGAGCGTGTCGCGCACGCCAGCGTGCTCGCTGGCGGCCACCAGGGCGGTGGGTTGTCCAAGCGCCACCTCCAGCGCGAAGCTCGGGCCGCTCAACACCCCGGCCAGCAGGTCGGGCGCCACCTGGGCTCGCACCTCGTGACCCAGCAGGCCGGAGGCATGCGCGGCGGGTGCTTCAAAACCCTTGCACAGCCACGCCACGGGCGCACGCAGATCGGCCAGCAGGGTCAGCATGTCGCGCAGCCCCGCCATGGGCGTGGCGACGATCACGAGGTCGGCGTCGTTCAGCAGGGCCAAACCGCTGTGCAGCGACCCGGTGGCGATTTGCACCTCGGCCGGCACCGCCACCCCGTCCAGGTAGCGGCGATTCTCGCGGTGTTGTTGCAGGTCTGCTGCCTGCCGCGCATCGCGCGCCCACAAGGTGACGCTCCGGTTGGCGTCCGCGTGGCGGGCCGCACTGACGGCCAGCGCGGTGCCCCAGGCACCTGCGCCGAGCACGACGATGTTCATCGGGCCGGTGCCGGGCAAAGCCTTATTGCGTGACGATACGGGGCGCGTCGGCAGCGGCCTGGGCCTGCTGCTGGTCGTACATGGCCTGGAAGTTGATCTCGGCCAGGTGCACGGGCGGGAAACCGCCGCGCTGGATGATGTCGGCCACGTTGCTGCGCAGGTATGGGTAGACGATCTGCGGGCAGGCGATGCCCATGATCGGGCCCATCTGCTCTTGCGGCAGGTTGCGGATCTCGAAAATGCCGGCCTGTTTGGCTTCGACCAGGAACACGGTCTTGTCCTTGATCTTGGTCGTCACGGTGGCGGTCACGCAGACCTCAAACACACCATCGGCGGCCGGGCTGGCTTCCACGCCGAGCTGGATGTCCACCGTGGGCTGTTCCTGCTCCAGCAGGATGGCGGGCGAATTGGGCTGCTCGAGCGACGCTTCCTTGAGGTAGACGCGCTGGATCTGGAAGGTGGGTTCCTGGTTTTCTGCCATGGTGTTGTCTCGAAGAATGCGTTGAAAAAACAAGCCCGCCGGGGGAGCGTTCCCGCGGCGGGCACCAGTCGAATTATGTCAGCCCGGCGCAGCAGCCCGGTGACTCAAGCCTGCAGCATGGGCACCAACCCGCCGCGCCCGTCGAGGGCGTGCAGATCGTCGCAACCACCCACGTGCTGCTCGCCGATGAAGATCTGCGGCACGCTGGTGCGCCCGGTGATCGCCTTCATCTGCGCGCGCAACTCGGGCTGCCCGTCCACAAACACCTCCTCGAGGTCGGCCACGCCGTGGCTCTGCAGCAGTGCCTTGGCGGCGCTGCAATAAGGGCAGTAGGCGCTGGTGAACATCTTGACTTTGGCCATGCAAACTTCCTGTCGGTGCGAAAAAAACGAAGCCGAAATGATCAGGCTTTTTGCACCGGCAGGCTGGCGGCGCGCCAGGCGCCCATGCCACCCGTCAGGGATTGCGCGTTCTCGTAGCCCAGCTTTTTGGCCATGGCCACGGCACGGTTGGCCTTCGAGCCGTTGGCGCACACCAGGATCAGCTGGGTGGCCTTGTTCTTCACAGCGCCGGTGAGTTTGGCTTCGAGTTCGCCCAAGGGCACGTTTTTGGCACCGATCACGTGGCCGGCGGCAAATTCGGCCGGCTCGCTCACGTCCACCACCACCGCTTTGTCGCGGTTCATCAGTTGCACAACCTGCGTCGTGTTCAGCGAGCCGGCGCGCGCGCCGGCCGACACCATGGGCCACAACAGCATGGCGCCCGACGAGAACGCCACGGCCAGCAAAATCCAGTTATCGATGAAGAAACTCACGGGGACACCTTTCGAGTAAGCCCGCGATTTTAGAATGGTGAGCTTCGTTGTGCCGCACAAGCCGTGCAGTGCACCTGTTTTTCACCGCCCCGCCCCTCCAACTCCATCCCCCCGCCCATGTACAAACTCGTCCTGATTCGCCACGGCGAATCCACCTGGAACCTGGAAAACCGCTTCACCGGCTGGACCGATGTGGACCTCACCCCCACCGGCCTTGAACAAGCCAAGGCAGCGGGCCAATTGCTCAAGGCAGAGGGCTACGACTTCGACCTGGCCTACACCAGCGTGCTCAAGCGCGCCACGCGCACGCTGTGGCACGTGCTCGACGAGATGGACCGCACCTGGCTGCCGGTGGTGCACAGCTGGCGCCTGAACGAGCGCCACTACGGTGCCTTGCAAGGCCTGAACAAGGCCGACACCGCCAAAAAGTACGGTGATGACCAGGTGCTGGTCTGGCGCCGCAGCTACGACACCCCACCGCCGGCCCTGGAAGCGGGTGACCCGCGCAGCGAGCGCGGCGACCGCCGCTACGACCGCCTCAAGCCTGAGGAGATCCCGCTCACCGAATGCCTGAAAGACACCGTGGCCCGCGTGCTGCCGTTCTGGAACGAAGCCATGGCACCCGCCATCAAGGCCGGCAAACGCGTGGTTCTGGCCGCCCACGGGAACAGCATTCGTGCGCTCGTGAAGTACCTCGACGGCATCTCTGAAGCCGACATCGTGAACCTCAACATCCCCAACGGCATTCCGCTGGTCTATGAGCTCGATGCCGAGCTCAAACCGATCAAAAGTTACTACCTGGGCGACGCCGAGGCCGCTGCCCGCGCCGCCGCCGCTGTGGCCGCCCAGGGCAAGGCCTGAACACCGGGCTGGAGATTGGGGAACCGAACCGGCTCTCCATGCTCATAGGTGTATATTGATTTGCCATCGGGCCAGGCATCCTGGCCCGGGCGTTTTTACTGGGGATTTCAATGGCAAAACAGGTGAGTCACAAGCTGAAAATTGCAGGCTGGGTGGCCATTGGTGCGGTCGCCGGTGCGCTGACCACGGTGCAGCTGCAAGCGGTGGCCCGCGGCACGCTCGCGCCCCTGCCGCTTGAAGAATTGCAGCAGCTCGCCGCTGTTTTTGGCATGGTCAAGACCGACTATGTCGAGCCCGTGGATGAGAAAAAGCTGATCAACGAGGCCATCAGCGGCATGGTGGCCAGCCTGGATCCCCATTCCCAGTATTTCGACAAGAAGTCGTTCAAGGAATTTCGCGAAGGCACCAGCGGCCGCTTTGTCGGCGTGGGCATCGAGATCACGATGGAAGACGGCCTGGTCAAGGTGGTCTCGCCCATCGAAGACTCTCCCGCGTTTCGCGCCGGCCTCAAGACCAACGACCTGATCACCAAGATCGACGACACCAACGTCAAGGGCCTGACGATCAATGAAGCCGTCAAGCTCATGCGCGGCGAGCCCAGAACCAAGGTGCTGCTGACCATCTTCCGCAAGGACGAGGACCGCACCTTCCCGGTGACCATCACCCGCGAAGAGATCAAGACGCAGAGCGTGAAGTCGCGCGTGGTCGAGCCGGGTTACGCCTGGGTTCGTGTGTCGCAGTTCCAGGAACGCACCATCGAAGACTTCGCCCGCAAGGTGGAAGACCTCTACAAGACCGAGCCCAACCTCAAGGGCCTGGTGCTGGACCTGCGCAACGACCCGGGCGGCCTGCTGGATGCGGCCGTGGCGCTGTCGGCGGCCTTCCTGCCGGAGAACGTGACGGTGGTGTCCACCAACGGCCAGCTCGAAGACAGCAAGTTCATCTACAAGGCCGTGCCGCAGCATTACCTGCGTCGCGGTGGCAACGACCCCATCAAGCGCCTGACCGACAACACCAAGGGCGCGCTCAAGCGTGTGCCGCTGGTGGTGATCGTCAACGAAGGCTCGGCCTCGGCCAGCGAAATCGTTGCTGGCGCCCTGCAGGATCACAAGCGCGCCACGGTGCTGGGCAGCCAGACCTTCGGCAAAGGCTCTGTGCAGACGGTGCGCCCGCTGGGCCCGGACACCGGTCTGAAGCTGACGACGGCGCGCTACTACACGCCGCTGGGCACGTCCATCCAGGGCAAGGGCATCGTGCCCGATGTGCTGGTGGACGAAACGCTGGAAGGCAATGTGTTCTCTGCGCTGCGCACCCGCGAAGCCGATCTGCAGAACAGCCTGACCAACGGCAAGGACCCCAAGGCGGCTGCGGCGCCGATGACGGACGCCGCGCGCGCCGCCGAACAGGCGCGCAGCGAAGAACGTGAAGTGGCACGCAAGCGGCTCGAAGAAGAAGCCCGCAAGAACCCGGGCCAGCGCCTGGTGCCCGAGTTCGGCACCGAGAAGGACTTCCAGCTCACGCAGGCCATCAACCAGCTCAAGGGTCGCCCGGTCATGGTCAGCAAGAGCCAGACCGTGCGCACCGAAGAGAAAAAAGAAAACTGAGGACACAGCGGGCTGACAGCCCGCTGTGATGCTTTTGGACGACGCACAGCTCCTGCGCTACTCGCGCCACATCCTGCTCAACGAACTCGGCGTCGAAGGCCAGGAGGCCTTGCTGGCTTCTCACGCACTCATCATCGGCGCCGGTGGCCTGGGCTCACCGGTGGCGCTGTACCTGGGCAGCGCCGGTGTGGGCCGCATCACCGTGGTGGACCACGACGTGGTGGACGAGACCAACCTGCAGCGCCAGATCGCCCACAACCTCGCGCGGGTGGGCCACCCCAAGGCCGAATCCATCGTGGAGGCCATCGCCGCGATCAACCCCGACGTGCGGGTCACGCCCATCGTGCAGCGGGCCGACGAGGCCCTGCTCGGCGAACTCATCGCGCAGGCCGACGTGGTGCTGGACTGCACCGACAACTTTGCCACCCGCCACGCCATCAACCGGGCCTGCGTGAAACACCGCAAGCCACTCGTCTCGGGCGCGGCGATCCGCATGGATGGGCAATTGAGCGTGTTCGACGCGCGCACACCCGGCAACCCCTGCTACGCCTGCGTGTTCCCCGAATCGGCCGACCTCGAAGAAACCCGCTGCGCGACCATGGGCGTGTTTGCGCCGCTGGTGGGCATCGTGGGCACCATGCAGGCGGCCGAAGCACTCAAGCTGCTCACCGGCCTGGGCTCACGCCTCACGGGCAAGCTGCTCATGCTGGACGGGCGCGACCTGGCGTTCAACGAAATCGCCCTGCCGCAAAACCCGCAATGCGCGGTGTGCGGCACCCCACACTGATTCAAGCGCACGGATTCAGCCGCGCGGCGGCATCGGGCACGGTCCGTGCCGCTTGCGAAAGTCGCGCGGCGATTCGGCTGCAGCGTCCTTGAACACACCTCGCCTGCGTTCGCGCGCCAGGGCTTCCTCCGCCGCAAACGGCCCCAGGCTGCGCCGCCAGCGGTACGACCAGGCTTGCCCCGCCGACACCATCCAGGCCGCCACATCGTCACCCTGGTGATGGAGGCGCGCCACACCGCGCCCATAGTCGTCCTGCGCGCGAACATGCACCTCCACCACCTGGTTCAGCACGCGCCGCGCCAGCACATCGCGCGACGCCTCCCCACCGCTCTGGCAGATCTCGGGCGCGTCGATGCCCTCCAGACGCAGCTTGCGGTACTTGCCGCCGGCCAGCGGCTTCACCCACACGGTGTCGCCGTCGAACACGCGGCTGACGCGCGCGCTGTAGACCTCGTCCTGATGCGCGCTGTCTTGCGCCCCAGCGGCCAGCGCCACCAGCGCAATCCCCAGACCTATCCACCAGACCTTCATGCGTTTGCCTTGTCGATGTCGCGCAGCAGCTTGTCCAGCCTCGCCGAGAGTTGTTCGGTGCTCAGACGCTCGCGCAGCCGCTCCACCATCAGCGGCAGGCTCATGGGGCTCGGGCGCTCCAGCGCCACGCTGTGCAGGGTGTGGGTGGCCAGGCCTTGCAGGCAGCTGCGCAGCCGCTCGATCTCCAGCTCTTGCGACAGCACCTCGCGCTCGGCCTGCCCCAGCAGCAGGTTGCCCGGGTCGTACTTGCGAAACACCTCGAAGAACAGCCCGCTGGAGGCCTGCAGTTGTTTGAGGCTTTTGGGCGCACCCGGGTACCCGCTGAACACCAGCCCGGCCACCCGCGCGATCTCGCGAAAGCGCCGTTGCGCGAGTTCACCCGCGTTGAGCGACGCCATCACGTGCTCCAGCAAATCGTCGGCGGCAAACACCGAGCGGTCCAGCAGGCGCGTGAGGTCGGCGGGCTCGCTGCTCAGCAGCTCCAGGCCGTAGTCGTTGACCGACAGGCTGAAGGTGTTGGGCTGCTCGCGCGCCAGCCGCCAGGCCAGCAAACTGGCCAGCCCCAGGTGCACGTGGCGTCCCGCGAACGGATACAGATAGAGGTGGTGGCCTTCGCTCGATCGCATGTGCTCCAGCAGCAGTTCACCCGGCCGCGGCAAGCGCGAGACGCGCGCCTGGGTGTCGAGCATCGGGCGCGCGGCCTGCATCTCGGGCGATTCATAGCGGCCGTCGGCGGCCAGCGCCATCTGCGCCAGCACGGCGTCGGCCAGCTCGGTGGACAAAGGCATCTTGCCGCCCTGCCACGAGGGCACGGCGCCCTTGGATTTTTCTGCCTTTTTCACCCAGGCCGTCATCTCGTGCACGCGGATGAATTCGAGCAAACGACCGGCGAACACGAAGCAGTCGCCCTTGCGCAGGCGCGCGATGAAGCCTTCTTCGATCGAGCCGATGCGCCCGCCGTTCATGTACTTCACCTGCAAGGACGCGTCGCTGACGATGGTGCCCACGCCCAGCCGGTGGCGGCGCGCGGTGGCGCGGCCTTGCGGCGTGTCGGGCACGCGGTACACGCCGGCTTCATCGGGCTGGATGCGGTGGTAGTCGGGGTAGGCGTTCAGGCTATCGCCGCCGCGTTCACAAAAAGCCAGCGCCCAGTCAAACGATTCGCGCGAAAGCTCGCGGTACGCGAACGCGCTGCGCACCTCGTCAAACAAGTCGTCGGGACGGAAGCCCCCGCCCAGCGCCACGGTGACCAGGTGCTGCACCAGCACGTCCAGCGGCTGGTCGGGGCTGCGCCGGCTCTCCACACGGCCGGCCAGGGCGGCTTCGCGCACGGCGGCCGCTTCCACCAGCTCCAGCGTGTTGGTGGGCACCAGCGTGACGCGGCTGGGCCGCCCCGGTGCGTGGCCGCTGCGCCCGGCGCGCTGCAACAGGCGCGCCACCCCTTTGGCCGAGCCGATCTGCAGCACCCGCTCCACCGGCAAAAAATCGACGCCGAGGTCGAGCGAGGACGTGGCGACCACGGCCTTGAGCTGGCCGGTCTTCAAGCCCTGCTCCACCCACTCGCGCACTTCCCTGTCCAGGCTGCCGTGGTGCAGGGCCACCTGCCCGGCCCAGTCGGGCCGCAGGGCCAGCAGCATCTGGTACCAGATCTCGGCCTGGCTGCGCGTGTTGGTGAACACCAGCGCGGTGCTGGCGGTGTCCAGCTCGCTGGCCACCGGCTCCTGCATGCGCGCGCCGAGGTGGCCGGCCCACGAGTAGCGACCCGGCTCGGGCGGGATCAGCGTGTCGATGGCCAGCGCCTTGTCCACACGCCCGCGCACCAGTTGCGCGTTGCTCGGGCCGCAGAGCACGCGCAGGGCTTCGTCCAGGTTGCCCAGGGTCGCGCTCATGCCCCACACCAGCAGACCGGGCTGCCAGCGCCGCAGCCGGGCCAGCGCCAGCTGCACCTGCACGCCGCGTTTGCTGCCAATGAGTTCGTGCCATTCGTCCACCACCACCGCGCGTACACCAGCCAGCTCGGCGGGCGCGTGGGTGCGCGCAAGCAGCAGCGACAACGATTCGGGCGTGGTGACCAGCACCGTGGGCCAGCGCCGGTCTTGGCGGGCGCGCTCCGCGCTCGGCGTGTCACCGGTGCGCAAGCCCAGCGTCCAGCCGGGCGCCAGGTCGGTCAGCGGCGCGCGCAGGGCTGCTGCGCTGTCGGCCGCGAGCGCGCGCATGGGGGTGATCCACAGCACAGTGAGTGGTGCGGGCTTGTGCGCAGGCAGCGACTGAAGCAGGTGTTCGATCAGGCCGAGCCACACCGCGTAGGTCTTGCCCGAGCCGGTGGTGGCGTGCAGCAGACCACTCTGGCCGGCGCCGATGGCGGACCAGACCTCGCGCTGAAATTCAAAAGGCGTCCACAAACGCGAAACCATCCAGTCCGCCGCGCAAGCCGGCGGCGGGGTGGATGGTTCCGGGTTCGGTGTGACGATCTGCTTGCGCGGCATCAGCCCTTTTTGCCACCCATGACGAGCAGCAGACCACCGATGACGATGGCGCCCACGCCGGCCCACACCGGCACGTTGACGGTTTCCTTTTCTTTCACGGTCAACTCCAACGGGCCCAGCTTCACGGCCGAGGTGTCCTTGGTGTAGCTGAAGCTGCCGTACACGAGGGCAAGGGCACCCGCGGCAATGAGGATGATGCCGACCAGTTTGGCTGAGTTCATGGTTGTTCCGTTCTGTGAAGAGGCGCTGCCGCCGACGGACCACGAGCGGCCACGACTCAACGCTGGAAGCGATGATGCATCAATTGCGCACCCTGCTCAGGTCGGATCGCGGTACTGCGCGGCGGTGATGAACTGGCTGAAGGTTTCGCACCAGACGATGACGCTGGTGTAGCGCGCAGGGTCGGCGCCCGCGGGCAGGGGCACGATGAAATTCTCGAAGGTCTTCACATCGCCCACACGCAGCATGCCCGGCTTGAGGCGCTTGAAATCGGCCTCGGTCTCCACGAATTCGGGCGAGAGGTAGAGCTTGTAGTCGGGTCCGGGCGCCAGCCGCCCGGTGAACACGATCTGCTGCGGGCTCACCGACACCGTGCCTTCGCCCCAGTGCAGGGGATCGCTGTCTTTCAGGTCGCGGCGGAATTCACCGCGGTACATGCCGCCCACCGCGGCCTGAGCCACCTGCTCGGCACTCGGCCCGGTGGGTGCGGTGAGGATGGGCAGCGCGTAGATGCCGGCGCCAAAGCCCACCAGCAAGGTCAGCGCGTGCGATGCCAGCAGCAGCACCGTGCGGCGACGCGGAGGGGTGGGGGCAGAAGCAGTCATGGGCGGTTTCCTTGCAGTTGACCCGGGTTCGTCTGCGCAGAGGCAAAAGCCTTACACGCAAACGCCCACTCAAGACGGCAGCATGCTCTCCAAGCGCAGCAGCCCGGCCACCGTCTGCAAGCAGGCCTGCGCGGCCTCGGTGCCCTTGACGGCGAAGTGGCGCATGAAGTACTTGCGGTGTTCAACGTGTTCGTGGAAATGGTGCGGGGTGAGCACGGCGGAGATCATGGGCACGCCGGTGTCGAGCTGCACGTCCATGAGCGCCTGCACCACGGTCTGCGCCACAAAGTCGTGGCGGTAAATGCCGCCATCCACCACCAGCGCGCTGCCCACCACCGCGGCGTAGCGGCCCGAGCGCGCCAGGCGTTGCGCGTGCAGCGGGATTTCGAACGCACCGGGCACGTCGAACACGTCGATGGCCTCCGCGCCGACACCGGCCAGCGCCATCTCGGCAAAAAACGCATCCCGCGCCTGGTGAACGATGTCGGCATGCCACGAGGCTTCGACGAATGCGAAGCGCAGCCCGGCCGGCAGTTGGAGGGAGGGGGAAGATTCGGTCTGATTCATGGTGTCCTTGAAACAGGAGGGGCCAACAAATCAGGGCGCACAAGCGCACGCGCACCGCTGCGCGCAACGCAACGGACGCCTGGCTCACGCTCTCTAACATCCGGACTGTGACCGTCGGTCCCGGGATCTCACCGGGTCTGCTGACCCCATGCCATGGACAGACCAGGGCATGGGCGCTCGCGGCACTCGTGCGGTCGTGTCGCCACGCCGCCATCACCGCCGGTGGGGAATTTCACCCCGCCCTGAGAACGCTTGTGTTCGGCATGACACCGAACCCAATGGATTCTAGGCACAGCGCGTTCTCCGCACTGTCGCGCGGGTTGATGCGCGCGGCTCAGGCGCTGACGATCCAGCCCTCCAGCGGGTCGAACGCGGGCAAGCCCCATTGCGGGTGGCCCGCGCCATGTTGTGCCTGCGCCCAGGCGGCCTGCAGCAGGCAGAGCACGGCGTCCAGGCTGTCGCCACTGGCGTCGTCGGCCAGCGCGTCGCGCTGCGCGTGGGTGAGCTTCAATCGCAGGCCACAGACCTGCAGCAGTGGCGCCTGGCCGTTTTCCAGCGCGTTGATCAGTGTCTTGCGCGCGATCAGGCGATCGGGTGTTTGTTTGGCCTTGTCGTCGCTCTTGTACGAGGTGGTGCCCAGCACGCTGCGCGCGAGCAGGCCGGGGTAAGCCTCCAGGCCCACACGCGAACCATCACCGGGCAGCAGGCCGGGCAAGGTGATGCCGGCGGCCATCAGCCGCGGCACACCGGCGTGCAACATGAAAGCCACCGGCGGGTTGACCCACTTCATGCTCGGGCTGGAGCCGGCGGGTCCGTCGGTGGCGCGGTGGGCAAATTTGCCCCCCACCGGGCGGGCATTGCAGAACCCGGCGAAGGCCTCGCGGATGGTTTCGCGGCTGAGGCTCGCGTAGTGGGCCATGCAGGCGGCCCAGTCGGTGGGCCAGCCGAGTGTGGTGACGAGTTCGCGCGGCAAGCCAAACGGCAGATCAAAGCCGCCCACCCAGTGACCGGGCTGGGCCATGCGCGCCGCCCAGGCATCCAGCGTGTCGAAGCGCTCCATGCCGTTCAGGATGACGCGATGGCGGTCGGTTCGGCCCACGGCCAGCGTGATCGGTTTGCGGCGGCTCGGGGCGCTGGTGAAATCGCATCCCAGCAAGGCCAGCGAAGGTGAAGTCGTCATGGCGCGATCATCCCAGCGCCAGCGCCATCACGCCGGCGGCGATCAACATGGCCCCGAGCAGGCGGGCGAGCCGGTCGCCCTCGCCCAGCAACTGGCCGCCAATCAGCGCGGCAAACAACATCGACACCTCGCGCGCGGGCGCCACGTGCGACAACGGTGCCTGCTGCATGGCAAACAGCACCAGCACATAGGCCACCGGGCTCACCACCGCCACCAGCAAGGCGTAGCGCCACTGCAGGTGCCACAGGCGGCGGGCGGTGGGCAGGTCGCGCAGCACGCTGGGCGCGAGCAGCGCCACGCGCACGAAGTTGCCCATGTAGTCCACCAGGATGGGCGACATCAGCACCACCTTGACCGCGTAACCGTCGACCACGGTGTAGGACGCGATGAACACGCCCGTGACCACACCGTAGACCATGCCCTTGTGCACGCGCTTGCGCGCCACCGGGTCGTGCGCTGCGCGCAGCAGTCCCGGCCCGCCGGCAATCAGGAACACCCCACCCACCACACCGGCGATGCCAGCCACACCCAGCGCGGAGATCTGTTCACCCAGCAGCACGATGGCCACCAGCGAGGACAACAACGGCCCGGTGCCGCGCGCCATGGGGTAGACCACGGTGAGGTCGGACTTGCGGTAACCGCGCAGCAGGATCACGTAGTAGAAGACGTGCAGCACGCCGCTGGCGAGCACCAGCAGCCATTCAACGCGGCCCCAGCCGGGCACCACATCGCGCCCCACCCACCAGCCCAGCGGCGCCCACACCAGCATCATGAGAAAGGCGTTGAAGAAGGCGAAGCGCGCGTCGGCCCCGACCTTTTTGACGGCAAGGTTCCAGCCGGCGTGGATCAGGCCCGCGAGAACGATCAGACCCAGGGCTGTCAGGGACATGCCGCGTGAGGGGAGGTCTGGTCCAGGGGCAACCAGGGTTCGGCTCCGCCGGCCCGAGGTACCGTCCCCCTTCCCAGCGCCGCAGGCGCGCCAGAGAGGGGGGAAGCCGCGCAGCGGCGCAGGGGGGAGACCGTCAAGCTCTGCCGATGATGCTCGCAGTGGCCATCAATTCTTCGAGCAAAGCCAGGGAGACTTTGCCCGACACCGCGTACGGATCGAACTCGGGCTTCTCCGAATACTTCAGCACGATGGACGTGTTGAGCTTGGACAGGTTGACCTGGCCCATGGTCCACCCACCAAAACGGCGCTCGGTGATTTCTTCGTAGTGCAGCAGCTCCACGCCGGTGTGGCGATCGTCGGCCACGATGTGGTTGTAGAGCGTGTTGACCGCGCTGCGACCGCCTTCGATGGCCTGCAAAAACACACCGCCGCCGTAACACAGCACGCCCGTGATGCCGTAGCCCATGTTGTGCGAACGCGCAGATTCCAGAATGGACTCGATGACGCGGGGAGAGTCTTTGTCGACAGCGCGGCTGACGTAGAGGAGGCGAACGAGCATGGTGTTCTTCTTCTGGGTGATCGTTGAGTTCAGCGCGGGATGAGCGAGAGAAACTCGCGCCGCAGGTTGGGGTCTTTGAGGAACACGCCGCGCATGACCGAGTTGATCATCTTGCTGTCCATGTCCTTCACGCCGCGCCAGGCCATGCAGTAGTGGCTGGCCTCCATCACGAGTGCCAGGCCGTCGGGCTGGGTCTTCTCTTGAATCAGGTCGGCCAGTTGCACCACGGCCTCTTCCTGGATCTGCGGGCGGCCCATGATCCACTCGGCCAGCCGCGCGTACTTGGACAGGCCGATCACGTTGGTGTGTTCGTTGGGCATGACGCCGATCCAGATGCGGCCGATGACCGGGCAGAAGTGGTGGCTGCAGGCGCTGCGCACGGTGATGGGCCCCACGATCATCAGTTCGTTGAGGTGCTCGGCGTTCGGGAATTCGGTGATGCTGGGCGCCTTGACGTAGCGCCCGTTGAACACTTCCTTGAGGTACATCTTGGCCACGCGGCGCGCGGTGTCGCCGGTGTTGTGGTCGTTGTCGAGGTCGATGACCATGCTGTCGAGCACGCCCTTCATCTTTTCGGCCACTTCGTCGAGCAACAGCTCCAGCTCACCCGGCTGGATGAATTCGGCGATGTTGTCGTTGGAATGGAAGCGCTGGCGCGCCGCTTTCACACGCTCGCGGATCTTGACGGACACGGGCGTGCCGATGTCGTCGTCGGGTGCGGGAGGGGTCGTGGGGGGGTCGGTCTTCAACAGCATGGGCGCATGCTATCACCCGACTTCTCGCAGACCGTTCTCAGTGGTCTTGACCGATTTTCGCTGGGGTTTTCGCCAGCAGTTGCTCCAGATCCTGCAGGGTGCTGGCCTCGTGCAGCGGTTTGTCGTGCCGGATGCGCTGCATGCGCGGAAAGCGCAGCGCCACGCCGCTTTTGTGGCGCGTGCTGCGCGCAATGCCTTCAAAGGCGAGCTCAAACACCATCGTGGGCCGCACGCTGCGCACCGGTCCGAACTTCTCCAGCGTGTGCTGGCGGATCACCGCGTCCACCGACTTGAACTCGTCGTCGGTGAGGCCGGAATAGGCCTTGGTGAAGGCCACCAGTTGCAATGCGCCGGGCACGGCGGGTTCGCGCCGGGCGATGGCGTCCACCACGGCCTGGGCTTCGGCGGCGCTGGCGGGCGCGCGGTTCCACACAGCAAAGGTGTAGTCGGTGTAGACCGAGGCGCGGCGGCCGTGGCCGGCCTGGGCGTAGATGAGCACACCGTCGATGTTCAGCGGGTCGATCTTCCATTTCCACCAGGCCAGCACACCGTCTTCGCTGGCGGTGCCCGGGCCGGCCCAGCGCTTCTGCCGCCCGGTGCCGTAAACGCTGTCGCGGTGTTTGAGCATGAGCCCTTCCACGCCGAGTTCGCGTGCCTTCGATCGCTGCTCGGCGAGCGCGGACCAGTCGCCGCCTTCGATGCGCGGCGACAGCCACAGGCGCATGCCGGTCGCTGCGTTCAGATCGTCAGCCAAGTTCTCCAGGCGGTCGCGGCGCTCGGTCTGCGGCAGCGCGCGCAGGTCTTGTGCGCCGGCTTCCAGCAGGTCGTAGGCCATGAAGCTCACGGGCGCGTCGGCCAGCACCTTGGCGTTGAGCGTCTTGCGGCCGATGCGTTGCTGCAGCAGCGCGAACGGCGCGGGCCGACCGGGCCGGTCGCTGCCGGGCAAAGCCCGTTCGCCCTCCTCGTGCCAGACCAGGATCTCGCCGTCGACCACCGTGCCGTCGGGCCAGCGCTGCGCGAGCGCCTGCAGTTCGGGAAACCGATCGCTCATGAGCTCTTCGCCGCGCGACCACACCCACACCTGCCCGGCGCGTTTGACGATCTGCCCGCGGATGCCGTCGAACTTCCACTCGGCCAGCCAGTCGCTGGCCGGGCCCAGGCGAGCCTGCATGGCCTGCGCGACGCCGGTGCTGGCCACCTCCATGTCCAGCAGGTCGTCGCTGGCGTCCATGCCCAGCGGGCTGGCGAGAAAAAACGGATACGGCTGGCTGGGCTCGCGCGCGGCGTGTTCATCGCCCGGTGCCTCGGCAGGTGCCAGCAGCGCGCGGTACTGCGCGGCGGTGGGCAGGCGTTTTCCGTCGGTGAAACCCATCATGCGCGCCGCCACCTGTTTGGCGTCCAGCCCCGCGTGTTGGGCGATGGCGCGCTGCACCAGCAGCTTGCTCACGCCCACGCGAAAACCGCCACCGACCAACTTGACCAGCAGGAAACGCCCGGTCGCATCGAGCTCGCGCCACCAGGCGCGCAGCGCCACGGCCACCGCCTCGTCACCCTGCCCGCGCAGGGGCAGCAGGCGCTGTTCCATCCAGTCGCTCAGGCTCACCGCCAGGCCGTCTGCGCTCGCGGGTGCGGGCAGCACCAGCGCGATGGTTTCGGCCAGATCGCCCACGGCCTGGTAACTCGCGTCGAACAGCCACGCGGGCAGGCCGGCCGCTTCTTCGGCCAGCGCGCGCAGCTGCGCGGTCTTGATCAGCTGGCGCGGTTTGCCGCCCGAAAGGAAGTACACCGCCCAGGCCGCATCGGCGTCGTCCACGGCGCTCAGGTAGCGCTGCAGTGCGGTGACCTTGGCGCTGGTGGAGGTGGTCGCGTCGAGTTCGGCGAACAGGTCGGCGAAGCGTTTCATGCGGCGGGCGCGGGCACGGTCTCGGCCCGGGTTTCGTGCTCGTCGCCGTACTCGGTGTCAAAGCCCTCGGCCTGCAGGCCTTGCTCTTGCAGGTAGCGCACCAGCACCGGGATGCTGCCGTGCGTGACGATCACGCGCCCGGCACCGCTGGCACCGATGGCGCCCAGCAGCCCGGGCCAGTCGGCGTGGTCGCTGAGCACAAAGCCACGGTCGTGGCCACCGCGCCGGCGCTGGCCGCGCACCTGCATCCAGCCACTGGCGAACGCGTCGGAAAAATCGCCGAAGCGTTTGATCCACGGTGTGCCCAGGGCGCTGCCGGGACAGAGCACCAGCGCGCGCTGCAAGCTGGCCTTGTCGGTCACGTCGCTCACCATCAGCGTGTCGGGCAGTGCCACGCCGACCGCGCGGTAGGCGCGGTTGAGCGGCTCGACCGCACCATGGCAGACGATGGGGCCGATGGAAGCGTCCACCCCGCCCAGGATGCGCTGGGCCTTGCCCAGGCTGTAGCACACCAGCACGCTGGCGCGCCCGGCGGCCGCGTTGTCGGCCCACCACTGGTTGATCTGGGCGAAGATCTCCGCGTCCGGCCGCCAGCGGTAGATGGGCAGGCCAAAGGTGGACTCGGTGATGAAGGTGTCGCAGCGCACGGATTCGAACGGTGTGCAGGTGCGGTCGGGTGCGGCGCCGGCCGGTGTGGTGCGGTAGTCACCACTGGCCACCCACACGCGCCCGCCGTGTTCCACCCGCACCTGGGCCGAGCCCAACACATGGCCGGCCGGGTGCAGCGAAATGCGCACGCCGTTGTGCTCCACCGCCTCGCCGTAGGCCAAGCCTTGCAAGGTGATGCCCTGCCCCAGCCGCGAGCGCAACAGACCTTCGGACACGGCCGTGGCGAGGTAGTGCGCGTGGCCGGGGCGCGCGTGGTCGGCGTGCGCGTGGGTGATCACCGCGCGCTCGACCTTGCGCCAGGGGTCGATGTAGAAATCGCCGGGTGGGCAGTACAGGCCTTGCGGGCGCTGGACGATCAGGTCGTCTTGCATGGCCAGATCAATACCTGTGGCCCGTCACGAACAAAGTCGCACGCATGATGCCGAACGCGACTCTGTCGAGCACCCGTTGCGTCCAGTGCCGGCTGCTCAAGGCCTGCACATCGACCATGTCGCCTGCGTTCTGCACCAGGCCATCGAGGTGGCTGCGCAGCAGGCTGGCAAAACGCTGGTCGGTGGTCATCACGTTGGCTTCGCGCGCCAGCAGCAACGAAAGCGGGTCGAGGTTGGTGGAGCCCACGGTGGACCAGCGCTCGTCCACCACCGCCACCTTGGCGTGCAGCGCACTCGGTGCGTACTCGTGGATCTCGATGCCGGCGTTGACCAGGTGCTGGTACACCGGGCGCGCGGCGCGGTACTGGAAGAAGTTTTCGTACTTGCCTTGCGAGAGCAGGCGCACGCGCACACCGCGCGCCGCCGCCATGATCAGCGCGCGGCGCAGCTTGCGCCCGGGAATGAAATACGCGTTGGCGATCACGATCTCGCGCCGCGCAGCACCAATGGCCTTGAGGTAGGCGCGTTCGATGTCGTGGCGGTGGCTCACGTTGTCGCGCAGCAGCAGCGTGGCGCGCGCGCTGTCCACGCCCAGGGGCGCGGCGCCGCTGTCGCCAAACGCGCTGTCGCCGCCCTGCACGCTGGTGCGGTCCGTCTCCAGCTTTTGCAGCAGGTTGGAAAAATCGCCCACCGGGCGCGACTCGCGCAACGCCTCCCATGCCGCCTTGAACTCCCGCCTGCGCACCTTGCGCGCGGCCTGCAGGCGCCACCAGAGTTGCTCCATGGTCTCGGTCATGTCGTTCACCAGCGGGCCGGCCACGCGCAATGAAAAGTCCAGCCGTGGTGCGTCGAGCTTGCCCAGCGCCACGTCGTCCTGGTCGTCGATGATGTTGATGCCGCCGCAAAAACCCACCGTGCCGTCAACCACACACAGCTTGCGGTGCAGGCGCCGCCAGCGGCTGGGCAGCAGCAGGCCGAAGCGGCCCAGCGGCGCGTAGATGTGCCAGTGCACGCCTGCGGCGTCGAACCGGTCTCGCCACGCCTGCGGGATCGAGGGCGTGCCCACACCGTCGATCACCAGCCGCACCACCACGCCGCGCTGCGCAGCGCGCTCCAGCGCTTCGGCCACGCTGAGCGCAGAGCCGGCAAACTCGAAGATGTAGGTTTCCAGGTGCACCACGCGGCACGCGGCGTCCATGGCCTCCACCATGGCCGGAAAAAACTCGGCACCACCCTGCAACAACAGCAACTGATGCCCGCCCCGCAAGACGCCGTGCACGGCACGCGAGCGGCGCGAAGTCAGGGTTTTGGCTTTCACAGCTCCAGCTCGGCGATCAGCGGCAGGTGGTCCGACATGCGCGCCCAGGCGCGCCCGTGGGGCACTTGCGCCGACACCGGCCGCAGCCCGCGCACGAAGATGCGGTCCAGGTGCAGCAGCGGCAGGCGCGAGGGGTAGGTCGGCAAGCGAATGCCTTCAAAGGTGCGCAGGTCCAGGTCGGCCATGGGTTTGAGCAGTTGTGCACCCCAGTCGTTGAAATCGCCCGCCACGATCAGCGGCGCGGCCTCAGGCACGCCGGTGGCGATGTACTCGCCCAGCCGCTGCACCTGACGCGCCCGGCTGGCGTGGATCAGGCCCAGGTGCACCACCACCACATGCACCTCGATGCCGTCGATCAACAGCTGCACATGCAGCAGCCCTCGCTGCTCGAAGCGGTGGTCGGACACGTCGGAGTGCTGGCTGCCGATCACCGGCCAGCGAGACAGCAGCGCGTTGCCGTGTTCGCCGTGGCGCGTGGTGGCGTTGGTGCGGTAGACGGCCTCGTAGCCATCGGGTGTGAGGTAACTGGCCTGGTCCAGGTCGGGCCAGCGGGTGAAGTGTTTTTCCAGCTTGCGGTTGTGTTGCCGCACTTCCTGCAAGCAGACGATGTCGGCATCGAACTGCTCGACCGCGTGCGCCAGGTTGTGGATCTCCAGCCGCCTCGCAGGGCCCAGGCCTTGCACGCCTTTGTGGATGTTGTAGGTGGCGACGCGAAGAATGCTCATGGGGCAAATCATGCCACCAAGACCCCGTCTGACAGGCGCTGATCAGTTCAACCTTGAAACCATTCTGGGCAGCCATGAAATCGCCTCGGCATTCGACGGCGAGAAGCAGCGCTCGGCCGCCTGCGCCCAGGGCAGCCACACCTGGTCGCGGTGCTCGCGCGGGCTCAGCACCACCGGCACCGCGTGCGGAATGCACAGGCCGAACAGGTGCTCGGTGTTGTGGGTCACGCCCTCGGCATAACGGTGGCGCCACTGCGGGTAGATCTCGTACACGTTCTCCAGCGCCCAGTCGGTGAGCGTGTGGCCGGGTGCTTGCACATCAAGTCCGGTTTCTTCCGCCACCTCGCGCGCGGCGGTCAGTTCGAAGGATTCATCCAGGGTGTCTTTGGAGCCGGTCACCGACTGCCAGAAACCCGGCGCATCCGCGCGTTCGATCAGCAGCACATCGAGCGCCGGTGTGTGAATCACCACCAGCACCGACTGCGGAATTTTTGGCGGCATGAACGCTGGGTCAGAGCAGGCGCGATGCGGTGCTGCCCACCGATCGGGCGCGTTGCAGCAGCTTCCAGCCCGACCACAGCCGCAGCGCCAGCCCCAACGAGCGGCGCGGGCGCCACACGGCCACAGCCAGCACGCCGCCCACCACCGCCAGCGGGTTGGCGCGCAGCCAGATCCAGACATCCTGCAGCCGGTCGGCCCACGCAAGAGCGGGCTGCACCACCTGCAACTGGTCGGCGACCTGACCGCGCAATTGCGCTGACCGCAGCACCAGCAGCTCGCGTCGGCGGGCCAGCTGTTCAGCGCGACCGGGTTCGTGCGCGCTCATGAGCGCAGTCCTTCCCGGTCCTGCTTGAGTTCGTCAACCGTGGCCGAAAACAGCCGGGTACCGCTGCGAACCCGCTCGCGAGCGAGCCAGGCGGCCACGCCACCCAGGCCAAGGAACAAACCAGCGAACACCGCCAGAGGCAGCAGGCGGTGGCTGTCCCACAGCGCCACGGTGATCAGCATGGCCAGAAAGCCCAGGCCGAGGCTGAGAAAAGCCACGGCCACGGCGCCATAGACCAACAGGCCTCCGACGCGCAACACCTCTTCTTGCGCCTCCACGCTGAGCAACTCCAGCCGCAGCTGGAGCAACTCGAGCACGGTGGCAGTCAGCCCCTTGAGCGAGGCTGACAGACGGGTCGGTGGCACAGACATGCCGCGATCGTTCAACGCCGGCTGATCAGCAGGCCGATCACCAGGCCAATGCCGGCGGCGGTGCCCACGGCGCGCCAGGGATGCTCGTGCACGTAATCGTCGGTGGCGCGCGCCATCTCGCGGGTCTTTTCCTTGATCGCGTCTTCCGCGTCCAGCAGCTTGTGGCGGGCCAGGCGCAGGTTTTCGTTGATGCGTTCGCGCAGTTCCACCACCTTGCCTTCGGTCTGGTGGGCGGTGGCGGTCATCAGCTCTTCGGCGTCGGCAATGACGCGCTGCAGATCGGCCACCAGTTTCTCTTTGTTGGCCAGGGTCTCTTGGGCGTTCTTGGTCATGGGTAGGCTCCTTTCAAAAAGCCATCCTAACAAACCCTCACCCGTACCGAGCCCTACGTTTCGTTACCGCACCGTCCCGGTGCGGCACCTCGTCGAGCGCCCACAAAAAAGGGCGGCATGTGCCGCCCCCTCATGTGTGGCCAAGCCCCTGGGTCAGGCGGTCTTGGCCAGCTCCGTGTTGCGCAGGCGGATGTGCAATTCACGCAACTGCTTCTCGTCCACCAGGCTGGGCGCCTGGGTCAGCAGGCACTGGGCGCGCTGGGTCTTGGGGAAGGCGATCACGTCGCGGATCGATTCGGCACCGGTCATCAGCGTGACGATGCGGTCCAGGCCGAAGGCCAGGCCGCCATGGGGCGGCGCGCCGTACTGCAGTGCGTCGAGCAGGAAGCCGAACTTGACCTGGGCCTCTTCGGGCGTGATCTTCAAAGCATCAAACACCTTCTGCTGCACGGCGGCGGTGTGGATACGCACCGAACCACCACCGATTTCCCAGCCATTGAGCACCATGTCGTAGCCCTTGGCGATGCACTTCTCGGGCGCGGTGACCATCCAGTCTTCGTGGCCGTCTTTCGGCGCGGTGAAGGGGTGGTGCACGGCCGTCCAGCGGTCGGCTTCCTCGTCGTGTTCGAACATGGGGAAGTCCACCACCCACATCGGCGCCCAGCGGCTTTCGAACAGGCCGTTTTTCTTGCCCAGCTCGCTGTGGCCGATCTTCAGGCGCAACGCACCGATGGCGTCGTTGACCACCTTGGCCTTGTCGGCGCCGAAGAAGATGATGTCGCCGTTCTGCGCCTTGGTGCGAGAGAGGATGTCTTCAACAGCCTTGTCGTGCAGGTTCTTGACGATCGGGCTCTGCAGGCCGTCGCGGCCCTTGGTGACGTCGTTGACCTTGATCCAGGCCAGGCCCTTGGCGCCGTAGATCTTGACGAACTCGGTGTAGGCGTCGATCTCGCTGCGGCTCATGTCGGCACCACCACGCACGCACAGGGCGACCACGCGGCCACCCTTCATGGTGGCGGGCGCGGAGAACACCTTGAAGTCCACATCGCCCATCACGTCGGTGAGCTCGGTGAATTCGAGCATCACGCGCAGGTCGGGCTTGTCGGAGCCGAAGCGGTGCATGGCCTCGCTGTAAGCCATCACCGGGAACTCGCCCAGGTCCACGCCCAGCGTGTTCTGGAACACCGTTTTGATCATGCCCTGGAACATGTCGCGGATGTCTTCCTCGGTGAGGAACGAGGTCTCGATATCGATCTGCGTGAACTCGGGCTGACGATCAGCGCGCAGGTCTTCGTCGCGGAAGCACTTGGTGATCTGGTAGTAGCGGTCGAAGCCGGCGACCATGAGCAACTGCTTGAAGAGCTGCGGGCTTTGCGGCAGCGCGAAGAAGTGGCCGTCGTGCACGCGGCTGGGCACGAGGTAGTCGCGCGCGCCTTCGGGCGTGCTCTTGGTGAGCATGGGCGTTTCGATGTCGATGAAGCCGTTGGCGTCCAGAAACTTGCGCACTTCCATGGCCACGCGGTAGCGCAGCATCAGGTTGTTCTGCATGTAGGGGCGGCGCAGATCGAGCACGCGGTGCGTCAGGCGCGTGGTCTCGGAGAGGTTCTCGTCGTCGAGCTGGAACGGCGGCGTGACCGAGGGGTTGAGCACCTTCAACTCATGGCACAACACCTCGATCTGACCGCTTTTGAGCTTGTCGTTGGTGGTGCCGGCGGGACGCGCGCGCACCAGGCCAGTGACCTGCACGCAGAACTCGTTGCGCACGTTTTCGGCGGTGCCGAACATCTCGGCGCGGTCGGGGTCGCAGACCACCTGCACATAGCCTTCGCGGTCGCGCAGGTCGATGAAGATCACGCCACCGTGGTCGCGGCGGCGGTTCACCCAGCCACACAGCTTCACGGTTTCGCCCAGTTGGGCCTCGGTCACCAGACCGCAGTAGTGGGTACGCATCGCCATTTCGCTTCTTCTTTCAACAGGTTCGCAGGCCGGGCCTGCGGGGGAACATCAGGAGGTCTTCTCGAGGGCGCCGTCAGCGCCCACCTTGAGGTGCGGATTTTTGGGTCCACCGGGCACGATCACGCCCATGGACACGATGTAGGTCAGCGCTTCGTCCACGCTCATCTGCAGCTCCACGCAGGCGCTCTTGCGCACCATCACGAAGTAACCGCCGGTGGGGTTGGGGGTGGTGGGCACGTACACGCTGTGAAACTCGTCAAGTTCACCCGAGCGACCGGGCTGGGCCTGCAGGTGGTGCAGCACGTCACCAGCGGGCGCACCGGTCAGGAAACCGATGGTCCACATGCCCTCGTGCGGCCACTCGATCAGCAAGGCCTTGCGAAACGCGTTGCCCTTCTCGGAAAACAGCGTGTCCGACACCTGCTTCACGCCCGAATAGATCGAGCGCACCACCGGAATGCGGTGCAGCAGCGCGTGCCACCAGCTCACCAGCTTGTTGCCGATGATGTTGGACGCCAGCGCGCCGATGGAAAGCACCACCACCAGCGCGAACACCACGCCCAGCCCGGGGATGTGCATGCCGAGCAGCTGGTCGGGCTGCCAGCTGGTGGGCAGGATGCGCAAGGTCTGGTCGAGCGTGCTGACCACCCACTCCAGCACCCAGAGCGTGATGATCAGGGGCACCAGCACCAGCAGGCCCGAGAACAACCATTTGCGCAAAGACGGCATGGGAAGGGGCTCAGGAGCCCGACGGTGTGGTCGGGGTGGCGGGCGCTGGCGCGGCTGCAGGGGCCGCAGCCGGTGCGGGCGCCGGTGCGGCAGCGGCATCACTCGCCGACTTGGCCGGCGCAACGGCGGCGGGAGCGCCTTCCGTGGCCGGTGTGGCGGCGGGCTTGCTGCCCTCGCGGAAATCGGTAACGTACCAGCCCGAACCCTTGAGCTGGAAACCGGCGGCGGTCAGCTGCTTCTTGAAGCTGGCCTGGCCGCACGACGGACACACGGTGAGCGGGTCGTCGGACATTTTCTGCAGCACGTCCTTGGCATGACCGCAGGACTCGCACTTGTAGGCATAGATGGGCATGGCGTGAACCTGATGAAGAGGGGAGTGTCCCGCCGAGGCAGCCGCCCGGCGGGCGCGCCGCGTTCCCTCGCGGGAAGTGGAACAAAACCCGTCATTATAAATTGAGGGGGGTATCCAGCTGCCGGCCGGCCGGGCGTCGGCCACGGCCAGGCGCAGCCGCCCCGCATCACCAGAGGCGCACGCGCACCAGCACCTGCATCACGATGAGGCCCAGCAGAAAGCCCAGTCCGCCGTACAGGATGGCCTGCAAGAGGCGGTTGGTGCGGCGCTGCTCGGCCAGCAGGCTGTCGAGTTCGCGCCGCAGTTCGTGCGGTTTGTGTTGCAGGTAGTCGTTGAGCAGGCGGGGCAACGCGGGCAGCAGCTTGGCGTACTGCGGCGCCTCGGCCTTGAGCTGCTGCAGCAGTTTCTTCGGCCCGACCTGCTCGACCATCCAGGTTTCCAGGAACGGTTTGGCGGTGTTCCACAGGTCCAACTCGGGATCGAGGTCGCGCCCCAGACCTTCGATGTTGAGCAGGGTTTTCTGCAGCAACACCAGCTGCGGCTGGATCTCCACCTGGAAGCGGCGCGAGGTCTGGAAGAGGCGCATCAGCACCATGCCGAGCGAAATTTCCTTCAGCGGACGGTCGAAGTAGGGTTCGCACACCGCGCGGATCGCCGATTCCAGTTCGTCCACCCGCGTTTCGGCGGGCACCCAGCCCGACTCGATGTGCAGCTCGGCCACGCGTTTGTAGTCGCGGCGGAAGAACGCCGTGAAGTTCTGCGCAAGGTATTCCTTGTCGAACTCGGTGAGCGTGCCCACGATGCCGAAATCCAGCGAGATGTATCGCCCAAAGGTGGCCGGTGCCGTGCTGACCTGGATGTTGCCCGGGTGCATGTCGGCGTGAAAGAAGCCGTCGCGGAACACCTGGGTGAAGAACAGCGTCACGCCGTCGCGCGCGAGCTTGGGAATGTCCACGCCCAGGGCGCGCAACTCGTCGACGCGGTTGATCGGAAGCCCATACATGCGCTCCATCACCATCACCTCGGTGTGGCAGTAGTCCCAGAGCATCTCGGGGATCAGCACCAGATCGAGGCCCTGCATGTTGCGACGCAGCTGGGCGGCGTTGGACGCCTCGCGCAGCAGATCGAGCTCGTCGTGCAGGTACTTGTCGAACTCGCCCACCACCTCGCGCGGTTTGAGGCGCTTGCCGTCGGCCGAGAGCCGCTCGACCCAGCCCGCCATCATGCGCATGAGGCTGAGGTCCTTGTCGATCACGGCCGCCATGTTGGGCCGCAGCACTTTGACCGCCACCTCGCGCCCGCCGTGGCGGCCGTCGCGCAGGGTCGCAAAGTGCACCTGGGCGATGGACGCGCTGGCCACCGGCACCTGCTCGAAATGGCTGAACACCTCGGTCAGCGGTTTGCCGAACGCGCGTTCGATGCTGGCCACCGCGACTTCGCTGGGAAACGGCGGCACCCGGTCTTGCAGGCGGGCGAGTTCGTCGGCTATGTCGGGCGGCAGCAGGTCGCGCCGGGTCGATAGCACCTGGCCGAACTTGACGAAGATGGGGCCCAGGCGCTCCAGCGCCTCGCGCAACCGCTCACCGCGCGGCGCATCGAGGTTGCGACCGATGGAGACGATGCGCGTGAGCAGGCGGATGCCGCGACCGCGAAAGCTGGAGAGCACCAGCTCGTCCAGCCCGTAGCGCAACACCACCCAGACGATGAAGGCGCCGCGAAAAAGCCGCGTCATGCGCTGGGTCCGCCGTCGCGCGGCGGCACGCCGGCATCGGACGCGGGCGCAGAAGCAAAGGGCGGCCGCGGCGGAAATCCGCCGGGCATGCGGTCCACAAACGACTTGATGGCTTGTGAGGCCGAGCGAGCGAAGCGCGCGATGGTGTGCGCGGTGGCATCACCCACCACACGGGACAGGTCTTCCTCCACGTCCCAGCGCACGTTGTCCACCAGCCAGGCCACTTCGGCCGCGAGTTGCACGTCGCCCTGGATGTCCACACCCGGCTTCTGACCGGCCAGCACGCTCTGCGCGAGTTCCAGCGGCGAGGTCTGGGTGAGCGTGACGCTGAGTTCGGGCTTGGCGCCGGGCTCACAACGCTCCAGCAAACCGGCCGCGGTGGGCGCCAGCGTGAGGTTGAAATCACCCCACTGCACGCGCACTGGCTTGCCCTTCTGGCGCTTCAGACGGTCTTGCGCCGCGGGCTCCTGCATCAACACGTGGTTGAGGAACAGCACGAGCCGGTTCTGCAGCTCGTCCACCACCCACTCGGGCGGTCGGATCGAGCCCAGCAGGGACTGCAGGAAGTTCAGGGGCGAAGCGCTGGAAGCGTCGGGGCCTGACGAAAAAACGGGTGGTTCATTTTTCATGACCACCCGATTTTGACGGATAAAGCCCGGGAGACGCCGCCTTCGGCCATTGCCCCGACGGGGCCGGGTCTTGCGCCCGGCCGCAGCACTTACTGCAGGGCCTGCACGCCGGCCACCAGCCAGCCGCCCGAGCCGGTTTTGGGTCGCGTGATGTTCCAGACTTCGCGGAACGGATTCGGGCCGGAGGAGACATCTTCGCGGATCATTCCTGAGAACTCCACGCTGGCCATGTATTCGCCGTCCAGCTCTTCAATGCCCAACAGCTGGGCGTCGAGCATCACGACCTCGGTCTTGTTGACGTTGGCACCGCTGGTGGCTTCGCGCTCGGCCAGCTGGCTGCGGATCTGCTCCAGCATGCCGTCGGTCATCATGGCGCGCAGGCTCGGGATGTCGGAGCGGTCCCAGGCATCCTGCAAGCTCACGAAGTTGGTCTTGGAAGCCTTGAGGAAACCTTCGACGTCAAAGCCGGCCGGCACACCCCAGCTCTGGTTGCCGCTCAGGGCTGAACCGATCAGCGAGCCGCCGGTGGCGTGGGCATGGGCGGTGTCGAGCGAGGCGGGGCCGCTGCGCTCCCAGGGCCGGGCCGAGGCATCGTTGCCGACGTTCTGTGGTGAATAGCTGCGCGGCGTGGCGGGGTCGAACTGGGAGTTGCCCGACTGGGTGAGCGGGCCACCCGCACTTTGGTAGGCCATGTTGCCGGCGCCGTTGGCCGCCGCGCGGCGGCGCATCACCATGCCGATGACGGCCATGAGCACCGCGGCCAGCAAGGCGAACATCAGGAACTGCGCAAAGCCTTCGCCAAAACCCAGGGCAGACGCCAGCCAGGCCAGGCCCAGACCGGCGGCCACGCCGCCCAGCATGGCGCCCCATGGGCGCTTGGGCGCAGCAGCGGCCGCCGGGCTGGCGGTGGCTGGGCGGGCAGCGGCGTTTTGCGTGGGAGCGGGCGTGGCCTGCTGCGTGGGCGCGGTGCTGCGCTGCGTCACGTTGCCCGACTGTTTGCCAACCGACATGCCGCCACCCAGGCGCTTGGCCCAGACATCCTGCGAGCCCAGCGCCATCGCACAGACCAACACCACCGACCACAGCTTGTTCATGTCCCGCTCTCCTTCAATCAGAAAACAAAAATCCGATCAGCACTTGATGCCCACGTGCAGCGCCACCACACCGGCGCTGAGGTTGTGCACATCCACGTGGCCAAAACCCACACCGCGAATCATCTGCCGCAACGCCTCCTGCCCTGGGTGCATGCGGATGGACTCGGCGAGATAGCGGTAACTGTCCTCGTCGTTGGCCACCAGCTTGCCCAGTTTGGGCAGCACGTTGAACGAGTACCAGTCATAAGCTTTTTCAAGCGGTTTCGCCACCCGGGAAAACTCCAGCACCAGCAGCTTGCCGCCCGGTTTGAGCGTGCGGTGCATCTCGGTCAGCGCACTTTCCTTGCTCGTCATGTTCCGCAAACCAAAGGCCACGGACACGAAATCGAACGATTCGCTGGCGAACGGCAGCTTCTCGGCATCACACACCAGGGTCGGCAACACCACGCCCTGGTCGAGCAGGCGCGTGCGGCCTTCGCGCAACATCGCCTCGTTGATGTCGGTGTGCACCACGCGCCCGGTGGGGCCGACCTTCTTTGCAAAGGCGAGCGACAAGTCGCCGGTGCCGCCCGCGATGTCCAGCACCTGCTGGCCCGGCTGCGGGTTGGCCACGGTGAGGGTGTAGCGTTTCCAGAGGCGGTGCAGACCGGCCGACATGAGGTCGTTCATCACGTCGTACTTGGGCGCAACCGAGTCGAACACGCTGCGCACGCGCGACGCTTTTTCGCGCTCGTCAACCGTCTTGAAGCCGAAGTGGGTGTCTGCCATGGCAGTGTCTTCAGTGGCTGCCGCAGGCGTGGCCGCCCTGCTCGATCATGGGCGCGTCGCGCTCCATGCCGGCAGCGGCCAGCCGCTCGGTGTACTCAGCCCACAAAGCGGCCTGTTTGGAGCCGAGGAAATACAGCAGGTCCCAGGAAAAGATGCCCGAGCTGTGGCCGTCCGAAAACGTGGGCTGCACCGCGTAGTTGCCCACCGGCTCCAGCGCCACGATGCCGACCTCGCGCTTGCCGGTCTGCAGCACTTCCTGACCTGGGCCATGGCCCTGCACCTCGGCCGACGGCGAGTACACGCGCATCAGCTCGAAGGGAATCTTGAATTCCTGGCCATCGGAGAAGCCGATCTCCAACACGCGCGACTGCTGGTGCAGCGTGATGGATTGCGGCGATGGGGTGTTCTTGTCGAGTCCGGCCATGGAGTGTGTCTCGTTGTTTGGGTGTTGTGATGTCAGACCAGCACGCGTTCGATGCCGCCTTCGTTGGCTTGGGCCACGTAGGTGGGCAGCCAGTCTTCTCCGAGGATCTGGCGCGCCATTTCGACCACGATGTAGTCGGCTGCGAGCAGGCCGTTGTTGAGGTCGTCGCCATAGCGCGAGAGGCCTTGCAGGCAGCTCGGGCACGAGGTGAGGATCTTCACGTTGTCTTTGGCGCCGACGGTGCCGGCGGCGCGCAGCGTGGCTTCGCCCTTGAGCAGCTCTTCTTCCTTGCGGAAACGGATCTGGGTGGAGATGTCGGGCCGGGTCACGCCCAACGTGCCCGATTCACCGCAGCAGCGTTTGCTCTCCAGCACGTTGTCGCCCACCAGCGCCTTCACCGTCTTCATCGGTTCCTGCAGCTTCATGGGGCTGTGGCAGGGGTCGTGGTAGAGGTATCCGCCCTGCCCGGCGGGCAAGGTGATGCCTTTCTCGAGCAGGTATTCGTGGATGTCGATGATGCGGCAGCCCGGGAAAATCTTGTCGAATTCGTAGCCCTGGAGCTGGTGGTAGCAGGTGCCGCAGCTCACCACCACGGTCTTGATGTCCAGGTAGTTCAGCGTGTTGGCCACGCGGTGGAACAGCACGCGGTTGTCGGTGATGATCTTCTCGGCCTTGTCGAACTGACCACTGCCGCGCTGCGGGTAGCCGCAGCACAAGTAGCCCGGCGGCAGCACGGTCTGCACACCCGCATGCCACAGCATGGCCTGCGTGGCCAGGCCCACCTGGCTGAACAGGCGCTCGGAGCCGCAGCCGGGGAAATAAAACACCGCCTCGGTCTCGGCCGTGGTGCCCACCGGGTTGCGGATGATGGGCACGTAGTCCTTGTCTTCAATGTCCAGCAAGGCGCGCGCGGTCTTTTTGGGCAGGCCACCCGGCATCTTCTTGTTGATGAAGTGGATCACCTGCTCCTTGATGGGAGCCGGCCCCAGCGTGGCGGGCGGCGCGCTGGTTTGTTTGCGGGCCAGGCGTTTGAACAGGTCGTTGGCCAGGCGCTGCGCCTTGAAACCCACGCCCACCATGGCGCCGCGCATGAACTTGATGGTCTCGGGGTTGGTGGCGTTCAGGAAGAACATGGCCGCGGCATTGCCCGGGCGAAAGCTCTTCTGCCCCATCTTGCGCAACAGATTGCGCATGTTCATGGTCACGTCACCAAAGTCGATCTTGACCGGGCACGGGCTCAGGCACTTGTGGCACACCGTGCAGTGGTCGGCCACGTCCTCGAACTCTTCCCAGTGCTTGATGCTGATGCCGCGGCGCGTCTGCTCTTCGTACAAAAACGCCTCCACCAGCAGCGAGGTGGCCAGGATCTTGTTGCGCGGGCTGTACAGCAGGTTGGCGCGTGGCACGTGCGTGGCGCAGACCGGTTTGCATTTGCCGCAGCGCAGGCAGTCCTTGACCGAATCGGCGATGGCGCCGATGTCGCTCTGCTGCATGATCAGCGACTCGTGACCCATCAGCCCGAAGCTGGGTGTGTAGGCGTGCGCGAGGTCGGCGCTGCGCAGGTTGGCATCACCGCCCACGCCCTGACGCAGCAGCTTGCCCTTGTTGAAGCGGCCCTCGGGGTCGACGCGGTCCTTGTACTCGGCGAAGGGGCGCAGCTCTTCGTCGGTGAGGAACTCCAGCTTGGTGATGCCGATGCCGTGCTCGCCCGAGATCACACCGTCCAGGCTGCGCGCCAGCACCATGATGCGCGCCACGGCTTCATGCGCCGTCTGCAGCATCTCGTAATCGTCGCTGTTGACCGGCAGGTTGGTGTGCACGTTGCCGTCACCGGCGTGCATGTGCAGCGCAGCCCACACGCGGCCCTTCAGCACGCGTTTGTGGATGGCGGTGCACTCTTCGAGCACGGCACCGAATGCGGCCCCGGTGAAGATCTGCTGCAACGGCGCGCGCAGCTGGGTTTTCCAGCTGGCGCGCAGGCGGTGGTCCTGCAGTTGCGGGAACAGGGTCTCCACATCGCGCAGCCAGCCGGCCCACAGCGCGCGCACCTCGCGCACCAGCGCAAGGGCCTGTTGCACGCGGTCTTCGAGCAGCTCGGCGCTGGGAATGTCGTTGGCGTCGTCGGTCTTGCCCAGGGGCAACTGGCCCTTGGCAAAAAACGCCTCCAGCGCATCGGCCAGCTTGATCTTGTTGCGCAACGAAAGCTCGATGTTGATGCGCTCGATGCCCTCGGTGTACTCGCCCATGCGCGGCAGCGGGATCACGACGTCTTCGTTGATCTTGAAGGCGTTGGTGTGTTTGCTGATGGCCGCGGTGCGCTTGCGATCCAACCAGAACTTCTTGCGCGCCTCGGCGCTGATGGCCACAAAGCCTTCGCCGCTGCGCGAGTTGGCGATGCGGATCACCTCGCTGGTGGCGCGCGCAACGTCGTCGGCGTCGTCGCCCACGATGTCGCCGATCAGCACCATCTTGGGCAGGCTGCCGTTGCCTTTTTTGCTCTTGGTGGCGTAGCCCACGGCCTTCAGGTAACGGTCGTCCAGGTGCTCCAGGCCGGCCAGCAACACGCTGGAGCGCTTCTGCTCGGCGAACATGAAGTCCTTGATCTCCACGATCGAGGGCACACAGTCGCGCGGATTGCCAAAGAACTCCAGGCACACGGTGCGCACGTGCTCGGGCATGCGGTGCACCACCCAGCGCGCGCTGGTGATCAGGCCGTCGCAGCCTTCTTTCTGGATGCCGGGCAGACCGCTCAGGAACTTGTCGGTCACATCCTTGCCCAGGCCTTCCTTGCGGAAGGTCTTGCCGGGGATCACGAGTTGTTCGGTGCGCACCGGCGTCTTGCCGTCGGCCTCGAAATACTTGAGCTCGAAGCTGGCCACCTCGGCGTCGTGGATCTTGCCCAGGTTGTGGTCCAGGCGCGTGACTTCGAGCCACTGGGCTTGCGGCGTCACCATGCGCCAGCTCAGCAGGTTGTCCAGCGCCGTGCCCCAGAGCACCGCTTTTTTGCCACCGGCGTTCATGGCGATGTTGCCGCCGATGCACGAGGCTTCGGCCGAGGTCGGGTCCACCGCAAACACGTGGCCCGCGCGCTCGGCCGCATCGGCCACGCGCTGCGTGACCACACCGGCTTCCGTCCAGATGGTGGGCAGGGGTTTGTCGTGGCCCGGTGCCTTCACCCACTCCACCTCGGTCATGGCTTCGAGTTTTTCGGTGTTGATCACCGCGCTCTTCCAGGTCAGCGGGATCGCGCCGCCGGTGTAACCGGTGCCGCCGCCGCGCGGAATGATGGTCAGGCCCAGCTCGTAGCAGCCCTTGACCAGCAAGGCCATCTCGGTTTCGGTGTCGGGTGTGAGCACCACAAACGGGTATTCCACACGCCAGTCGGTCGCGTCGGTCACGTGCGACACCCGCGAGAGGCCGTCGAACTTGATGTTGTCGTGGGCGGTGAGCTTTCGCAGCGCCTTGGTGGCGCGCTGGCGCAGCGCGGCCATGGCTTCAAAGGAGTGGGAAAACGCGTCCACCGCGCCCCTGGCAGCTTGCAGCAGTTCGGCCACCAGCTGGTCGCGCCCGGCGTCGTCTTGCGGCGTGCGGCGCTTCTGCACCTCGGCCAGGCGGTGGTGCAGGGCATCCACCAGCTGTTTGCGGCGTTTCGGGGTGTCGAGCAGGTCGTCCTGCAGGTAGGGGTTGCGCTGCACCACCCAGATGTCGCCCAGCACCTCGTACAGCATGCGCGCCGAGCGGCCGGTGCGGCGTTCGCCGCGCAGTTCGTTCAGCAGCGTCCAGGCCCGCTCGCCCAGCAAACGCTGGACGATTTCGCGGTCGGAAAAGGAGGTGTAGTTGTACGGGATCTCGCGCAGGCGCGGAGCTTCGTCGGTGGCCACGGCGAAGAGCGAGAGCGGTGTGGGAGCGTTCATGGGTGTGGCAGACGCCAACGTGACAGTGAGTAGCCCAAGATGGTACCGCAGGCCCCATTCACCCACCCCCCTTATGGAAACCCCGGTTGTCATGGGTGGGAAACGCCGTTGCAATGGTTTCGTCACAAAAGATCCATACCCTACGGCGTTTCCACAGCCCGCCTTTCAGGAGCATCCATGCACAAACGTCTTCTTCCCTTGACCGGCGCCCTGGCGCTCGCCGCACTGATGAGCGGACCGGCCCACGCCCAGACCGAGATCCAGTGGTGGCACTCCATGGGCGGGGCCCTGGGGGAGTGGGTCAACGACCTGGCGAAGGACTACAACGCCAGCCAGACGCAATACAAGATCGTGCCCACGTTCAAGGGCAGCTACGACGAGTCCATGACGGCGGCCATCGCGGCCTTCCGCTCCGGCAACGCGCCCCACATCCTGCAGGTATTTGAAGTAGGCACCGCCACCATGATGGCCAGCAAGGGCGCGATCGTGCCGGTGGGCAAGGTCATGAGCGACGCCGGCGTGGCGTTCAACCCGGCAGCCTACGTGCCGGCGGTGGCGGGCTACTACACAGCCCCCAACGGCCAGATGCTGAGCTTCCCGTTCAACAGCTCCACCCCGGTGTTCCACTACAACAAGGACGCGTTCAAGGCCGCCGGCATGGACCCCGAGAACCCGCCCAAAACCTGGCCTGAAGTGGCGCTGGCCGCCGGCAAGCTCAAGGCCGCCGGGCACAAGTGCCCCTTCACCACCAGCTGGGTGAGCTGGACGCAGCTGGAGAGCTTCTCGGCCTGGCACAACACCGAGTTCGCCACCCTGGGCAACGGCATGCGCGGCATCGACGCCCGCCTGAACTTCAACACGCCACTGCACGTGCGCCACATCGAGAACCTGGCCAACATGGCCAAAACCGGCCTGTTCGTCTACAAGGGCCGGGGCAATGCGGCCGACGCCACCTTCGTCTCCGGCGAGTGCGCCATGACCACAGGATCGTCTGCGCTCTACGGCAACATCAAGCGCAACAGCAAATTTGCCAGCGGTATCGGCACCCTGCCCTATTACCCCGACGTGGCCGGCGCGCCGCAAAACACGGTGATCGGTGGTGCGAGCCTGTGGGTGATGTCGGGCAAGAAGGCCGACGAGTACAAGGGCGTGGCCCAGTTCTTCGCCCACCTGTCCAAGCCGGCCGAAGCCGCCAAGAGCCACCAGCGCACCGGCTACCTGCCGGTGACCCTGGAGTCGTTCAAACTGACCGACACCAGCGGCTTCTACAAACAAAACCCCGGCACCGACGTGTCGGTCACGCAGATGATTCGCAAGACCACCGACAAATCGCGCGGCATCCGCCTGGGCAACTTCGTGCAGATCCGCACCATCAACGACGAAGAGCTGGAGCAGGTCTGGGCGGGCAAGAAGTCGGCCAAGGAAGCCCTGGACACGGCGGTGAAGCGCGGCAACGAACAGCTGGAGCGCTTCCAGAAAGCCAACAAGTCCTGATCGTCTGGCCGGGCACTTCACGGTGTCCTACCCGCCCCACCGTCGGCACCACCGGCCGGGGCGGGTTTTTCGTTGAATGTCCTCTTCTTTTCTTTGAACTGAAAGTCCCATGGAAAAACGTGTTCGGTTCAAGTCGTCGTGGTTGCCCTGGGCGCTGATCGCGCCGCAGATGACCATCGTGCTGGTGTTCTTTTTCTGGCCCGCCGCGCAGGCGCTGTACCAGAGCTTGCTGACCCAGGACCCGTTTGGCCTGACCACCGAGTTTGTGGGTCTGGAGAACTTCCGGCGCCTGTGGGCCGACGACACCTACCTTGCTTCGTTCACCACCACCGCTGTCTTTTCGTTGCTGGTGGCGGTGATCGGCCTGTCCATCGCGCTGCTGCTGGCCGTGTACGCCGACCGGGTGCTCAAGGGTTCGGGGGTCTACAAGACGCTGCTGATCTGGCCCTACGCGGTGGCGCCCGTGGTGGCCGGTGTGTTGTGGCTCTTCATGTTCGCCTCGCCCATGGGCGTGGTGGCGTACTACCTGCGCGCCGTGGGCATCGAGTGGAACCACCTGCTGGACGCCGACCACGCCATGACCTTGATCGTGGCCGCGGCGGTGTGGAAACAGATCTCCTACAACTTCCTGTTTTTTCTGGCGGGTCTGCAGTCGATTCCCAAGTCGCTGATTGAAGCCGCGGCCATCGACGGCGCGGGCCCGTGGCGCCGCTTCTGGTCCATCGTGTTCCCGCTGCTCTCGCCCACCACCTTCTTCCTGCTGGTGATCAACATCGTCTACGCCTTCTTCGACACCTTCGGCATCGTCGACGCGACCACGCAAGGCGGCCCGGGCAAGGACACGGCCATCCTGGTCTACAAGGTGTATTACGACGGTTTCAAGGCGCTCGACATGGGCGGCTCGGCCGCGCAGTCGGTGGTGCTCATGGTGGTGGTCATCACGCTCACGGTGATCCAGTTTCGTTTTGTCGAGAAGAAGGTGCAGTACTGATGATCGAAAAACGCCCCGGCCTCACGGTCCTGTCCCACGTCGTGCTCATCCTGGGCGTGCTCATCGTCGGCTTTCCGCTCTACATCACCCTGGTCGGCTCCACGCAGACCTCGGAGCAGATCGCGCAGTCCTTCCCCATGTCGCTGGTGCCCGGCAACAACATGCTGGAGACCTACCGCACGGCGCTCTTTGGTGGTGAAACCGAAGCCGGCAGCCGCATTCCGGCGGCCGCACCCATGATGTGGGTGAGCCTGATCAGCGCGCTGGTGATCACCATCGGCAAGATCGCCATCTCGCTGCTGTCGGCCTTTGCCATCGTGTATTTCCGCTTCCCGATGCGCAATCTCGTGTTCTGGATGATCTTCGTCACCCTGATGCTGCCGGTGGAGGTGCGCATCGGCCCGACCTACGAGGTGGTGGCCAACTTGGGGCTACTCAACACCTACGCCGGTTTGACGGTGCCGCTCATTGCTTCAGCCACCGCCACCTTTTTGTTCCGGCAGTTCTTTTTGACCGTGCCCGACGAGCTGGTGGAGGCCGCGCGCATGGACGGCGCAGGGCCCATGCGTTTCTTCAAGGACGTGTTGCTGCCGCTGTCCAAGACCTCGATCGCCGCGCTGTTCGTGATCCAGTTCATCTACGGCTGGAACCAGTACCTGTGGCCGCTGCTGGTGACCACCGACGAATCCATGTACCCGGTGGTCATGGGCATCAAGCGCCTCATCTCGGGGGATTCGTACACGGAATGGAACGTGGTGATGGCCACCGCCATCCTGGCCATGCTGCCGCCGGCGCTGGTCGTGATCTTCATGCAGCGCTGGTTCGTCAAGGGCCTGGTCGATACTGAAAAATAAACGACTTGCGGGACAGCCCCCAGGACGCGCGCAGCGCCCCTGGGCTCTGTCCCCAACCGAACAGAAAGAACAAATGGCCTCCATTTCCCTGCGCAACGTCGTCAAACGTTATGGCTCCGGCAAGACCGAGCTGCAAGTCATCCACGGTGTCAACGCCGAAATCAGCAACGGCGAATTCATCGTCATCGTCGGCCCCTCGGGCTGCGGCAAATCCACCCTGCTGCGCATGGTCGCCGGGCTCGAAGAAGTCAGCGGTGGCGACATCTGCATCGGTGAGCGTGTGGTCAACGAACTGGAGCCGGCCGAGCGCGACATCGCGATGGTGTTCCAGAACTACGCGCTCTACCCGCACATGACCGTGTTCGACAACATGGCCTACGGCCTGAAGATCAAGAAGGTGCCGATCGCCGAGATCAAGCAGCGCGTGGACAAGGCCGCTGGCATTCTGGAGCTGGGCCACCTGCTGGAGCGCAAGCCGCGCGAACTCTCGGGCGGCCAGCGCCAGCGCGTGGCCATGGGCCGCGCCATCGTGCGCCAGCCGCAGGTGTTCCTGTTCGACGAGCCGCTGTCCAACCTGGACGCCAAGCTGCGCGCCCAGACCCGGCTGGAGATCCAGAAGCTGCACCGCGAACTCGGCATCACCTCGCTGTTCGTCACGCACGATCAGGTGGAGGCCATGACGCTGGCCGAACGCATGATCGTGATGAACGCCGGCAACATGGAGCAGTTCGGTACGCCCGAAGAGGTGTATTCGCGCCCCGCCACCACGTTCGTGGCCAGCTTCATCGGCTCGCCACCCATGAACCTGCTGAAGAACGCACCGGGCGGCAAACCGGGCCAGATCCTGGGCGTGCGCCCCGAGCACCTGGACATCGGCACGGAAGGCTGGGCCCTGCACGTGGACACCGTGGAGCTGCTGGGCGCCGAGCGCCTGGTGCATGTGCGCCTGGGCGATGAAAAGCTCATCATCCGCACCCACGAAGACCAGGGCGCACCGGTGGTGGGCAGCACCATCCACGCCCAGCCGCGGCTGGACCGGCTGCACTGGTTTGATGCTGCGACCGGCAAGCGGGTGTAGCCATGTCTGATCACTTGCAACATTGGCCTTACCCGCGCTGGATTGCCCACCGAGGCGCTGGCAAGCTCGCGCCTGAAAACACCCTGGCCGCGTTCCGGCTGGGCGCTGGTCACGGCTACCGCATGTTCGAGTGCGACGCCAAGCTCAGCGCCGACGGCGTGGCGTTTCTGCTGCACGACGACACGCTGGAACGCACCACCAACGGCCAAGGTATCGGCGGCGACCAGTCGTGGAGCGCCTTGAGCCAGCTCGATGCCGGCAGCTGGCATTCGCGCGGCTTCGCGGGCGAACCCCTGGCCACGCTGGAGAGCGTGGCCCGTTACTGCCAGGCCAACGCCTGCTGGCTCAACATCGAGATCAAACCCACGCCGGGCCTGGAAGCGCAAACCGGTCGGGCCGTGGCGGCAGCCGCACAACGGCTCTGGCAAGACCAACCGGACCGCGCCCCGCTGCTCACCTCGTTCCGACCCGAGGCCTTGCAGGGCGCGATGCTCACCGCACCCGAACTGCCGCGCGGCCTGCTGCTGGACACCTTGTGGGACGGCTGGCTGGACGTGGCCCGTTCGCTGGAGTGCGTGGCCATCGTCTGCAACCACGCGCTGTGGGACGCCGCGCTGGTAGCCACCGCCCGCGCGAACGGCCTGCGCATGCTGGCCTACACGGTGAACGACGACTGGGCGGCCCGGCGACTGCTGGACCTGGGCCTGGACGGCATCATCACCGACCGGGTGGATCTGTTCGCACCCGGCGCCTGATTCAGCGCCCGCGCAGCCACCAGGCCAGGGTGCCCTGGACCAGCACCAGGGCCGCGTAGGTCGCAATCTTGCCGTCGCGGCCAAAGTACACCAGCCCCACCAGCAACACCGCGATACCGGCGACGCACAACAGCGAGAGCTGCAAGGCGCTGCCGAAACCCGGCCGCCCTTTGCGGCGGATGCGCAGGCCGGCCCACAACAGCAAACCGACGCCGAGCGCGGGCGCCACAAAACCCGCGAGATGGGCCAACACAGATAAAGGTGTCATCGAGAGTTGACAGTGACATGCATAAGCGATCAATTTTATAATCGGACCATGTCTGTCTGGACCCTCGGCATCAACCATCACACGGCTCCGCTCGATTTGCGGGGCCGTTTTGCGTTTGCGCTCGACCAGATCCAGCCCACGCTAGACGGCTACCGCCAGAGCCTGGCGCGCCAACCCGAAGCCACGCTGCTCTCCACCTGCAACCGCACCGAGCTCTACGGCGCGGGCGACGCCTCAGCGGTGGACCCCACGCTGGACTGGCTGGCCCAAACCGGGGGCGTGAGCACCCACGTGCTGCGCGACCACGCCTATGTGCTGCGCGACGACCAGGCCGCGCGCCATGCGTTTCGCGTGGCCAGCGGGCTGGACAGCATGGTGCTGGGTGAAGCGCAGATCCTGGGCCAGATGAAAGACGCCGTGCGCGCCGCCAACGACGCGGGCGCTCTGGGCAGCACGCTGCATCAGCTGTTCCAGCGTTCGTTTGCAGTAGCCAAGGAAGTGCGCAGCTCCACCGAAATCGGCGCCCACTCCATCAGCATGACCGCAGCGGCGGTTCGCCTGGCCTCGCAGCTGTTCGAAGACCTCAAGGACATCCGCGTGCTGTTCGTGGGCGCGGGCGAGATGATCGAACTCGCCGCCACCCACTTCGCCGCCAAAACGCCCAAGAGCATGGCGATCGCCAACCGCACGCTGGAGCGTGGCGAAAAACTCGCCAACCGATTTGGCGCGCAGGTGATCCGCCTGGCCGACGTGCCCGACCGCCTGCACGAGTTCGACGCCGTCATCAGCTGCACCGCCAGCACGCTGCCCATCATCGGCCTGGGTGCCGTGGAGCGGGCGCTGAAAAAGCGCCGCTACCGCCCCATGTTCATGGTCGACCTCGCGGTGCCGCGCGACATCGAGTTTGAAGTGAAGGCGCTGACCGACGTGTACCTCTACACGGTGGACGACCTGGCCACCGTGGTGCAGACCGGCAAGGAGAACCGCCAGGCCGCCGTGGCCCAGGCCGAGGTGATCATCGACGCTGGCGTGGCCAGCTTCATGAACTGGATGGAGCAGCGCAACCCCGCCAGCGGCGTGGTGCCCTTGATCCAGCAAATCAACGCGCAGGCCGATGAGTGGCGCGCGGTGGAGCTCGCCCGTGCGCGCCGCATGCTGGCCAAGGGCGAACCGGTGGAAGCCGTGCTTGAAGCCTTGTCCAAAGGCCTCACCCAGAAGATGCTGCACGGCACGCTGGCCGAGCTGCACACCGGCGACAACGCCGCGCGCGCCGCCACGGCACAGACCGTCTCGCGCCTCTTCTTGCGTGAGTCGTCGGCGAAGTCGCCACGCGATCCACAAGCCTAGCGGCTTGTTCCGGCTGCGGCCGTCGGCGGGTCCAGGCCCGCCAGATGCCCTGTTCGCCGACACCGACATTCCCCACCCATGAAACCCTTCGTCCGCGACACCCTGCTGCGCCAACGCGCCCGCCTGCACGAGCTCGACGCCCTGCTCTCCGCGCCCGACGTGGTGGACAACATGGAGCGCTTCAAGACGCTGAGCCGCGAACACGCCGACGCGGCCACCGTGGTCGAGGTGTTCAACCGCTACCTGCAGCGCGAAGCCGACCTGACCGCGGCCCACGAGATGCTGGGCGATGCCGACATGGCCGACATGGCGCGCGAAGAGATCGACACCGCGCAGGCCGACATGGCCCAGCTCGACACCGACCTGCAGCAACTGCTGCTGCCCAAAGACCCCGACGACGAGCGCAACGCCTTTGTGGAGATCCGCGCGGGCACCGGCGGCGACGAATCGGCGCTGTTCGCCGGCGACCTGGCGCGGCTGTACACCCGCTACGCCGAAAAGCAGCGCTGGCAGGTCGAGACGGTGAGCGAATCGCCCAGCGAGCTCGGCGGCTACAAGGAGGTGGTGCTGCGCGTGTCCGGCCCGGGCGCCTACGGCCGCTTGCGCTTCGAGTCGGGCGGCCACCGCGTGCAGCGCGTGCCCGCCACCGAAACGCAGGGTCGCATCCACACCAGCGCAGCCACCGTGGCCGTGATGCCCGAGCCCGATGAAACCGAGGCCATCAAGCTCAACCCGAGCGAACTGCGCATCGACACCTACCGCGCCAGCGGGGCCGGCGGCCAGCACATCAACAAGACCGACTCCGCCGTGCGCGTGACACACCTGCCCACCGGCATCACCGCCGAATGCCAGGACGGCCGCAGCCAGCACAGCAACAAGGCCAAGGCGCTGCAGGTGCTCACCGCGCGCCTGCAGGAAAAAGACCGCAGCGAGCGCGCCGCCAAGGAAGCCGCCACGCGCAAGGGCCTGATCGGCAGCGGCGACCGCAGCGACCGCATCCGCACCTACAACTTCCCCCAGGGCCGCATCACCGACCACCGCATCAACCTCACGCTCTACAAGGTGCTGCAGGTGATGGAGGGCGATCTGGACGAGATGGTCCACGCGCTGCAGGTGGCGCGTGGCGCCGAGCTGCTGGCCGAGCTTGAACAGCGCAACGGCGCGCTATGAACCTCACCCTTCGCGAGACCCTGGCGCGGCTGCAGCGCGACGGCCTGGAGCGCATCGATGCGCAGATGCTGCTGTTGCTCGCGTTGCAGCGCAGCCCGCACGACCGCGCCTGGCTGATGGCGCACGACGGGGACGCGCTGGACTCCGACGCAGCGGTGCGTCTCGATGACCTGGTGCGGCGGCGCCAGCGCGGCGAACCCATGGCCTACCTGCGCGGCGATCAGGAGTTCTTCGGCCTGTCGCTGGCCGTTGACCCGCGCGTGCTGGTGCCCCGCCCCGACACCGAGGCGCTGGTGAACTGGGCGCTGGAACTGGTGGACTCCAGCAGCAACACGGCCCGCGTGCTGGACCTCGGCACCGGCAGCGGCGCCATTGCACTCGCCATCGCCGCGCAGCGACCCCGGGCATCGATGAGCGCCACCGACGCCAGCGAAGAGGCCCTGGCGGTGGCCCGCGGCAACGCGCGGCGCCTGGGTCTGCCCGTGCGGTTTCACGCCGGCTCGTGGCTCGCCGCTGTGCCCGGCCAGCGCTTCGATGTGATCGTGACCAACCCGCCCTACATCGCCGACGGCGACCCGCACCTGGCCGCCCTGACGCACGAGCCTTTGAGTGCCCTCACGGCCGGTGCCGACGGCCTGGACGACATCCGCACCATCATCTACAACGCATCCAACGCGCTGCTGCCCGGCGGCTGGCTGCTGATCGAACACGGCTTTGACCAGGCCGCGGCGGTTCGTGCTCTGTTGCAGGCTGCCGGCTTCGACCACGTGAGCAGCCGCACCGACCTCGCGGCCATCGAGCGCTGCAGCGGCGGCCAATGGCCACACGCGCGATAATGCAAGCCGTTCCCGGGTCACTTCAGACCCATCCGCAGAAGGACCTTTCAGCCATGAGCGACGCCCAAACCCGAATCGACCAACTGGTCAAATCCAACGACATCGTGCTGTTCATGAAGGGCAACGCGAGTTTTCCCATGTGCGGCTTCTCCGGCCGCGCCATCCAGATCCTCAAGGCCTGCGGCGTCGAGACCAAGACGCTGAAGACCGTGAACGTGCTGGAAGACGACGAAGTGCGTCAGGGCATCAAGGAGTACAGCAACTGGCCCACGATTCCCCAGCTCTACGTCAAGGGCGAGTTCGTCGGCGGCTCGGACATCATGATGGAGATGTACCAGTCGGGCGAACTGCAGCAGGTCATCACCGGCCAGAGCTGAAGCGATTCAATCCAACGCCAAGCCACCTTCGGGTGGCTTTGTCGTTTCTGGTGCGCGCAAATCGAGTGGTTTTGCACGGACCTGGTCAATCCGGCGGTCAACGGGGTCTTCATGGGGCTTTTCGGCATTCAGCACGGGCACATCTTGTGCTTGAATGAAACCGCCACTGAACCTTCAAGGAGAACCGCATGAGCTCACGCAGCCTGGTCGCTTCACCCCCACTTGGTCTGCCCATCGCCCAGATGCGCAGCGTGTTCAGCGCCGACGACGTCGAGCGCAAGCTGGCCAAACTGCAGGCCAGCGGCAACGAGCGCGAATACGAGAGCCTGCGCAACACCTGGCAACGAATGCTGGAGCGCGGCCCACAGCGCTTCGCCGTGAAACCCTCGGGCGTGCCCGACATGGCCCCGCTCTACGACCTGCTGCCCAATTTTGGCGAGGTGCTCGACGACGTGAAGCGCCACGTGGCGCTGAGCCAGGACAGCCGCGACAGCCTGGAAGTCACCCCCATTCTTTTGCTCGGCCCACCCGGCGTGGGCAAAACCCACTTCGCCAAACAACTGGCCGATTTGCTGGGCACCAGCATGAGCCTCGTGCCCATGAGTTCCATGACAGCAGGCTGGTTGCTCTCAGGCTCGTCGTCGCAATGGAAAGGCGCCAAGCCCGGCAAGGTGTTCGAGGCGCTGGTGGACGGGCAGTACGCCAACCCGGTGATCGTGGTCGACGAGATCGACAAGGCCAATGCGGACGCGCAGTACGACCCGCTGGGCGCGCTCTACAGCCTGCTGGAGCACGACACCGCGCAGAACTTCGTGGACGAGTTCGCCGAGGTGCCGATCGACGCCAGCCAGGTGATCTGGGTCACCACCGCCAACAACGAACGTTGCATTCCCGAGCCGATCATGAACCGCATGAACGTGTTCGAGATCGCGCCGCCCACGTTGGAGGCGGCGCGCAAGATCGCGGCCCACCTGTACCGCGGCATCCTGGGTGAACACGACTGGGGGCAACACTTCGACCCGGTGCCGGGCGACGACGTGCTGGACCGGCTGGCGATGCTGGCACCGCGCGACATGCGCCGTGCGCTGGTCACGGCCTTCGGCAATGCGCGGCTGGACAACCGCTACCGCGTGGAACCCGACGACCTGCCCAAGGCGGGCGCGGGCAAGAGCCGGATCGGGTTTCTGCAGTAACAGGCTTCAAGCGTCGGGGTGGGCCCAGTTCTTTGCTGCGGCGTACACCGCATTCGGGTATTCGGCTCTGCCCCGACTGCCGTTGTAGCGGCCCAGCGCCATGAACGTATCGCCGCGTTCGCGGTCGAGGTAGTGGCGCAGGATCACACAGCCAAAGCGCAGGTTGGTCTGCATGTTGAAGAGCCGGCTGGGGTCGCCGTCACCGATCACGCGCGACCAGAACGGCATGATCTGCATGTAGCCGCGCGCTCCCACGCGCGAGATGGCGAATTTGCGAAAAGCGCTTTCCACCTGGATCAGGCCGAGCACCATGGTGGTGTCCAATCCCGCCCGGCGCGACTCGTACCACACGGTCTGCAGGAATTCGATACGGGTTTGAAAGTCGGTCTTGCGCCGCTGTAACCGCCCACTGCTGGCACCCAGCCAGCGCAAGTAGGCCAGGCGTTTCTCCAGGTCGGTGAACTCAGGCACGGGCGGTGCGCTGTTGGCAATGGCTGCGCTCAACGCACCACGCACCGAATCGGCCAGCGGTTCTTCCAGCTGACCGCCTGCATGCGCCCAGAGGGGTAACGAGCCCAGCCCCAGCGACGCTGCTCCCAGCAGGCACTCGCGACGCGACCAGGCCAGCGGCTTCATGCGCCGAGCTTTCCCTTCAGCAGCGCCAGCACGTCGGCCAGAGGCACCTGCGTGGCAGTCGCGTCACGCCGATGCTGATACTCCACCTGGCCCGTCTTCAAACCACGGTCGCCGATGGTCACGCGGTGCGGCACACCGATGAGCTCCCAGTCAGCAAACATGGCGCCCGGGCGCTCGCCCCGGTCATCCAGGATCACGTCGATGCCTGCGGCCAAGAGGTCGGCATGCAGCTGTTCGGCGGCGGCCTTCACCTCGGCACTGCGGTCCATGCCGATGGGACAGACCACCACGGTGAACGGCGCCAGCGCGTCGGGCCAGATGATGCCGCGCTCATCGTGGTTTTGTTCAATGGCCGCAGCCGGCAGGCGCGTGATGCCGATGCCATAGCAACCCATTTCGAAATGCGCGGGCTTGCCGTCTTCGCCGAGGAACGTGGCGCTCATGGCCTTGCTGTACTTGGTGCCGAGGTAGAACACGTGGCCCACCTCGATGCCACGCTCGATGGCAAGCTGGCCCTTGCCGTCTGGCGACGCATCGCCCTCCACCACGTTGCGGATGTCGGCCACCAGCTCGGGTTCGGGCAGGTCGCGGCCCCAGTTCACGCCGGTCATGTGGAAGTCGGGCTCGTTGGCGCCACAGATCCAGTCCGCCATCACGGCCACCTCACGGTCCACCACCAGCTTCACCGGCTTCTTCAAGCCGATCGGTCCCAGGTAACCCGGGCGGCAACCGAAGTGTTCTTCAATCTCGGGAATGCTGGCGAAACGGAAACCAGCGTTCAGGCCCGGCACTTTGTTCACCTTGACTTCGTTCATGTCGTGATCACCGCGCAAGAGCAGCAACCACACCTGGCTGCCCACGACCTCCCCCGCCTCGCCGAGCGTGTCGGTGGCCAGCACCAGCGACTTCACCGTGGTGGCCAGCGGCACGCCCAACAAAGCCGCCACGTCTGCACAGGTGCTCTTGCCCGTCGTGGGCGTCTTGACCATGGCATTGGCCGCCGCGGCGCGCGGGGCAACGGGCGCCAACGCTTCGGCTTTTTCCATGTTGGCTGCGTAGTCGCTGTTCGGGCAATACACGATGGCGTCTTCGCCCGTGGCCGCGATCACCTGGAACTCTTCGCTCAGGTCGCCCCCGATGGCGCCGCTGTCGGCCGCCACGGCGCGGTAGCGCAAGCCGAAGCGGTCGAAGATGCGGCGGTAGGCCGCGGCCATCACCTGGTAACTCGCTTTGGCCGCCGCCTCGTCGCGATCAAAGCTGTAAGCGTCCTTCATGATGAATTCGCGTCCACGCATCAGACCAAAACGGGGACGGCGCTCGTCGCGAAATTTGGTCTGGATCTGGTAAAAGTTTTTCGGCAGCTGTTTGTAGCTGCGCAGTTCCTGGCGCGCAATGTCGGTCACCACTTCTTCACTGGTGGGCTGCACGATGAAGTCGCGGTCGTGCCGATCCTTGATGCGCAGCAACTCCGGGCCCATCTTCTCGAACCGCCCCGTCTCTTGCCACAGCTCGGCCGGCTGGATCACCGGCATGGTGAGCTCCACCGCGCCGGCGCGGTTCATCTCTTCGCGCACGATGGCTTCCACCTTCTGGATCACACGCAAGCCCATGGGCATGTAACTGTAGATGCCAGCGCCGAGCTTCTTGATCATGCCTGCGCGCGTCATGAGCTGGTGGCTCACCACTTCGGCGTCGGCCGGGGCTTCCTTCTGGGTCGAGATGAAGAACTGGGAGGCTTTCATGGGCAAAACGCCGCCTGCTGGCAGCTCGGTGGGTTCTACAAGGGAAGACTCTGAACAGATGTACCGGACAAACCGGCCCGAGTGGGCACAATTTTGGGGCGTCCCGCAGCGCTCAGAGAGACAACAGGTGTGTGATCACTTCGCAACTCGCATCGCGCGATGCATAATGGTCACAGTTTAAAAATTTGGGGTTGATTATGCTTGACAGAGAAGGCTTCAGGCCCAATGTCGGCATCATTCTGCTCAACCAGCGAAACCAGGTGTTCTGGGGCAAACGCATCAGGTCCCACTCCTGGCAGTTTCCGCAAGGTGGCATCGACAGAGGCGAGACACCTGAGCAGGCGATGTACCGCGAGCTGCACGAAGAGGTGGGCCTCATGCCCGAGCACGTCAGCATCGTGGCCCGCACGCGGGACTGGTTGCGCTACGAGGTGCCGGACCGCTTCATCCGCCGGGATGCCCGAGGTCATTACAAAGGCCAGAAACAGATCTGGTATTTGCTGCGTCTCGTGGCGCAAGACTGGAACCTGAACCTGCGTGCAACCAGTCATCCAGAGTTTGACGCCTGGCGCTGGCACGACTACTGGGTGCCGCTGGATGTGGTGGTCGAGTTCAAACGCGGCGTCTACGAGATGGCGCTTACAGAACTGTCCCGCTACTTGCCCAGACCTGATCATCGCAACCGTTTCTTGCGCGGTGGCGTTCGCCAGCGCCAGGAAGAGGGCGATGAATCAGTGCCGTCGCTTTGTGTCCCCATGGGACTGGAATTGCCCCCCGGCGCTACCTTTGACCCCGATCCGCAGAACGATGGCCGTTCCGCGAACCACCCATTCAAATGACATTCCATTCCCAATGCCGCCCGAAGTTCCTCACCTCGGCGCTCGCGTTTGCTGCACTTTTTGCACTCACGCCCTTGCTTCATGCGCAACCCAGGTTCCAGGAAGAGCCCGTCTGGACGGAGTCCTCAGCAACACCGCCTGCAGCGTTCAGCACGGAAGCACTCCAGCCATTTGAGGTGACGAGGGACTCTGCGCTGACCTACGGCATCGATCCCGGCAGCTTGATCGTGGGCGAGGATGGGGTGGTCCGCTACGTGATGGTGGCGCGCAGCGCCAGTGGGGCACTCAACGTGCTGTACCAAGGCATCCGTTGCGCAACCGCTGAAGCAAAAACCTATGCCCGACTGAGCGACAAAGGTGGCTGGAACACCAGCCCCGACGCCGCGTGGCAAGAACTGTCTTTTCGCGGCCCCACCCGCCCTGCGATGATGCTGGCGCGTCAAGGCGTTTGTGACGGGAAAGCGGTCATGGGAAATCCCCAGAAGATACTGAGCGCCTTGAAAACGGGCATCACCGACCGATACCGCTGAACCGCTTTTGTGCGGTGTGAACTTCAGGTGCGGGCCAGCACCATGTTGTCGCGGTGGATCATCTCGGGCTCGGCGACGTAGCCGAGCAGACGCTCAAAGTCCGACGACGACTTGCGGCACAGCAAGCGAGCCTCGGAACTCGCATAGTTGGCCAGTCCACGCGCCACCTCCACGCCACGACCATCGCGCACCGCGATCACGTCGCCTCGAGAAAAATCGCCGTCAACGCCTGTCATGCCGATCGGCAGCAGACTCTTGCCTTCGCCCACGATCTTGCCCACCGCGCCGTCGTCCACCAGCACCGCGCCACGCAGTTGCAGATGGTCTGACATCCAGCGTTTGCGCGCCTGATTTTTCGGCGTGCTGGCCACCAGGCAAGTGCCGATGGCTTCGCCTTCGCACAGGCGGATCAACACCTGTGGCTCACGCCCCCAGGCGATCACGGTCGACGCGCCCGAACCCGCCGCACGCTTGGCGGCCAGGATCTTGGTGATCATGCCGCCCTTGCCGATGCCGCTACCGGCACCACCTGCCATGGTTTCGAGCTGGGGGTCCCCAGCGCGCGCCTCGTGCACGAACTGCGCGGCGGGATCGCGTCGCGGGTCGGCGGTGTACAAGCCTTTTTGATCCGTGAGGATCACGAGCGCATCGGCCTCGACCAAGTTGGCCACCAAGGCGCCCAGGGTGTCGTTGTCACCGAACTTGATTTCGTCGTTGACCACGGTGTCGTTTTCATTGATCACAGGCACCACACCCAACTGCAGCAACGTGAGCAGTGTCGAGCGGGCATTCAGGTAGCGCTCTCGATCGGCCAGATCCGCGTGTGTCAACAACACCTGCGCACTGCCCACGCCACATTCACGCAACTTCGACTCGTACATCTGCACCAGTCCCATTTGCCCGACCGCTGCCGCTGCCTGCAACTCGTTGATCTCTTTGGGGCGTACCGTCCAACCCAGGCGCTTCATGCCTTCGGCCACCGCGCCGCTGCTCACCATGATCAGCTCACGCCCCTCCTTGACCAAAGCCGCGAGTTGCTCGCTCCATTGGCCAATCGCCACCTCGTCGAGCCCCCGGCCCTCGTTGGTCACGAGCGAGGACCCCACCTTGACCACAATGCGGCGGGCTGCTTTCAGTGGGCCGCTGGCGGCGCGCAACGGTATCAAACCGGTCTTGTCTGCAAGGAGCATGGTCGACATGGGCGAGAACGTTCAGTTGGGAGAGGGCGCGCCAAAACGGGGGTCAATGTCCACCGGTGCCAGCGTTGCCTGATGCACCCTGGCGATGTGTTCGTAGATTTTCTGGACAAGAAACTCACAACCCTCGCGGGTGAGCGCGGAGATCTCAAACACCGGGCCTTTGTACTTGAGCCGTTTCACGATGTCCTTGACCTTGGCCTCGCGCTCGTCGAGAGGCACCATGTCCAGCTTGTTGAGCACCAGCCAGCGCGGCTTTTCATACAGCTTCTGGTCGTACTTTTTGAGCTCGGCAACGATGGCCTTGGCCTGCACCACGGGATCAACGCCTTCATCAAACGGCGCAACATCCACCATGTGCAGCAACAAGCGGGTGCGCTGCAAGTGACGCAGAAACTGATGGCCCAAGCCTGCACCCTCGGATGCACCTTCAATCAGGCCCGGCACATCGGCCACCACAAAGCTCTTCTCGGGCGCGACCCGGACCACACCCAGATTCGGGTGCAGCGTGGTGAACGGATAGTCAGCGATCTTCGGACGGGCGTTCGAGATGGCCGATATCAGCGTGGACTTTCCCGCGTTCGGCATGCCAAGCAGGCCCACGTCGGCCAAAACCTTGAGCTCCAGTTTCAAGGTGCGCTTCTCGCCAGCCCAGCCCGGCGTTTTCTGGCGAGGCGCCCGGTTGGTGGAGCTCTTGTAATGCATGTTGCCAAAACCACCATCACCGCCTTTGGCAATGGTGATCTGCTCGCCGGGCTGCAACAACTCGTGCAGAACCTCGCCGGTTTCGGCATCGGCAATGATGGTGCCGACCGGCATCTTGAGGATGATGTCGTCGCCCTTGACGCCGAACATGTCGGAACCCTTGCCGTGTTCTCCGCGCTCGGCCTCAAAGCGGCGCGTGAAGCGGAAGTCCACCAGCGTGTTCAGGCTGGCATCCGCGATCGCATACACATGCCCTCCGCGTCCACCGTCGCCACCGTCGGGACCACCGAATTCCTTGTACTTCTCATGCCGGAATGATGCGCAGCCGTTGCCGCCATCGCCCGCAGCGACATCGATGGTGGCTTCATCCACGAATTTCATGACATGCTTTCCAGGGACGCATCCCCACTAAAAATCCAAAACAAAAAGCCCGCTGGGGCGGGCCTTCTGCATTTACACATCAGCACTGAACAAACGCCTACGAGACCTTGCAATCCGGCGGCGCCTGCAATGGCCCGATCAAACGGGTGTGATGCTGACGGTCTGGCGGTTGAGTTCGCCCTTCACAGCGAACGACACGTGGCCGTCCACCGTGGCAAAAATCGTGTGGTCCTTGCCCAGGCCGACGTTGAGGCCAGGGTGGAACTTGGTGCCGCGCTGGCGCACGATGATCGAGCCTGCGCTGACGAGTTCGCCGCCGAACGCTTTCACGCCGAGCATCTTGGGCTTGGAATCGCGCCCGTTTCGCGTTGAGCCGCCGCCTTTTTTCTGTGCCATGTTGACCTACTCCTCAGCCTGCGATCGACGAGATCTGCAGTTCGGTGAAATTTTGACGGTGACCTTGGCGCTTCTGATAGTGCTTGCGCCGGCGCATCTTGAAGATGTGCACTTTGTCGTGTCTGCCATGGGCCAACACCGTGACCGTTACTGTTGCGCCGGAAACCAAGGGAGTGCCGATCTTGATCTCGGTGCCGTTGCCGACAGCCAGAACTTGGTCAAACACGATCTCTTGGCCCACATCCGCAGCAATCTGTTCTACTTTAATTTTTTCGCCAGCAGCAACACGATACTGTTTGCCACCGGTTTTTATGACCGCGTACATATGAACCTCTTGTAAAAATTCCACGAATGGAAACTCAGCGGATCCAATTCCGCTGAGCCCGCGAGTTTAGCACGCCACGAAGTTGCCAACAAGTGGCTCTGCCGCACCTCATGGGTGAGTGCCATGGCAAGCGGGAGAACGCCCCGGGGAAACTGGCGGCATTCCTATAATTCCGTTCATCGCAGCAGCTTTCTGTCCCCTCTCTTTCGGCGTGCACCTTGACGATTCCCATTCCTCACTCTGGCAACCCACTTGAGTTGATCCTTCCCGACATGCATCGGGTAGACCAAGTCATTCATGAGCGGCTGACAACCGAAGTGCCGCTGGTCAGGGAGGTGGCGCAGTACATCATTTCAGCGGGCGGGAAACGGTTGCGCCCTGCCCTTTTGTTGATGCTCAGCGGCGCCATCGGGAGCAGCAGCCCCCACAGACACAGTCTGGCCGCTGTGGTGGAGTTCATCCACACAGCCACCTTGCTGCATGACGACGTGGTGGATGAATCCACTCTGCGCCGCGGCCGTGAAACGGCCAACGAGCGCTTCGGCAATGCCGCGAGCGTTCTCGTCGGAGACTTTCTGTACTCCAGAGCATTTCAGATGATGGTGGACGTGAACGACATGCGGGTCATGCAAGTGCTCTCGGATGCCACCAATGTGATCGCTGAAGGCGAGGTTCTGCAGCTGATGAACATGCATGACGCCTCCATCGACGAGGGCGCCTACCTCAAGGTGATTCGATCCAAGACGGCCAAGCTTTTTGAAGCCAGTGCCAGATTGGCCGCCATTCTCGCCAAGGCCGATGAATCCACTGAGGCAGTGTGCGCCAGCTACGGGCAAGCGCTCGGCACCGCGTTTCAAGTGATCGACGACGTGCTGGATTACGAAGGCAGCGCCGAAGAACTCGGAAAAAACCTGGGCGATGACCTGAGGGAAGGCAAGGTAACCTTGCCCATCATTTGTGCCCTGAGAACCGGATCCGACGCCCAGAAGGGTCTGATTCGCCAAGCCATTGAGCAAGGGGATTTGGCGCATCTTGATGACATTCGCTCGATCATTCTCGACACGGGCGCGCTGAAGGAGGCGAGGGCCAGTGCGGATGCAGAAGCGCAGCGGGCGATAGACGCCGCAGGCCTGCTTCCGAAGAATGCCTACAGCGCTGCGTTGCTACAATTGGCATCGGGATTGCTTGAGCGCCGCTCCTGATTTTCGAGGAGCTCCGCGAGCCATCCGTCTCAAGACCCAGCGGGTCTTTCGGGGTGTAGCTTAGCCAGGTAGAGCGCTACGTTCGGGACGTAGAGGCCGGAGGTTCGAATCCTCTCACCCCGACCACATTCACGGATGCTGTCAAGCGAAAACAGATACCGATGGACGGGCCTTTTCAAGCGACCGGCGTGGGTCGCGCAACGCCGATACAACGCAGATCGGCGCGAATACGGATATTCAACACAACTTGCCTCAATACTGACGGCCAAGTTGTTGATTTACGATAGATTACGGGTCTATGGCGTCCGTCGAATCAGTCACTCAGGAATCCCCATCCATGGCTTTGCCGGGTTTGGGGCGTGCTTTGGTTTCCGCCGGCAAGCTTGGCCAAAAAGCCGCAGAGGATTTGTACCGCAAAGCCCAAAGCGGCCGCTCCAGCTTCATTGCTGAGCTCACCGGTTCCGGCGCTGTGTCTGCGTCTGATCTGGCACACACCATGTCGGTCGCTTTTTCTGCACCGCTCCTGGACCTTGATGCGATCGACGTCCAGCGCCTCCCGAGTGGGCTGCTGGACGCGAAAATTTGCGCTGACTACCGTATCGTCGTTCTCAGCAAGCGCAACAACCGCCTGATGGTGGCCACGGCCGATCCGGCCGATCAGCAAGCTGCCGAAAAGATCAAGTTCGCAACCCAGATGGGCGTGGATTGGGTCATCGCCGAGTACGACAAGCTCAGCAAATTGGTGGAGTCCCAGACCACCAGTGTCTCCGAGACGATGGACAACATCATCGGCGGGGATTTCGAGTTCGATGAAATGGCGACCGAAACGGTGGTCACGGACGCGAACGACAAGAGTTCCGAGGTCGACGACGCTCCGGTGGTCAAGTTTCTGCACAAGATGTTGATCGATGCGTTCAACATGCGTGCGTCCGACCTTCACTTCGAACCTTACGAACACAATTATCGGGTGCGTTTTCGGGTCGATGGTGAATTGCGAGAGATTGCGTCACCGCCCATTGCCATCAAGGACAAGCTGGCTTCGCGGATCAAAGTGATCTCCCGCATGGATATTTCCGAGAAGCGGGTGCCACAAGACGGGCGCATGAAGCTCAAGATCGGGCCCGATCGCGTCATCGATTTCCGGGTGAGCACGCTGCCAACGCTCTTTGGCGAAAAAATCGTGATCCGTATTCTCGATCCGAGCAGCGCCAAGGTCGGTATTGATGCACTGGGCTACGAGCCCGAGGAAAAAGAGCGGCTGATGTCGGCCATCGGTCGGCCTTATGGCATGGTGCTGGTGACCGGGCCTACCGGTTCGGGCAAAACCGTTTCGCTCTACACCTGCCTGAATATTCTGAACAAACCGGGCATCAACATCTCGACCGCAGAAGATCCTTCGGAGATCAACCTGCCCGGGGTGAATCAGGTCAACGTGAACGAGAAGGCCGGACTCACTTTTGCTGCGGCCCTGAAAGCATTCCTGCGCCAGGATCCCGATGTGATCATGGTCGGCGAGATTCGTGATCTGGAAACGGCAGACATCTCCATCAAGGCGGCACAAACAGGCCACATGGTGCTGTCAACGCTGCACACCAACGATGCGCCGACGACCCTGACACGCATGATGAACATGGGCATTCCCACGTTCAACATTGCGTCCAGCGTCATCCTGATCACTGCGCAGCGCCTGGCGCGGCGCCTGTGTGGTGTCTGCAAAGCACCTCTGGATGTGCCGCGCAAGGCGTTGGTCGACGCTGGCTTCAAGGCCGATGATCTCGACGGCACATGGACACCCTACCGGCCGGTGGGATGTTCGGCCTGCAACAACGGCTACAAAGGCCGGGTCGGCATCTACCAGGTGATGCCGATTTCAGAAGAAATTCAACGCATCATCCTGCGCGGCGGCAGTGCTCTGGACATAGCCCAGCAAGCCGGCAAGGAAGGCGTGCGCACGCTGCGCGAGTCAGGGCTGCTCAAGGTGAAGCTGGGCATGACGTCGCTTGAAGAGGTGCTCAGCGTCACCAACGAGTGACGCTGAGTCGGACAAAGGCCTGAGAGGACACCATGGCAACCGCTGCAACCAAGAGCATCAAAGAAGCTGTTTTCGAGTGGGAAGGCAAGGACCGCAACGGCAAGACGGTGCGCGGTGAAACGCGTGCGGTTGGTGAGAACCAGGTTCTCGCTGCATTGCGTCGTCAAGGCATCATCCCGGGCAAGGTTAAAAAGCGCCGCATGAGCTCGGGCAAGCGCATCAAGCCCAAGGACATCGCCATCTTCACGCGCCAGCTGGCCACCATGATGAAAGCTGGCGTTCCTCTGTTGCAGGCGTTCGACATCGTCGGACGAGGCAACCCCAATCCCAGCGTGACCAAGCTGCTCAACGACATCCGCTCGGACGTCGAAACCGGCACTTCGCTGAGCGCCGCATTCCGCAAGAATCCTCTTTACTTCGACAGCCTCTACTGCAACCTGGTTGAAGCGGGTGAAGCGGCCGGTATTCTTGAAGAGTTGCTGGACCGCCTGGCGGTTTACATGGAGAAGACCGAGGCCCTCAAGTCGAAAATCAAGTCGGCGCTGATGTACCCCATTGCGGTGGTGATCGTGGCCTTCGTCGTGGTGGCCGTGATCATGATTTTCGTGATTCCTTCGTTCAAGGAGGTCTTCTCCTCGTTCGGCGCAGACCTGCCGGCACCCACGCTGTTCGTCATTGCCATGAGTGAGTTCTTCACCGAATATTGGTGGTTGATTTTTGGCGGACTGGGTGGCGGCTTCTATTTTTTCATGCAGGCGTGGCGTCGCAACGAAAAAGTGCAGCAATTCATGGACCGCGTCCTGCTGAAGTTGCCGATCTTCGGCGTGCTGATCGAGAAATCGGTGATTGCCCGCTGGACGCGCACGCTGTCCACCATGTTCGCGGCCGGTGTGCCTTTGGTGGAGGCGCTTGACTCCGTGGGTGGCGCTTCCGGCAACTCGGTGTACTCGATGGCCACCGAGCGCATCCAGCAGGAGGTGTCGACCGGCACCAGCCTGACCAATGCGATGACCAACGCCAACATCTTCCCTTCCATGGTGCTGCAGATGTGCGCCATTGGTGAAGAGTCTGGCTCGATCGATCACATGCTGGGCAAGGCCGCAGACTTCTACGAAGCCGAGGTGGACGATATGGTTTCCGGCATCTCCAGCTTGATGGAGCCCATCATCATCGTGGTGCTGGGCACCGTCATTGGCGGCATCGTGGTCTCGATGTACTTGCCGATTTTCAAACTGGGTCAGGTGGTTTGATGCTCGGAGCGAGCGCGGCAGACGCGGCGCTGCTGGGGCTTCTGGGCCTGTTGGTGGGCAGCTTTCTCAACGTGGTGATTCACCGGTTGCCCAAGATGATGGAGTTGAGCTGGGCGGCCGAATGCGCGGAGCTCCATGCGGGGAAAGACGCCTTGCAGCAGCCTGCTCCTGTGGCTGAGCCCTTCAACCTCATGGTGCCGCGTTCGAGATGTCCTCATTGCGGGCATCAAATCCGCTGGTTCGAAAACGTTCCGGTTTTCAGCTACCTGGTCCTGCGCGGAAAGTGCAGCCAGTGCGCTGCGCCCATCAGCTTGCGGTACCCGACAGTGGAGCTCATTTGTGGTGCGCTGTTTGCCTGGTGCGGCTGGTCGTGGGGCCTGGGCTGGCAAGCGATCGCCTGGTGCGGTTTTTCAGCGGCGGTGCTTTCGCTGGCGTGCATTGACTGGGACACCACGTTGCTGCCCGATGACATCACACTGCCGTTGCTGTGGGCCGGCCTGTGCGCAGCGGGCCTTGGATGGATCGACACGGCTCTCCCCGATGCGTTGTGGGGTGCGGTGGGAGGTTACCTGTCGCTGTGGCTGGTGTACTGGGCTTTCAAGCTGGTCACAGGCAAAGAAGGCATGGGCTACGGAGACTTCAAGCTGTTCGCAGCCTTTGGCGCGTGGTTCGGCTGGCAGGCCCTGATCCCCGTCATCCTCATGGCCTCGGTGATCGGTGCCGTGATCGGCATCGGCATCAAGCTCAAAGGTGAGTTGCGTGAAGGGGGCTATGTCCCTTTTGGTCCCTTCCTTGCGTTGGCAGGACTGACCGCCATGATCTTCGGACCGTCGGCGATCCTGGCTGTCATCGGCCTGTGAACTCGGCTTCGCTGCAACGCCAAGTCCTGAAGCTGGGACTCACCGGCGGAATTGGCAGTGGCAAAAGCACCCTGGCTCGCCTGCTCCAGAGTTTGGGCGCAGATGTGATCGACGCTGATGCGATCTCGCGTGCCTGCACCGACATCGGCGGCGCGGCCATCCCTGCCATCGCTCAAACATTTGGCAGCGCGTTCATCACGATCGATGGTTCACTGGACAGGCAACGCATGCGCGAACACGTGTTTGCCCAGCCTGATGCACGCAAGGTGCTTGAGCGCGTCGTCCATCCATTGGTTGGAGATGAGATACGTCGCCAAATCACGCTGGCCACATCCAGCCTGGTGGTGTTTGACATCCCTCTTCTCGTCGAGTCACCGCACTGGCGTGCGCAGCTGGACCGGGTGCTGGTGGTGGATTGTTTGCCCGCCACACAAGTCCGCCGGGTGGTGCAGCGCAGCGCGTGGGACCTGGCCACCATCGAGGCTGTCATGCGCAGCCAAAGCACGCGAGAGAAGCGGCTGGCGGCTGCGGACTTTGTGGTCTTCAACGACACAGACAGCCTGGACAACCTGCAACATCTGGCCCGGGGGTTGGCCAATCGGTTCGGGCTATGATGAATGCCCACCCGCTGCACCGCCCTGCACACCCAAGCCGCTGTGATCCTGTACGAATACCCTTTCAACGAACGCATCCGCACCTACCTGCGACTTGAACAACTGTTCCGGCGCATGGTCGAACTGGTGCCACGCCAGCATCCACTGGACCACCATTTCGCCATACAGACGATTTTCGAAATCATTGAGGTGGCGTCGCGGGCCGACATGAAATCCGATGTGCTCAAAGACATCGATCGGCACAAACAGCAGCTCATTGCCTACCGTGGCAACCCCATGATCTCGGAGCAGGCGCTCAACGACGCCATCGGACAACTGGAAGATTGCTTTTCACAGCTCAGCGGACTGGCGGGCAAGACGGGGCAATCGCTGACCGAAAACGACTGGTTGATGAGCATCCGCAGTCGCATCGGCATTCCCGCAGGCACCTGTGAATTCGATCTCCCGGCTTACTACCACTGGCAGCACCACAGTGCCGAGGAGCGACAGGCAGACCTGCAACGCTGGTCGGTGCCACTGGCGCCACTGGCTGAATCCGTTGTGTTGCTGCTCAAGATGCTGCGGGACTCTGGTTCGCCACAAAAGGTGGTGGCGCCCGGTGGTCAGTTCCAGCAAACCTTGCCGCAGGGTCGTACCTTTCAGCTGCTTCGCCTGCGCATCGACCCGAGCACTGGCCTGATCCCCGAGATCAGTGGCAACCGCCTGATGCTGTCGGTGCGTTTGATGCGGCAAGGCGATGACGACCGCCTGCACTCCGCACCGGACGACACCGCGTTTGAGTTGACGCTCTGCGCCTGAACGCTTCCGCTGGATTGCCCATGTCTGCGAACACCACCACCAGCCCGCAAAAAACCGTGCGCTGCCCCGGTTGTGGCGGCCCCAGCATCTACGCGCCCAGCAACGCCTTCCGGCCGTTTTGCTGCGAACGCTGCAAGAACATGGACTTCGGCGCCTGGGCCACCGAGAGCTTCAAACTGCCCGAGCAGGACAGTCAGAACGATCCGGACTTCGGGACGTCGTGAGCGAGCGGCGTCAGTTCAGTTCGGTTCAAGCCCGCGCTCAAGCGCAAGCCACTCCAGCACCGGCACGGTGCCAGGCAGTATCGGCTCGCAGCGTGTGGGCACGGCCTCCCAACTGAACGCCTGCCCTTCACGCATCTGCAGGTCCCCGGTCCAGTCGAACACTTTGCAAAAGTGCAGGTGCACCAGCGCATGGGGGTAGTCCACCAGACTGTCACGCCACGCGTGTACAGCGCCGATGGTCACGCCGATCTCCTCCTGCAGTTCACGGCGCAAGGCCTGCTCGACCGACTCACCCGCTTCCAGCTTGCCGCCCGGAAACTCCCAGTAGCCTGCATACACCTTGCCCACCGGGCGAGACGTGAGCAGAAAACGGCCATCGGGTGCGATCAGCAAACCGACCGCCACGTCGACCACAGGCCGGTCGACGGGTCGCTCGACACCAGGGTCGGCATCCACGACAAGGACCGGCGAGCTCATGCTTTCGAGGCGTGCGTGCCAGCGTAGTCGCGGGCAAACTGGTAGGCCACGCGCCCGCTGCGCGAACCGCGCTCCAGCGCCCACACCAGCGCCAGGGGGCTTGCGGCGTCAATGTCGGCCGAGGGCACACCAAACGACGAGAGCCACTGCGCCACGATGGTGAGGTACTCGTCCTGGCTGAACGGGTAGAAGCTCACCCACAGGCCGAACCGCTCCGAGAGCGAGATCTTCTCTTCCACCACCTCACCCGGGTGCACTTCGCCTTCGGCGGTGTGGGTGTAGGTGAGGTTTTCCTTCATGTACTCGGGCAACAGGTGGCGCCGGTTGCTCGTGGCGTAGATGAGCACGTTGGGGCTGGCCGCGGACACCGAGCCGTCAAGGATGGACTTGAGTGCCTTGTAGCCGGGCTCACCGTCTTCAAAACTGAGGTCGTCGCAGAAGACGATGAAGCGTTCGGGCCGTTCGGACACCACATCGACGATGTCGGGCAGGTCCACCAGCTCGGCCTTGTCCACCTCGATCAGGCGCAGACCCTGCGGCGCGTATTCGTTGAGGCAGGCGCGGATCAGCGAGGACTTGCCGGTGCCGCGCGCGCCGGTGAGCAGCACGTTGTTGGCGGGCAGGCCCTGCACGAACTGCAGCGTGTTGCGCTGGATCTTTTCTTTCTGACCGTCGATCTCCTGCAGGTCGCTCAAGCGCATGGCGCCCACATGGCGCACCGGCTCCAGCGCGCCGTGGCCGCTGGAACGCTTGCGGTAACGCCAAGCCACCGCAGCGGCCCAGTCGGGCGCCTGCATGGGCTGGGGCAACACCGACTCGATGCGGGCCATCAACTGCTCGGCCCGCTCCAGCAGGCGCTCAAAGTGTTCGTTCATGGCGCTTGAATCAGGAGCGGTAGTCGGCGTTGATGGTCACGTAGTCGTGGCTGAAATCGCAGGTCCACACCGTCTCGGTCGCATCACCACGACCCAGGCCAATGCGCACCAGGATCTCGGTTTGTTTCATCACGCGCTGACCGTCTTCTTCACGGTAGTCGGGGTGCCGACCACCCTGGGTGACCACATGCACATCACCCAGGTGCAGCTCGATGCCTCCCACGTCCAGATCGTGAATGCCGGCGTAGCCCACCGCGGCGAGGATGCGGCCGAGGTTGGGGTCGCTGGCGAAGAACGCGGTCTTGACCAGGGGCGAGTGCGCCACAGCGTAGGCCGCCAGCAGGCATTCGGCGGCGGTGCGCCCGCCTTCAACCTGGATGGTGATGAACTTGGTGGCGCCCTCGCCGTCGCGCACGATGGCGTGGGCGAGGAAACGCGCCACCGGCGTCAAGCCAGCCAGCAGGGCAACACCGGCCGGGCTGTCCAGGTCGGTGATGGGTGCATGGCCTGCTTGTCCGGTGGCCACCACCACAAACGAGTCGTTGGTGCTGGTGTCGCCGTCCACGGTCACGCGGTTGAACGACGCGTCTGCCAGGCGACGGGCCAGTTCGCTCATGAGCGCGGGTGCCACAGCCGCATCGGTGGCCAGAAAGCCCAGCATGGTCGCCATGTTCGGGCGGATCATGCCGGCGCCTTTGGCGATGCCGGTGGCATGCACCGCGCGCCCGTCGATCGTCATGCGCTGGCTGAAGGCCTTGGGCAAGGTGTCGGTGGTCATGATGCCCTGGGCCGCCGAGAGCCACTGGGCGCCGCTGTCGGTCTGCGGTTGTGCGGCATCGGTGAGAGCGGCCGGCAAACCCGCGAGCAGGCGATCCAGCGGCAGTGGCTCCATGATCACACCGGTGGAGAACGGCAACACCTGTTCGTGGCGTACCCCTAAAGCCAAAGCCAGTGCGGTGCAGGTCTGGCGCGCATTCGCGAGACCCGGTTCGCCCGTGCCAGCGTTGGCATTGCCGGTGTTGATCACCAGCGCCCGCACGCCCTGCCCGGCCGCCAGGTGCTCACGGCACACCTGCACCGGGGCCGCGGCGTAGCGGTTCTGGGTGAACACCGCACCAACCGCACAACCCTCGTCCAGCAGAAACACCGTGAGGTCTTTGCGGTTGGCCTTGCGGATACCAGCCTCGGCCACACCGATACGCACACCTGGAATGGCGAACAGATCCGTGACCAAGGGCGTGTCGAGTTGAACGGGCATGTGAACTCCGTGAAGTCAGGGTTGAGCCAGTCGGAAGGACGCACGGGGCACTGAGCCCCGCCATGTCAGTCCAGCTTGCCGTGGCACTGTTTGTATTTTTTCCCGCTGCCGCAGGGGCAAGGTTCGTTGCGACCCACGCGTGGCACATCGCCGGCGGGACGCGGTGCTGCGCCTGCCGCACCCACCGTTTCCGCTTCACCGGTTTCGGTGGGCGCGGTGTAGGTCACGTTGGCGATCTGCTCGGCGCGCTCTTCCAGCTGTTCGGCCGCCTGGGCCATCTGCTCGGCGGACTGCACACGCACGTTCATCAACACGCGCGTCACATCGTTCTTCACCGTGTCGAGCAACTGACCAAACAGCACGAAAGCTTCGCGCTTGTACTCCTGCTTGGGTTGCTTCTGCGCATAACCCCGCAGGTGGATGCCCTGGCGCAGGTAGTCCAGCGCGGACAGGTGTTCGCGCCACTGCCCGTCGATGGTCTGCAGCAGCACCACGCGCTCGAACTGGGTGAAGTTCTCTTCGCCCACGATCTGCACCTTGGCTTCAAACGCTGCCTTGGCCGCAGCCACCACGCGCTCGGCAACCTCTTCCGCATCGATCGACTCGGCGTCCGACACCCAGGTCGTCACCGGCACGTCCACGGCCCACTCCTCGCGCAGCACACGTTCCAGCGTGGGCAAGTCCCACTGTTCTTCCACACTGCCTTCGGGCACGTACTGGTGCACCAGATCGGCAAAACAACCGTCGCGCAAAGAGTCGATCTGCGCGCGCAGCGATTCGGCGTCCAGGATGTCGTTGCGCTGCTGGTAGATCACCTTGCGCTGGTCGTTGGACACATCGTCGTATTCCAGCAGCTGCTTGCGGATGTCGAAGTTGCGGGCCTCGACCTTGCGCTGCGCGCTCTCGATGCTGCGCGTGACGATGCCGGCCTCGATGGCCTCACCCTCGGGCATCTTCAGCCGGTCCATGATCGCGCGCACGCGGTCGCCCGCGAAGATGCGCATGAGCGAATCGTCCAGGCTCAGATAAAACCGCGACGAACCCGGGTCACCCTGACGACCGGAACGACCACGCAGCTGGTTGTCGATGCGGCGCGATTCATGACGCTCGGTGGCGATGATGCGCAGACCGCCCAGTGCTTTCACCTTCTCGTGATCGGCCTGCCAGTTCTGGCGCAACGATTCGATGCGCGAGGCCTTGGTGGCATCGTCCAGCGACTCGTCGTTCTGCACCGCGTCAACCATCTTCTCCAGGTTGCCGCCGAGCACGATGTCGGTGCCGCGACCGGCCATGTTGGTGGCGATGGTGATGCCGCCAGGGCGGCCCGCCTGGATGATGATGTCGGCTTCGCGCGCATGCTGCTTGGCGTTCAACACCTCGTGGGGCAGGCCTTCCTTGACCAGCAGCTCGGCAATGATTTCCGAGTTCTCGATCGATGACGTGCCCACCAGCACCGGCTGACCGCGCTCGTGGCATTCGCGAATGTCCTGAATCGCCGCGACGTACTTTTCTTTCGTGGTCTTGTAGACACGATCGAGCTGGTCCACACGCTTGCTCACGCGGTTCGGCGGGATCACCACCGTCTCCAGGCTGTAGATCTCCTGGAACTCATACGCTTCGGTGTCGGCCGTGCCGGTCATGCCCGAGAGCTTGCCGTAGAGGCGGAAGTAGTTCTGGAACGTGATGGACGCCAGTGTCTGGTTCTCTGGCTGGATCGCCACGCCTTCCTTGGCCTCCACCGCCTGGTGCAGACCGTCGCTCCAGCGGCGACCCGTCATCAAACGGCCGGTGAACTCATCGACGATCACGATTTCGCCGTTCTGGTTCACATAGTGCTGGTCGCGGTGGTAGAGGTGGTGCGCCTTGAGCGAGGTCACCAGGTTGTGCAGCAATGCGATGTTGGCTGGGTCGTACAGCGAGGCGCCCTCGGGCAACAGACCGGCCTGGCTGAGCAACTGCTCGGCGTGCTCATGACCTTGTTCGGTCATGTGAATCGCATGCGCCTTCTCATCCACCGTGAAGTCGCCGGGTTTTGTCACGCCCTCGCCGGTGCGCACATCGGCCTCGCCTTCCTGGCGCACCAGGTGCGGCACCAGTTGCTTGATCGCCATGTAGGTCTGGGTCTGGTCTTCAGCCTGACCGCTGATGATCAGCGGCGTGCGGGCCTCGTCGATCAGGATCGAGTCCACCTCGTCGACGATGGCGAAGTTCAGGCCGCGCTGCACGCGGTCTGCGGCCTCGTAGACCATGTTGTCGCGCAAATAGTCGAAGCCGTATTCGTTGTTGGTGCCGTAGGTGATGTCGGCACGGTAAGCCGCCTGCTTCTCGTCACGTGGTGCCTGCGGCAGGTTGATGCCGACCGTGAGGCCGAGGAAATTGTAGAGACGCCCCATCCACTGCGCGTCGCGGCTGGCCAGGTAGTCGTTCACCGTGACCACGTGAACACCCTTGCCGGTGAGTGCGTTCAGGTACACCGGCAGCGTGGCGGTGAGGGTCTTGCCTTCACCGGTGCGCATCTCGGCCACCTTGCCGTGGTGCAGCGCGAGGCCGCCCACCAGTTGCACGTCGAAGTGGCGCATCTTCATGACGCGCTTGCTGCCTTCACGAACCACCGCAAAGGCCTCCGGCAACACCGCCTCCAGGCTTTCGCCCTGCGCTATGCGTTGCTTGAAGGATTCCGTCTTGCCACGGAGTTCGTCGTCGCTGAGCTTTTCAAACTGCGCCTCCATGCCGTTGATACGCTCGACCGTTTTGCGGTAAGTCTTGAGCAATCGATCGTTGCGGCTACCAAAGAGTTTGGTGAGGAAGTTTGTGGCCATACATGCAGACCCAAACCGGACACCCTGAAGGCGCCGGGCAGGCAAAAGAAATGAGGAGGGCTCTTGCGAACCTGGGGCGCGTTCACCGAACACCTCGGAGATGTCGGCAAACGCAGGATTTTCAAGAGCAAAGCCGCGATTTTAACTGCCGGGGACTGGCCCTGCTCAGGGCTTGCGAGGGCCCACTGAGGCGGGCTTGGCTGCTGCGATTTTTTCACCTGCGGCCAGGAAACGCTGGGGGTCCTGCGGGACTCCTGCAACCCACACTTCAAAGTGCAGATGAGGTCCGGTGGAGCGGCCCGTGGAGCCCACGCTGGCAATCTTCTGTCCGCGCTTGACGATGTCGCCCTTCTTCACAAAGGTCTGCGATGCATGGGCGTAGCGCGTGATCAAGTCGTTGCCATGGTCCACCTCGATCATGTTGCCGTAGGCGGCGTGGTACTCCTGCACCACGACCACTCCACCGGCTGCCGCGAGGATCGGCGTGCCCACGTCCGCAGGAAAATCAAGCCCGGTGTGCAGGGCCGATCGGCCCGTGATCGGATCGATGCGAAATCCGAAGGCGGAGCCGACCTGCACACCGTCGACCGGCTTTTCGGTGGGTATCAATGTCTGTTGAATCTTTTGATCGAAAAGCCGCGACTCGACCACCGTGAGCCAGTCGACCCGGGAACCGCTGGAAACTTCGACAGAGTCGAGCGCGTGCATCAACTCCTGCATGCTGATGTCCCGGCTGGCCACCAAGGAACCGCCCGAGCCCGGCGCGTTCTTGAATTCGGCCGGGTTCAGGCCGGCGAGGCCGGCCACGCGCTCACCGAGGGAATCGATCTGAACCATGCGCGCCTGCATTTCCCCGAGCTTGCGGGCCATGGCATCCAGGTTGGCACGCATGTAGGCGTCTTTGGAGTCTGCATCGCTTTGGTGAACCAATCGCGCAACCGAGGCAAACCCGGGCCATCCCTGGCGCACACCTTCGAGAAAGAACCAGTGATACGTGGCGATCGAAGCGAGCATCAGCAACAGGGATGCGAGCAAGCCCACGCCGATCAGTTTGAAGCCGTTGAGGTGCAACGCCTTGCTTCGGGCCAACCAGGCGTCCGTGATAATGATGTGCACTCTGAAACCTTTCCGTGCGGTGAGCAGCGAACGCCCACCCGTCCAATTCACATGGCCACCGATCAACGACCCCGCACCCTCTACAGCCTCGAGCAGGCCGTGGGTGCAGCGCCGTCACTGGCCTTGCTGCAAGAACGCATTCGTGAGTCCCAAGCATGCATGGACCGGATTCGCCATCTGATACCGGCTGCCATGCGACAACACGTGGTGGCGGGTCCGTTGCAGAACCAGGAGTGGTGTTTGCTGGTGGGCAGCGCAGCTGTGTCCACCAAGTTGCGACAGCTGTTACCAGCCATCCAGCAGACCCTGACTGCTGGCGGAGCGCAGGTTAACGCAATACGGATCAAAGTCCAAACGCCGGGACGATGAACGCGCACCAAGTGCGAGTCGATGGCCATGGGCTGCAGGGGATGGTGCCGCTTATCTGACTCGAACAGATGACCTATCGCTTACAAGGCGATTGCTCTACCAACTGAGCTAAAGCGGCCCGAAAAAACCAAGGACGCGAGTTTACTTGACGCGTTTGAGCTGGGGGCGACCCGACGCTCGGCCAGGGCCGTCGGTTGGCGGCTCTGGCGACTCATCGGTCTCGGCAGACACATCATCACTGGTCACCGACCGCAGCGGACTGCGCGAGGCGGTTTCGGTGACCGGCTCGGACGCATCGGGCACCTCGGCGCTCTTGATGGTAGACACGGTGGCCGGCGAAGGGGCTGGAAACGCCATTCCCTGTCCGTTCTCGCGCGCATAGATCGCAATGACGTGGCTGATGGGCACCACGATTTCGCGAGCCACGCCGCCAAACCGAGCCTTGAACTCGATGAAATCGTTGCCCAATCGCAGCGAGCTGGTGGCGTCCACACCCACATTGAGCACGATCTCGCCGTTCTTCACGAACTCCATCGGCACCTGCACGGAAGCGTCCACCTGCACCGCAATGTAGGGAGAGAACCCGTTGTCCGAACACCATTCGTGCAAGGCACGAATCAGGTAGGGCCGGGTGGAAGGAATATCGGCGTCGACAGGACTCATGGGAAGTCGCTGAGGCTCAAGACAGCCCGGTCGCGCACGACCGGGGAGTCCATCACTTGCGCATCACTTTCTCGGACGGCGTCAGCGCCTCGATGTAGGCAGGACGCGAGAAAATCCGCTCGGCGTACTTGAGCAGAGGTGCCGCGTTTTTGCTGAGCTCAATGCCGTAGAAGTCCAGGCGCCACAGCAACGGGGCAATCGCCACATCGAGCATGGAAAAATTGTCGCCCAGCATGAACTTGTTCTTCAGGAAAACCGGTGCCAGCTGCGTGAGGCGGTCACGGATGTGCGCACGAGCCTTCTCAAGCGCCTTCTCATTGCCCTTGGTGACGCGAGACTCCAGCATGGACACGTGCGTGAACAGCTCTTTTTCGAAGTTCAGCAGAAACAACCGCACACGGGCCCGATCCACCGGGTCACCGGGCATCAATTGCGGATGGGGAAAACGCTCGTCGATGTACTCGTTGATGATGTTCGACTCGTACAGGATGAGATCGCGCTCGACCAGGATGGGCACCTGGCCGTATGGGTTCATCACACTGATGTCTTCGGGCTTGTTGTAGAGGTCGACATCCCGGATCTCGAAATCCATGCCTTTTTCGAACAACACGAAGCGGCAGCGGTGGGAATACGGGCAGGTGGTACCTGAGTACAAGACCATCATGAGGGAGTCTCCTTAAAGCAAAAAACAGTGGTTTGCTTTCGTGTCATACGGACACTGCAAACCACTGCGGAACTGACAGACTGGCGGCTCACACCGCCAGCCCTGTCGGGTGGGATTACTTGATGTCTTTCCAGAAGGCGGCATTCAGACGCCAGGCCACCACGGTGAAGGCGGCAAGGAACAACATCACCCACACGCCAATGCGCACACGGCTGTTCTGTGCCGGTTCGGCCATCCATTGCAGATAGGCGACGAGGTCACCCACGTTCCGGTCGTATTCGGCCGCGCTGAGCGTACCCGCCTTGACGGGCTCCCAGCCTTTGACGCGCTCAACCTCATGACCGTGGCTCATCACCTTTTCCACCACAGGACGTTGCTCGCCTTGCAGCTCCCACAGCGGGTTGGGCATGCCGATGTTGGGGAACGCGAGGTTGTTCCAACCGGTGGGTTTGGTGTCGTCGCGGTAGTAGGTGCGAAGCAGGGTGTAAACGTAATCTGCACCGGTGCCTGCCTTGCTGGAGCGGGAACGCGCGATCAAGGTCAGGTCCGGCGGATTCACACCGAACCATTGCTTGGCTTGCCTGGGGTCGATGGAAGCTTTCATCGTGTCACCGATCTTGTCGGTGGCGAACGTCAAGTTCTCGGCGATCTGCTTGTCGTTGAGGCCGATATCGCGCAGGCGGTTATAGCGCATGAAGGCCGCCGAGTGGCAGCTCAGGCAGTAGTTCACGAACAGTTTGGCGCCGTTTTGCAAGGCCGCCATGTCATTGGTTCGCTGCGGCGCTTTGTCCAGAGGAATGCTTCCGCCAGCTGCCATGACGGCGCCGGAGAAACCCAATACCAGCGCGAAGCCCAAGAGGATTTTTTTCATTTGCTTGACTCTCTGAATTGGCTCTTCGGGATTCAGTGGGGCTGGAAGGTGACGCGGTCAGGCACAGCCTTGAACTCGCCCAGACGACTCCACCACGGCATCAGCAGGAAGAAGCCAAAGTAGAACAAGGTACCGATCTGCGACACACGCTCGCCGATGGGCGACGGCGGCAACACGCCGAGATAACCCAAGATCAGGAAGTTGATCACGAACACACCGTACAGGTACTTGTTCCAGGTCGGACGGTAGCGGATCGACTTCACCGGGCTGAAGTCCAGCCAGGGGAGGAAGAACAGGATGATCACGGCACCACCCATGGCGACCACACCCCAGAACTTGGCGTCAATGGCCAGCATCAAGGCCACCAGCACCACGGCGCCGACCACGATGCCAGCCTTGATGACACCAGACACCTTGGCCTTGAGCGCTCCGAGCACCGCAGCGATGACCACGATGGCCACCAGCGCGAACATCATCTCGCTGGTGATGGCACGCAGCATCGAATAGAAGGGCGTGAAGTACCAGACCGGCGCAATGTGCAGCGGCGTGACCAGCGGATCGGCCGGGATGAAGTTGTTGTATTCGAGGAAGTAGCCACCGAACTCGGGCGCGAAGAAGATGATCGCGGAGAAGAGCATCAGGAACACCGACACACCCAGCACGTCGTGCACGGTGTAGTAGGGATGGAACGGAATGCCGTCCAGCGGGATGCCCTTGGCATCTTTTTTCGCCTTGATTTCCACGCCATCGGGGTTGTTGGAACCCACTTCGTGCAGCGCAATGATGTGCGCGACCACCAGGCCCAGCAGGACCAGCGGCACGGCGATCACGTGGAAGCTGAAGAAGCGGTTGAGCGTGGCGTCACCCACCACGAAGTCGCCGCGGATCAGCAGCGCGAGGTCGGGGCCGACGAAGGGAATGGCGGCAAACAGGTTCACGATAACCTGCGCGCCCCAGTAAGACATCTGACCCCAGGGGAGCAAGTAGCCCATGAACGCTTCAGCCATCAGGCACA